>JBGSRM010000265.1:0-15511 GCA_041737575.1 Akkermansiaceae bacterium
TGCTTTCTTGCCTCAGCCTCCTGAACCTCCGCAATGCCTTTCTGCCTCACCGCTTCCTCCTCTTGAGCCACCGCGATCGCCTTCTGCTTGATCGCATCCGCCTCTCGCTCTCGTGCCAAACTCGTCTGCTTCGCCGCAACCACCGCTCCCGCCACGGCCAACAAACAGGAAACACCCACCCCCGCCAACCAACGTCTCAACACCTTCGCTCGCTTCCGCGCCAGAACCAACTGATACTCCTTGTCACGCTGTGTCAAAGTCCCCAGCGGCACTCCCAGAACCCCCGCCACAATCTTGAGCAGCATGAGATCACATCGCTTTCGATAAACTCCAACCCGCTTCTCAATTTCCACGGCGGACAAATTCCCGGAGCTTTTCAATGCTTCCCGATACGCCTCCGGAATACACCAACCCTGCTCTCCTTCCTCCAACCTGAAATCCGCTGCCACTGGCTCGGCAAGCTCTTCTAACAACTCACCGTTTCTCCCCACCTTCCTCCGCAGCGGCTCGGGAAAGCACTCCCTCGTGCCGTCCATCGTGCGATCCGCACTCGCATTCGGCACACCCTCGATCATCGCCGCCAACACCCGATTCTCATACCCCAAACTTTTGTAATACCGAATCTCCTCCGCCACATACCGGCTCTGAACCGCTCTCGGAGAACAGATCACCAACAAAAATTTACTCACATCCAACGCACGGAAAATCGGCTGCGACAAATCGCTATCCACCGGAAGCTCCTCCTCGTCACGAAACACCGGATAAATCCTCGCTGGAATTACATCACCCCTCTCGTTCGTCTGCCCCACAAGATCTGTCGGCACTTCATATGTCTCCAACGAATGATGTATCCAACTCGCCCATTGCCGCCCCGTTTCATGATTGTCCGTGTGCCTGTAGGAAATGAAACACCAGAAAGTGCGCTTCTCGATTTTGGAACCGCCATCGGCATCATTTCCACCAGGCGTTTCACTCGCATTCGTGTCCTGACCACTCTCGGATTCCTGTCTCATAAATTAAAAAAATAAACTCCATGCGAAGCAACTGAACTTAATGCCTCATACGAAACCTCCTATCAAGCCGCAATCACTTCCCGGCCAAACCGCCTGACAACTCCCCGATCACAAAGTTTATACCGCCGCGCATGAGGTTTTGTGGAAACGTGCTTTTTCTTCAGCCCCAACGGGGCGACGCATACCAGCCTAGGGCATCGCCCTAGGTCCTCCCGTTCCCCAATCATTTTCAGCCCCAACGGGGCAACCCATACCAGCCTAGGGCATCGCCCTAGGTCCTCCCGTTCCCCATGATTCACAGCCCTGTAGGGGCGACACATCTATGAGCAAAATGAAAACTCCACTTTACCATTTCCACAAATCTTGATGCGCGGCAGTATATTCCTGCCAACAAAAAAGCCTTCCCGATTTCTCAGGAAGGCTTTGCTTGATTGTTTAATCACTGCTCTTACTCAGCATCACTGGCCGCAGGTGCCTCTTCCGTTTTCTTGGCTGCTTTCTTCGCAACCTTCTTCTTCGGAGCTACCTCTGCTTCAGGTGCTTTTTCCTCGGCAACAGCCACTACCTCTTCTGCTTCATCAACACTCGGCAGATCAACCCATTCGATTACCGCCATCGGAGCGGAATCACTCATGCGCTGACCCAGCTTCGTGATACGGCAATAGCCACCGGGGCGGCTTGCAGCTGCTGGTGCCACCTCCGCGAACAACTTGCTCACTGCGTTCTTCTGGCGAAGAAACGCGATGGCCAGTCTCCGCGAATGCAGATCGTTGCGCTTGGCTTGTGTGACTAGTTTCTCGGCAACCGGGCGCAGCGCTTTTGCCTTGCCCAGTGTCGTTCTGATGCGTCCGTGTTCGATCAAACTGCAGGCAAGGTTTGCGAGCAGGGATTTGCGATGCGCTGTGGTACGCTTGAGTTTTGTTGTATTGCGGCGATGTCTCATCGTTTGCTTCCTTTAAGGTTTCTATAATTCGTTGGTTCAATCATCAATGTTTTGCGCGATGAGATCGGCAAGACCCACCGGTGCTTCATCCTCTACTCCAAGACGTATGCCACGTGTCGGGAGAGCCCCGCCACTGAGCAAATTCGGCTCAAACGACATACCGAGACCCAATCCAAGCTCGACGAGCTTGTCCTTGATCTCGTTAAGCGACTTCTTGCCGAAGTTGCGATACTTCAGCATCTCCGCTTCGGACTTCATCGCAAGCTGTCCAACCGTCGTGATGTTCGCGTTGTTCAAACAGTTTGCCGCACGAACGGAGAGCTCGATCTCGTTCACCGACATGTTGAGAAGTTTTTTCAGCGCCGCGTTCTCTTCGCTCGACTCCGCCGGAGCCTCCTCGAAATCTACCGCGTTCTCGTCATAGTTGACGAACACATCAAGGTGATGGCGAAGAATCGCCGACGCCTGAAGCAACGCGTCCTGCGGAGTAATCCGTCCATCTGTCCAGATGTCCAAAGTAAGTTTGTCATAGTCGGTGATCTGGCCAACGCGTGTGCTGTCCACGCTGTATTTGACACGGGTCACCGGAGAGAAAATCGAGTCGATTGCAATCACGCCGATCGCCTGATCCTTGCGCTTGTTCTCATCGCCAGTCGAAAATCCACGTCCCACGCGAACCTCGAATTCACACTCGAACTTCACTTTCTTGTCCAAGGAGCAGATCACCTGGTCTTTATTCACCACGGAATAAATATGATCTTCAATAATGTCACCAGCGGTGATGACGCCTTCCTTCTCAACCTTGATGGTCATGATGCGCGCTTCCTTCTCGTTATGCGCAAATTTGACTTTCTTCAGGTTGAGCACGATGTCCGTCACATCCTCAACCACTCCGGGGAGGCTCGAAAATTCATGCTGCACACCGGCAATTCTCACGGATGTGATAGATGCTCCCTCTAAAGAGGAAAGCAGCACCCTGCGCAGTGAGTTGCCGATCGTGTGCCCATATCCACGCTCAAATGGTTCTGCGATAAACTGGGCGTATGTGTCTGTCGCTGTTTCCTCGTTACGAACGAGACGGTTTGGTAGCTCGAATCGAGCAAGTGTTGTTGTAGCCATATTTGTTTCAAGTTGCCGGGTTACCCTCTCGCAGGCTGAATGCTCTCGCACTCCTGAGGACCGACGGCGTTTTGATCTAACCTTTCCTGCGGGGGGCGAAGAAAATCACATTCCTTCTCCGTTGCAATGCTTTTTCTCTCCTATCTACCCTTTTTTTCGTGATTTTTCTCATATTGGCAGAAATATCCTTGGATTTCCTCGATTTCCAAGCATAAATCTAACACTTACCAATCGTATACCATGAAATCGAAGAAAAACCTCACGCGATTCACCTACGAGAACGCGGCCTTCGAAGGCTGGCGCCTCTGTATCAGCCGCCACCGCACCAATTTTATCAAATACTTCTCTGATAAAAAATTCGGCGGCCCCAAAAAATCCCTCGCCGCAGCCGAGGACGCACTCTCCCAACTCAAGGAAATGCTCTCGAATACAAAACCCGTAAACGGCAAACTCGCACCCACGGCCGCCAAAAAGGTCGAAACATATCTCGCGAAACTTTGATTCGTCTCCGCGATTTTTTTCCATTCCAAGTCGCCCATTTGCTGCTTCATTCGTGAATGCCCACCGTCATTCACTGGTTCCGTCGCGACCTACGCATATCCGACAACACCGCCCTTCACCACGCATCCAAACAGGGAAACGTCATCCCCGTTTACATCCTCAGCTCTTGGAAAAAACACCACAACTGGACCGGCCCCAACCGCCAACATTTCCTCTGTGGCTGCCTCAGCTCCCTCGATGCAAACCTCCGCACGATCACCGGCAGGCTGATCATCCGTGAAGGCGATGCCGTCTCCACGCTCGAAAAACTCATCACGGAAACCAACGCTTCCGCCGTCTTCTTCAACAACGATCCCGACCCCTTCGGAAAACAAACCGAACTACAACTCAAAACCCTCTGCGCCTCCCTCAACGTGGAATGTAAAGGCTTCGACGACGCCACCCTCCACAACCCAACCGAAATTCTAACACAATCCGCCGCCCCCTACCGCGTCTTCACACCCTACTCAAAAAACTGGCTATCCAAACCAAAACCCTCCCCGCTCCCAAAACCAAAACCCCTCAACACCCCCACCAACATCCCCTCCCTCGACCTTCCCGATGTCTCCCATTGGGGCCTCGAAACCCCTACCGCCACCCTCCCCGAACCCGGCGAACGCGCCGCCCTACAACGCGCAAAAAACGCCCTGGCCAACATTATCCTCAACTACTCACAAACCCGCGACCTCCCCGCCCTCGAAGCCACCTCACGCATCTCCCAAGACCTCCGCTTCGGCACCATCTCCATCCGCTACCTCTTCCACAAAATCCTCGCCGAACTCCCTTCCGCCACATCAACCGCCCGCGCCTCCATCCAAACCTACATCTCCGAACTCGCTTGGCGTGAATTCTACTTCGCCATCATCCACCACTTCCCACACATCCTCGAGCACGAGTTCAACTCCGATTGGAAAGGCCTGCCGTGGGCTGAACCCAACGAAAATTTCGAGAAATGGAAATCCGGCACAACCGGCTTCCCCATCGTCGATGCCGGAATGCGCCAACTCCTCGCCACCGGCTTCATGCACAACCGCGTCCGCATGATCACCGCCATGTTCCTCACAAAAGATCTCCACATCGATTGGAAACTCGGCGAGTCCCACTTCATGCAACAACTAGTCGATGGCGAAATCGCCTCCAACAACGGCGGCTGGCAATGGTCCGCCGGAACCGGCGCCGACGCCGCTCCCTACTTCCGCATCCAAAACCCCTGGTCCCAAACCACCAAACACGATCCTGAGGGCATCTACATCAAACGCTGGATCCCCGAACTCCAAGACGTAGATCCCAAAAAATTCCAATCCCCACCCGAAAACAACATCCCCCTCGCCCCCAACTACCCTCTGCCCTGCATTGACCACAAAACCGAACGCGACATCACTCTCGCCATCTTCAAAAATCACCGCAACAACCCCTCATCATAAGAAAAAACACTTGAACACTCATATTAAAAATTAGCGTTCATTCGCGTCCATTCGCGGTTAAAAAATTTTCCCCATCTAGGCTTATGAAATTCGCCATCTGCAACGAAACCTTCCGAGACCACGACTTCCCCGGCTCCTGCGCCCAAGCCGCAAAACACGGCTACACCGGCCTAGAAGTCGCCCCCTTCACCCTCGGAAACCCCGAAACCCTCTCCCTAACCGATGCCACCCAACTCGGCAACATCGTCCGCGATCACGGTCTCGAAATGGTCGGCTTCCACTGGCTCCTCGCCAAAACAACCGGCTACCACCTCACCAACCCCGATCCAACCATCCATTCCAAAACCTTCGACTACGCACGCCACCTCGCCGAACTCTGCTCCGCCATGGGCGGAACAATCATGGTCTGGGGCAGCCCCCAGCAACGCACCCTCGAACCCACCTGGTCCCGCCCCGATGTCGAAGCCCGCTTCATCGACTTCTTTCAACGCCTCTCCCCCCATCTAACAGAATCTAACATCACCATCGCCTTCGAATTTCTCGGCCCCTCGGAAACCAACTTCATCAACACCGCCGCCGAAACCATTTCCCTCCTCGAAAAAATCAACTCCCCCAACGTCCGCCTCCACCTCGACGTAAAAGCCATGTCCGCCGACACCATCCCCATTCCCCAAATCATCCGTGACTCCCTCCCATGGACAGCCCACTTCCACGCCAACGACCCCAACCTCCGCGGCCCCGGCATGGGCGACATAGACTTCAAGCCCATCGCCAACGAACTCATCCAAGGAGGCTACGACAAGTGGATCTCGGTAGAAGTCTTCGACACAAAACTAAGCCCGGAAACTCTCGCAACAGAAAGCATGAAAAATCTCCAAACTGCCTTTCGTTAAATTTCTTTCCTATTCATCATATTCCTCCAATCATCCCCGAACAGCCCATGAAAAACCAGCTTTCAAAAACCGAAATCGAGCTCCTCGACGAAGCAGCCACCAAAGGCCCCCTGGGCAAAGCCGCCATTTATGCCAAACTCTCCGGCCCCGGCTGGCTTCAAGGCGCCATCACCCTCGGCGGCGGCTCCCTCGCAGGCGCCCTCTACCTCGGCATCCTCTTCGGCCCCCACATGCTCTGGCTCCAACCTCTCGCCATGATCTGCGGCGTCATCATGCTCTCCGCCATAACCTACGTCACCCTCTCCACCGGCGAACGCCCCTTCGGCCTCGTCATGCGCCGAATTTCCCCTTTTCTTGCATGGGCTTGGATCATCGGCGCCGCCATCGCCAACATGATATTTATCCTACCTCAATTTTCCCTCGCCACAGCCGCCATCCAACAAAACATTGCTCCTGCCTCCGCCTCAACCAGCCCTTACATCATCGGCGGATTGATCTTTCTAGCTTCTGCCATCATCGTGGCCGCTTATAACAAAGGAGGTAACGGAATCATGTGGTTCGAGCGTATCCTTAAAATTATGGTTGGCTTGATTGTCCTATCCTTCGTTGGGGTCACTATTACACTCATTTTCAAAGGAGCTGTCGATATGGGATCCATTCTGAAAGGCCACATGCCAAATTTCTCCTACTTCTCAAACCCAACCCCAGCATTCACCGAAGCCATCGCTAAAACTGGAGAAAACTCCGGACACTGGACAAAAATCGTCACTGGTGATCACGCCGGAATCATGATCGCCGCTTTCGGAACCGCAGTCGGCATCAACATGACCTTCTTGCTACCTTACTCCATCCTGAAAAGAAATTGGGGCAAGCGTCACCGTGGTCTCGCAATCTTCGACCTGTCGCTTGGACTCATCATCCCTTTTGTAATCGCCACCGGCTGCCTCGTCATTGCATCAGCATCACAATTCCATGGCAAAACCCTCGATGTCCTCGACAAAGATGGAAATGTCATCCCAGCGATGAAAGGTTCTTACAACGAAGCCCTAAAACCCATTCTAGGCAAAATCGTCGCCGATGGCCGCGCCAAAACTCCAGAAGAAGCCGCTGCTCTTCTTACTCCCGCTGACAAAGAAATAGCGGCTATGCTTGCCAGACGCGATGTCGCCCAACTCGCCTCTGCACTCGAACCATTTACCGGACAATTTCTCGCACAAAAAATCTTCGGCTTCGGCGTGCTTGGTATGGCTGTCTCTACCATCATCATGCTTATGTTGATCAACGGATTCTGCCTCACCGAAGCGATGGGTCAACCAGACAACAAATCCGCACATTTCATCGGAGCAATGATTCCCGGTATAATCGGCTTCTTCAACCCTGCCATCTGGACAGGAGCTTCCAAAGCAGCCCTCGCCGTCCCGGCTTCGACGATCGCTGGCTCACTCATTCCAATCGCCTACTTCACTTTCTTCCTCCTCATGAACTCCAAAGCGACTCTCGGCTCGGAATTACCCTCTGGCGCAAGTCGTCTTCGCTGGAACGGCCTCATGCTTCTCGCAACCGGCCTCGTAAGCTGCGCAGTTTTCTGGGTAACTTATCAGGGCATGAGCGCTCCCGGCCTCAAGGGGATTATGTCAACTATCTGCATGATCATCCTACCAGTTCTGTTCCTACTCGGAACCATCGGCTTCATCCAAAAATCCCGCGCAAAAGCCTAAACCCAAAACAAAAATCATCGTCGCAAAACGTCCACCTTTGCGTTCCTTGCGTTCTTTTGCGCCCATCCCACAAGGCACAAAGCACTCCCAGAAATCTCAATTCAACCGAATCCCATTCTCCGCCACCGTCACCAACCTCTTCTTCAACAACGCCCCCAACGCCTGCTTGAACGTCCTCTTCGACACACCCAAATCCTCCCGAATCTCATCCGCTGGCGTGTGATCACCAATCCCCCAAAATCCCCCACGAGCCACCAATTCACCCAAAATCCTCTTCTCCAAATCATCCACCCTCCCACGCCCCGGCGCGTGCAGCGAAACATCAATCTTACCATCCTCACGCACTGCCGCAATCCAGCCCGTCATCTTCTCCCCGATCGACAATCCCTGGAATACCTCGTTCGCATAAAGCAAACCTTCATGAGCATGATTGATGATCGTCTTATACCCAAGCTCGGTCTTCTCAAAAACAATCAACTCCACCTCATCCCCCACCGCATAACTCGCAGGCGTCAAATTCAATTGCCGCGCCAACCTCGCCGTCGCGATCAAACGCCTCGACTCCCCATCAAACAACACCTTCACCAAATAACTCCTGCCCTCCTCCATCTTCATCTTCTGCTCCCGAAACGGAACCATCAAATCCTTCGTCAACCCCCAATCCAAAAACGCTCCCACCGCCGTCACCGCCACACACTTCAACCTCGCAAACTCCCCCACCATCGCCCGCGGCCTCTTCAAAGTTGCCACCAACCGATCCTCCGAATCCAAATACAAAAATACATCCAACTTCTGCCCGATATCCCACCCCCTCGGCACTTCCCCATGCGGCAACAAAATCTCCCCAAGCTCCCCACCATCCAAATACAATCCATACTGCTTATCCCGCAACACAGCCAACTCCGCCCGCTTACCGATCTCTATCATCTCAATCACAAAAAAATTACGCCAAAGACTCAACCTCACACCTTTGATGTGCAAGTTGCAAATCTAGCGAGCTTCTGCATAGCCCATCATACTGGCACAATAAGTCCTTCGGACTCGGCTAAATTCTTTTGATTCTCGTCAAACGTAAGGAACTGCGTCGCCTTCATCATAAGAGCACTCGCGACATGAAGTATATCAAACCCACGGTGACCTCCATGAAGAGTGCGTATGGAAGAAAGCCGCTTTGCCTCATCGACCACATCAGCAAGATTGGAAGTGACCACAATCAATCGGCCTTGAGAAATGGCTGCCTCGAAGCCAGCCCAATATGCGGCCGCCGAGCCAACGGGTATGACTTTGCGAAACTCTGAAAACCGAAGAGCATTTCCCAACTCAAAATGTGTTAGACTGTTCAGACAAAGTGCCAATTTGTTTTGAGCCACCCAAGCCACAGCCCGTTGGCTATGAGCATCGCTTCCGTAGAGCGAAAAGAGAAAGCTGGTGTCGCAGGCAATCACCATCTTCCACCTGCCTCCGCTAGGATTTCTGCCGATTGCTCAGCACTTAAAACAATATCCTCACTTCGATCCCTCAACACCTCTGGACTCGATGCCCAATCCACAACCTGAGCGGTATTTGACGTTTCAGGACTCAGTCTCGCAATGACGACACCTCGCTGGGTAATCAGCACATCTTCACCAGCCATCACCCAACGAAGGACGCTCGTATATTGATTCCTCAAATCTCGAACAGTTGCTGTTTTCATCGTAGCACAATAATGTAGCCATCTTAGGGTGTCGTCAATCCATCTGAACACAAAAATGATGTATTTTCCGTTCAACCCGAACTCCGAAGTTAGATACGCAAGAATCCCAGTTTTACAACAGAACCACAGAGGTTTTGGAAGACACTGAGAATGGCATTTTGAAGCTCCTCCGTGTTCTCCGTTTCCTCCGTGTCTCCGTGGTAAAATTAGCAGTAACTTATCTGGAACTTAGGATTTCGGGTTCAATACTCATCAAAAAGGAAATATTTTCGAGGTCAAAGCTCTCATATTAACATTCCCCTAAATTTTCATAGCAATGGATTCGCGGAAATTCGCGGTTAAAAAAATCCTAAGGCGTATAATCCTTCGGTGCCATCACGATTTTCTCCACCGGATGCTTCGTCACGATATTACCCAAACTCCCCCGACTCTTAATCCCGAACTCCGCAAAATGCACAGGCCTCACCAAATTCCTCAACCTCAACCCTGACTTCATATGCACCAACAACATCTGCGCCGAACTCTCCTCATTCGTCCCATGAAACTTGAAATACAACACCCTCGTCCCAGGCGTCCCCTTTGTTAGATCATACTCCTTGTCCCTCGTGATCCCCCCGATCGTAAACCGCTTCGCCATCACATTCCCGTCCTTCCCATCCCGATATATCATCGAGTAAATCAAATCCTCATCCTTCCTCAACACCGCCACACGCAACGGCTTCGGCCCCACGAAAAACTTCTCTGCAACCCTCATCACCTTCATCTTCCCATCCGCCGAAAAAATAATCACATCATCTAACATCGAGCACTTCTCCAACGGCTCCTCCTTCTTCAATCCCGTCCCCGCAAATCCATTCTTCGCATCCAAATACAATGTCTCCGTCGCCGCCACCACCTGCGTCCGATCCACCCGCCCGAACGAGGCAATCTCCGTCCGACGCTCCCGACCCTTGCCATACTTCTTCCCCAAACTCTCATACCACTTGATCGTATATCGCGTCAGACTCTTCAGATTCTTCTCCGTCTCCGCCATCTCATCCTCAATACCCCGAATCTCCTCATCCGCCTTGAACGAATTGAACTTCGATATCCTCTTGATCCGTATCTCCGTCAACCTCACCAAATCTTCCTCCGTAACCTCACGCCTCAACAACTTCTTAAACGGCTTCAACCCTTCATCAATCGCCTTCAACACCGCCTCCCACGTCTCACACTCCTCAATGTCCCGGTAAATCCTGTTCTCGATGAAAATCTTCTCCAACGAGGAAAAATGCCACTTGTCTCCCAGCTCTCCCAAACGAATCTCCAACTCCATCCGCAACAACTCCCGCGTCTGATCCACACTCCGTTTTAAAATTTCAGTCACCCCCAAAAACGCCGGCTTCCCATCCACAATCACCCCCGCATTCGGCGGCAAACTCATCTCGCAATCCGTAAACGCATACAGCGCATCACGCGTCGTCTCCGCATCCGCTCCCGCCGGCAAATGCACCAAAATATCCACATGCTCCGCGGTGTTGTCCTCGATCTTCTGAACCTTGATCTTGTTCTTCTCCCCCGCACTCACAATCGAATCCATCAACCCTCCCGTCGTCGTCCCAAAAGGTATCTCCGTAATCCTCAACAAATTCTTCTTCTCCACCGCGATCCGCGCCCGCACCCGCACCCGACCACCTCGCAAACCATCCCGATACTCCGCCGCATCCATAATCCCCGCAGTCGGAAAATCCGGCACCAACTCAAACGGCTCCTTCCTCAAATAAGCCACGGCCGCATCAATCAGCTCATTGAAATTATGCGGCAAAATCTTACATGCCAACCCCACCGCAATGCCCTCCACACCCTGCGCCAACAACAAAGGAAACTTCATCGGCAACGTCAACGGCTCCTGATTCCGCCCATCATACGATGGCAACCACTGCGTCGTCTTCGGATTAAACGCCACCTCCAACGCAAACTTCGTCAACCGCGCCTCAATATACCTCGGCGCCGCCGCACCATCTCCCGTCAACGTATTCCCCCAGTTCCCCTGCGTATCAATCATCAGATCCTTCTGCCCCAATTGCACCATCGCATCCCCGATCGACTGATCACCATGCGGATGATACTTCATCGTATTTCCCACCACATTCGCCACCTTGTTATACCGCCCGTCATCCAACTCCCTCATCGAATGCAAAATCCTCCGCTGCACCGGCTTCAACCCATCATGCAAATGCGGAACCGCCCTCTCCAAAATCACATAACTCGCATAATCCAAAAAATAGTCGGAATACATGTCTCCCAAAGAAACGTGCTGATTCGGATCATTACTCATGGACAGTGTGCTAGTGGACTCACCCGCAACGCGCAAGCACTGCGTGACAGGAATGTCGCCAAATGCCTCTTCCGACGACTTGCCTCCCATCCCCACATGGCTACCCTACCCCCATGAGCAAAATAAAAATCGGCAGACGCGACTGGATGAAACTCAGCGGCCTCGGCGGCGCGGCAACCCTGCTCAACTCTTGCAACACCACAGAAAAGGAAAAAACCGAAGTCCGCGGCATCGTCTTCCTCGTCTCCGATGGCATGAGCAACGGCGTCCTCACCATGGCGGAAAATTTCTCGAAAATCGTCAGAAACAAAGGAACACGCTGGTGGGAAATCATCGCCGACCCCTCCTCCGCACGCGGCCTCATGGAATGCAGCTCCGCAGACTCCTACGTCACCGATTCCGCCGCAGCAGCCTCCGCATGGGGCGGCGGCGCGAAAATTAACAATGCCGCCGTCAACATCCGCCCGGACGGTTCCCAATCCACACCCATCCTCCGCCACCTCAAAAAACTTGGCCGCCGCACCGGCCTCGTCACCACCGCTACCGTCACCCACGCCACCCCCGCAGGCTTCGCAGCCGTCACCGCTCACCGCGACGACGAACACCTCATCGCACCCCAATACCTCGGCCACGTCGATCTCATCATGGGCGGCGGAATGGACTTCTTCAGCCCCAAAAAACGCATCGACTCCCGCGATGCCATCTCCCCCTACACCAAAGCCGGTTATGAACTCCTCGAAGATCGCGACTCCCTCCTGAAATCAAAATCCGATAAAATACTCGGCCTCTTCAGCGACTCCCACATCCCCTTCGAGGTTGATCGCCTCAACAACCCGGAACTCATCAGAAAAATCCCCACCCTCGCCGAAATGTCCGAGGTCGCCCTCAAAAACCTCCTCGGGCATCCCGAAAAATTCCTCCTCCAAATCGAAGGCGGACGCATCGACCACGGCGCTCACGCCAACGACATCGCCGCCCTGCTCTGGGATCAACTCGCCTTCGACGACGCCATCGCCAAAGTCCTCGAACTAACCGCCCCTCACAAAGACATCCTCGTCATCATCACCAGCGACCACGGCAACGCCAACCCCGGCCTCAACGGCACCGGAAAAAATTACGCGGACTCTAACGACGCCTTCAAAAAAATCACCTCCATCACCGCCTCCTACGAAAAACTCCTCGAAGACTGGGGACGCTTGTCGGAAAACACTCCCGAAAACCTCTCCTCCATGGTAAAAGAAAAACTCGGATTCGCCCTCAAGGAAAACGAAACCGCCGCCCTCTACTCCTCCATCACCACCGGCGTCGTATCCGAGTGGAGCAATCAACTCGACAACCCCAACGGTCTCCTCGGCCAAATTGCAGGCAACCACACCGGCATCGGCTGGACCGGCACCTCCCACACCTCAGACCCCACCACCATCTCCGCCATCGGCCCTCAGTCGGATCGCTTCTCCGGCATCGTCCCCAACCAAGAAGTCCACCGCCACTTCCTAGAACTCCTCGCCTAATTACTCGCCAAGGAAAGCAAAGTAAATTCTTCATCCAATCCACTTGGCGGACTTGGCGTCTTGGCGGTGAAACATTCCAAGTTATTCGGAGATTTATCCTTCACAATCCCTTCAAGTCCGCGTGATTTGCCCGAATCCATGCATATCCCACGAATCAACCGCCTATCCTTGCTCATTGGCATCCAATCCGCTTGAATCACATCGTAATGAAAAATAACGCAACAACTCTCCCCTCACTCCAATCTTGGATCGATGAAACCGCCGCCCTCTGCACCCCCGACCAAATCGTCTGGTGCGATGGCTCACAAGACGAATGGAACCGCCTCACCCAGCTCCTCTGCGACTCAGGAACCTTCATCCGCCTGAACCCGGAAAAACGCCCCAACTCCTTCCTCGCCCGCTCCACCACCTCCGATGTCGCACGCGTCGAAGAACGCACGTTTATCTGCACCAAACGCCCCGACGAAGCCGGCCCCACCAACAAATGGGCCGACCCCGCCCTCATGCGCGAAACCCTCACCCAAAAATTCGCCGGCTCCATGAAAGGCCGCACCATGTACGTCATCCCCTTCTGCATGGGCCCCATCGACTCACCACTCGCCAAAGTCGGCATCCAACTCACAGACAGCCCCTACGTCGTCGTCAACATGCGCATCATGGCTCACATGGGCACTCACATCCTAAAACGCCTCGAAGAAGAAGCCTCCGGAACCGTCCCCAAAAAACGCGATGGCCACGCGCAATACATCAAATGCCTCCACTCCGTCGGCGCACCCCTCGAACCCGGCCAACAAGACACCACATGGCCCTGCAACGACGATAAATACATCTCCCACTTCGTCGATGCCCGCGAAATCATGTCCTTCGGCTCCGGCTACGGCGGCAACGCCCTCCTCGGAAAAAAATGCCTCGCCCTCCGCATCGCTTCCAACATCGCCCGCGAACACCGCTGGATGGCCGAGCACATGCTCATCCTGGGCATCCACGCCCCCGATGGCTCCACCACCTACCTCACCGCCGCCTTCCCCTCCGCCTGCGGAAAAACCAACCTCGCCATGCTCGAGCCACCGAAACCCTACGCCGATGCCGGCTGGAAAACCTCCATCATCGGCGACGACATCGCATGGCTCTGGCCTCACGAAGACGGAAAACTCCACGCCATCAACCCGGAAACCGGCTTCTTCGGCGTCGCCCCCGGCACCAACTGGGAATCCAACCGCATCGCCATGGAATCCATGGCCGAAAACTCCATCTTCACCAACGTCGCCCTCACCGACGACGGCGATGTCTGGTGGGAAGGCCTCACCAAACAACCACCTGCCCACCTCATCGACTGGACCGGCCAGGACTGGACACCCGATTGCGGACGCCCCGCCGCCCACGCCAACTCCCGCTTCACCGCCCCCGCCACCCAATGCCCCACCATCGACCCGAATTGGCAAAACCCCGATGGCGTCCCCATCGACGGCGTCATCTTCGGCGGTCGCCGCGCCACCACCATGCCTCTCGTATATCAAGCCTTCAACTGGAGCCACGGCGTTTACGTCGGCGCCACCATGGGCTCCGAAATGACCGCCGCCGCCGCCGGAACCATCGGCAAAGTCCGCCGTGACCCCATGGCCATGCTCCCCTTCTGCGGCTACAACATGGGCGCCTACTTCGCCCATTGGCTCGAAATGCAACGCTACCTCACCCACCTCCCCCGCTTCTTCCACGTCAACTGGTTCCGCAAAACCCCCGAAGGCAAATTCATGTGGCCCGGCTTCTCCGAAAACATGCGCGTCCTCGAATGGATCGTAAAACGCTGCAAAGGCGCCGCCGCCGGCCACGAAACCCAAATCGGCTGGACCCCGGACTTCGAAAACTTCAACACCGAAGACCTCGAAAACTTCACCCAAGCCGACTTCGACACCGTCATGAAATTCGACCGCTCCGAATGGCGCGCCGAACTCGTCTCCCAAGGCGAACTCTTCATCGACCTCTACGACCACCTCCCCAAAGAACTCATCTTCCAACGCGAACTCCTAGCCGCACGCCTGGTCTGACAAAAATGGAGGAGCGGATCAGAATCCGCCGTCCCTCCGCTAGCGACGCGCCGCCGCACTCGCCCGACTTCTCTTCCAAATCACTAACCAATCGCGTGGAGCGAAGCTCTTTACGCGACATCTAACACTTCATTTGCTCTATCCTCCTACCAAAACAACCCATAGAACAAACTCCCCGCACATAAAATCATCTTGCCCATCCTCCTTGCGATGACTAAAAATTCATCCAATGAACGGACAACCCAAAGCTACGCCCTTCCGTGCTGCATTTGCAGGTATTATACAGCGTGCTGCA
>JBGSRM010000313.1:0-14523 GCA_041737575.1 Akkermansiaceae bacterium
TCGAGGATGAGGAGCATAAATTTTTAAAATTCAATTTTCAAATTTCAAATCTCAAGGAAGAGGAATTGGATTCAGTGGTAGATGTCTTTTCTGTGGGTGGTTTTTACACTGAGAAAAAATATTGGAACCACGGATGGACACTGATGATTTAAGAGTAACGAATTGTGGTTTGTATAAGCAGGAGGAGAAGGGGGGATGAATTTCGGGGTGAGATTCATGGATGGAGTGTGGTTTTGATAAGTGAAGATGTCGAGGGGGGATGTGCGGGTTGAAACCCGCTTTGCTTGGTAGGCTGAAGCCTAGGCTCCTTGGGTTTTGGGGAGAGTGTTATTTGTTTTTGGTTGGGGTGGGGTTTTTGGCGGATTGGAGGGCTTCGTTGACAAGGGTGGCGTTTTCGCCGGTGAAGCCCATGGTGGCGATTTTGCGGGAGAGGATTTCGAAGTCTGTGGCGTTGAGGCGGGAGTAATGGCCACTTTCTTTGGAGGAGATTTTCCCCAAGGTGTTGGCGATGAGGAGGGCTTGTTCGACGGGATCGCGGATGGCGGAGGCGATGGCGGTGAGGCCACCGGTGCCGTTGAAGAGTGATCTCATGGCGTATTGCTCCATATCCTTGGCAGTGTATTCGATGCCTTCGGGGAGGAGTTGGGTGAAGAAGGGGATGGCTTCCGGGTTATTGTAAGCAAGTGTGTTGATGACGTTGTTGAGCATTTGTTTTTCCTTGCCGGGAGAGTTGGTCAATGCGTCGCGCATCCATGATGCGGCGGCTTCTTTATCGCCCGCTTGGAAGTAGTTGGAGGCAGCGCTGGTGCGGAGGGAGTTTTTTTCGTCACCGTCCGGGAGTTTTGAGAACCATTCCTTTGCTTTTGATTCATTTGTTGAGAGCACTTTTGAAAAGAGGTATTCCATGCTGACATTCTCGAGGTCGCCGTTCAATTTACGCTGGTGGATATCCGCAAGCAGTTTGATGTGTTCGCTTTCGGGGACATGCTGGATGGCGTTGTAAAGGATGTTTCCCTGTTGTTGCTGCGGGAGGGAATCGATGAAATTCATAAAGGATTCTGAGCCGAGTTTCGCCATGGACTGGCCGACGCTGTAGGTGGCGGTCCAATGTTCGTGGTTTGAAAAGGTTCCATCGAGGAGAGCGTTCTGAAGGAGGTCGGCGGCAGCGGCGGGGTCGTTTTTTGCGATGGCTCCGATGACGATGGAGTATAGGCCGCCGTTTTTTTCCTGGGTGGAGAGCCAGGCGAGGGCGCGGTCAGGGTTTTTTTCAGCTAAGGCGGATAGGATGGAGCTGAGGGCACCGGATTTTTTGGCTTCGGGATCGGAGGAGATGGTGGTGGCGAGAGTGGCGAGATCCGAGGCGGAGAGTTTGGTGAGGAGGAGCTGGAGCTGGTAGGATTTTTTGGTGCGGGTGAGGGCATCCATGTACGGGTCGTATTTTGAGAGGCTGGCGATGAGGGCGGCGAGATCGGCTGGGGGGATGTCGCGAATGGGGCGGCCTTCGAGGATGGAGTCGAGGAGGGCGGTGTCGCTGGAGGTGCGGGGGCGGGTGAGGGAGTCCCGAGAGGAGTGGCGGTCGGTGCGGGTTTGGGATGAGGGTGGGGCTTCGGTTTCAGAGTCGGGTTTGGAGGTGGATTTTCCGATGATGAAGCCTATGGCGATGGAGATGATGGAGGTGGCGACGAGGAGGGTTTTGGTGTTCATTGGGGGATGGGTTGGGGATGTGGTTGGGCGGGTTGAAACCCGCTTTCCTTGGTAGGCTGAAGCCTACTCTCCTAGGGTTTTGGCGAGGGCGATGGCGCGGAGGAGGGCTTTGGATTTGTTGACGGTTTCGATGTATTCGTAGGTGGGGTCGGAGTCGGCGACGACTCCTGCGCCGGCTTGGACGTGGGCTTTGCCGTCTTTCAGGAGGCAGGTGCGGAGGGTGATGCAGGAGTCGTGTGAGCCATCGAAGCCGAAATAACCGACGGCACCGGCGTAGGCGCAGCGTTTGTTTTTTTCGAGGGAGTTGATGATTTGCATGGCGCGGATTTTGGGGGCGCCGCTGACGGTTCCGGCGGGGAAGGTGGCGCGGAGGACGTCGTAGGCGGTGTGGTTTTCATCGAGTTCGCCGGTGACATTGGAGACGATGTGCATGACGTGGGAGTAGCGCTCGATGATCATGAAGTCATCGACTTTGACTTGGCCGTGTCTAGCGATGCGTCCGACGTCGTTGCGGGCGAGGTCGACGAGCATGAGGTGTTCGGCGCGTTCTTTGGGGTCTGCGAGGAGGTCGGCGGCGAGGGCGTCGTCTTCTTCCTGGGTTTTTCCTCTCCAACGGGTGCCGGCGATGGGGCGGATGTCGATGCGGCCGTTGATGGAGCGGACGTGGACTTCGGGGGAGGAGCCGACGAGTGCGAAGTCGTCCATTTCGAGGATGAACATGTAGGGGGAGGGGTTGACGTGGCGGAGGGCGCGGTAGAGGTCGACGGGTGATTGGTCGAAGTCTGTGGTGAAGCGTTGGGAGGGGACGAATTGGAAGATGTCGCCGGCTTTGATGAATTCTTTGCCGTCGCGGACGATTTGTTCGTATTCGGCTTGGGTGGTGTTGGAGGTGGCGGGTGCTTCGGTGATGTTGGCGAGGCCGTTGAGGGCGGGGACGTGGAGGGGGCGGTTTAGGATTTCGATGATGGAGTGGATGCGTCCGGTGGCGGCGGCGTAGGCGGCTTCGGAGGATTCGTGTTCGTTGAGGAAGGCGTTGGCGATGATTTGGAGGCGGCGGAGGCGGTGGTCGAAGACGAGGAGGGTGTCGGCGAGCATGAAGAGGGCGTCGGGGACGCCGAGGGTGTCGGGTGGTGGCTCGCCGAGGGAGGGTTCGAATTGGCGGACGGCGTCGTAGGCGAGGTAGCCGACCATGCCGCCGGAGAAGGGAGGGAGGGCGGGGTTGGGGACGGGCTGGAAGGGTTTCATTTCGCGCTCGAGGGCGGCGAGGACGTCATCGGGTGCGGTGAGGGTGCGGGTTTTGTTGCCCTCGGTGATGGTGATGTTTTTGCCGTGTGCGGTGAAGATGCGTTTGGGGCCGGAGCCGAGGATTGACCAGCGGCCGCCTTTGTCGGAGGACTCGGCGGATTCGAGGAGGAAGGAGTGTTTGGTGTCGCGGAGTTTGAGGTAGGCGGAGAGGGGTGTTTCGAAGTCGGCGGCGAGTTGGGTGAATACGGGGATGACGTTTCCTTTTTGGGAAAAGTTTTGGAAGGATTCTAGGGACGGTTCGACGGGGATGGGGTGCACGGGGGGAGGATGAGGGGGAAACTTTCAAGATTCAACTTTCAACTTTCAATGAAGATGAGGGTAGGTTTGGAGTAACTCTCATTGCTTGCGTTTTTTGGGAGCGGGTAGGAGAGTGGGGCGTGGGTATTGCTTTGGAAGATTTGAAGAGAGAGCTGCCTGAGGGTGGTTTGTATGGTGGCGGCGGGTGGCAGTGGTCGCCGGAGCCGTTGAGGTTGTCGGCGGCGGAGGCGGATGAGATTTGTGCGATGGGGTATCCGTTGGCGAAGTTCCAGCAGGCGTGTGACGGGCTTTACCGGAGGTCGGCGGGGGGGAAGGTGCAGCCGTGGTTGGCGGAGTTGTTAGATGAGGGGAAGCCGGATTGGATGGTTGCTTTGCAGAGGGAAGCTGGGATGGTGGAGCAGTTTCCTAGGGTGATTCGTCCGGATTTGATTTTGGGGAAGGGGCATTTTTCTTTGACGGAGCTGGATGGTGTGCCGGGGGGGATGGGGATTACGGCGTGGTTGTCGCGGGTGTATGCTGGGGCAGGGTATGAGGTGTTGGGGGGGGCGGATGGGATGGTTGAGGGGTTCAGGAGTATGATGCCGGATGGGGGTGATGTTTTGGTTTCCGAGGAGGCGGGGGATTATCGGGCTGAGATGGAGTGGTTGGTGGGGGAGCTGGGTGAGGGGTGGAAGGTGGAGAGTGCGGAGGAGTATGAGGCGTGCGGGCGTGCGGTGTATCGTTTTTTCGAGTTGTTTGATTGGGAGGCGTTGCCGTTTTTCCGGCAGTTGGCGGAGAAGTCGGTGAGTGGGGAATTGGATGTGACGCCGCCGTTCAAGGCGCATTTGGAGGAGAAGTTGTGGTTGGCGTTGTTTTGGTCGCCGGCGTTGAAGCGGTTATGGGAGCAGGTTTTGCGGGGTGCGCATTTGAGGCGGTTGAGGAGGTTGATACCGTTCGGGTGGGTGTTGGATCCGGAGCCGTTGCCGCCCCATGCGGCGTTGCCGAGGTTGAACGCGCATTCGTGGGAGGAGGTTGCGGATTTTTCGCAGAAGGAGCGGCAGTTGGTTTTAAAGATCAGTGGGTTTCATGAGAGTGCGTGGGGATCGAAGGGGGTTTTTGTGGGGCATGACATGCCGCGTGCGGAGTGGAGGGAGAGGCTCATGTATGCGTTGGAGCAGTCAGAGGAGCAGCCGTGGGTGATGCAGGAGTTTCACGAGGCGAGGCGTTTCGAGCATCCTGTGTATGGTGAGGATGGTGAGGTGCGGATGGTGGAGGTGAGGGCGCGGCTGTGTCCGTATTTTTTTACGGGGCGGGATGGTCAGATTCGCTTCGGGGGGTGTTTGGCGACTTTGGTTCCGGCGGATAAGAAGAAGATCCACGGGATGAGTGATGGGGTTTTGGTGCCGTGTATTATCGATAAAAGCACCAGAGAAATATGAATTTTTGAACCGCCAAGTCGCCAAGTTCGCCAAGTGGATTTGATTTTGGGTTCAACCCATTATCTCTGGCTTTCTTGGCGCCTTGGGGTTGATTTTTTTAGTGGATTGCGGATTCTATGGCGCTGGAGACGGCGGGGAAGATTTGGCGTTTTCTTGAGACGACGCCGGGGGCGAGGTAGAGGGTGTCGTCGATGCGGGTGAAGGGGAGGGAGGCAATGATTTTTTCGGGGCCGACGGCGAGAACCATGGATTTGAGGAGGGCGACATCGGTGACGACGAGGACGGCGATATCGATGCTTTTTTCGTATTGGAGGTTGCGGAGGCCTTTTTCGAGTTCGGCGCGTCTGGCTTTGAAGCCGTGGAGGTCGCGTTCCTCGACTTGTGAGATGGAGATGTAGTGGCCTTGTTCGTGGAATTCCTTGCGGTCGGAGTGGATGATTTCGTCACAGGTTCCGTTGGCGATGAGGGAGCCGACGGCGAAGAATTCATCGGCGAATTGTTTTGCATCGACGCGAGCGATGCCGCTGAGCCATGTGAGCATTTTGCGGTCGAGGTTGGTGGTGGTGGGGGATGTGAGGCAGAGGGTGTCCGAGACGATGCCGCCGCAGAGGCATAGTGCGATGGCGGGGGCGGGGATGAGGTCGCGGTGGAAGAATTTCCGTGCGACGAGGGTGCAGGTGGAGCCGACGGGTTCGTTGAGGTAGCGGATGGGTTCGCGGGAGACGAGGTCGCCGGAGAGGCGGTGGTGGTCGATGACTTCGGCGATGATTGCTTCTTCGATGCCGGAGACGGCTTGTGCGTATTCGTTGTGATCGACGAGTGCGAAGCGGCGTTTGGGAGGATCGACGAGGTCGGATTTGGCGATGACGCCGAGCATGTGGTTGGAGTGTGACTCGATGACGGGGAAGAGGTCTTGAGCGAGGGGAGCCAGTTGTTTGCGAATTTTGGAGACGGGTTCGAGTTCGTTGACGGAGAGGAAGTTTGTTTCCATCACGTGTCTGACGGTTCTGGAGCAGCGGATGAGGGTGTTTGCGCTGGCGGTGTCCTGGCGGCAGCGGAGGAGGACGGTTCCTTTGGCGATGGCGAAGTCTTTGATTTCCTGGGTGACCTGGTTGTTGCCGGTGACGAGGAGGGCGCGGGCACCGAATTCGATGGCGAGGCGTTGGACGATGGGTCTGTCGCCGCAGATGACGAGGAAGTTGCGGATGTTGACGTCGGAGGTGGCTTGTTTGAGACGTTGGCGGACGGTTTCCTGGGAGGATGCGCCGACGAGGAGGATGAGGTCTTCTTCGGCGTCTTGGTCGCAGATGTGCGCGCCGAGTGATTCGGCGTCGAGGGTTGCGGCGAGGTTGTTGAGGGAGGCGTGGACGGTGCGGACGCTGATGCCTTCGGTGTTGTCGGGGAGGAGGAGTTTGAGGAGGTTGATGTATTGGAGCATTCCGGCGACGGAGCCGTCGTCGTTGATGACAGGGACGCAGCGTATGGACGCGGAGAGCATGCGTTTGTAGGCGGTGAGGAAGGTGTCGCAGGGGCGGACGGAGATGACTTCGCGTTTAGCGATCATGCCAGCGTTGGTGCGAGCGTCCGTGATGAGGATGGGGGCTTCGACGCCGGCTTTGTCGAGAACCCATTTGGTGCGTTGGGAGAGTTCGCCGCAGCGAGCGGCGATGGCTTCGGGTTCTTCGCCGCTGGAGCGGAGGAGTGCGGCATGGCCGATGGCGGAGCAGACGGCATCGGTGTCGGGGTTTTTGTGGCCAATGACGTAGAAAGGAAACATCGATTTATATTTGATGAAGTGTAAGAAAAGGCAATGGGAATCTGGGTGTGTTGGTTATTCCCTATCGGTTAGTGATTCTTGGGAATTTGAACCGCCAAGTGCGCCAAGACCGCCAAGTTTTTGAGGGAAGATCACATGCGTTCCGGGCATTTGATGCCGAGGAGTCCGAGGCCGGTTTCGAGTGTGCGGGATGTGAGGTGGCAGAGGGCGAGGCGGGAGGATTTGAGGGGTTCGTCGGATTTGAGGACGGGGCAGGCTTCGAAGAAGGAGTGGAAGGCGCGGGCGAGTTCGAGGAGGTAGTTGGCGAGGATGTTGGGGCGGAAGTCTTCGAGGACTTGGGGGAGGATTTCGCTGAAACGGGCGAGGAGGCGTGCGAGGTGGATTTCCTCGTTTTTTTCCAGGGAGATGGTTGCCGTGGTTGGGTCGAAATCGGTATCGAGTTTGCGGAAGATGGAGCGGATGCGGACGTTTGAGTATTGGAGGTAGGGAGCGGTGTCGCCTTGGAGGGCGAGCATTCTGTCCCATGCGAAGACGTAGTCGGTGAGGCGATTTTGGGAGAGTTCTGCGAATTTGACGGCGCCGATGCCAACGGTTTGTGCGATTTGAGCGGCTTCGTCTGGGGGGAGTGTTGGATTTTTTTCAGCGATGATTTTGGCGGCGCGGTCGATGGCTTCTTCGAGGACATCGGTGAGTCCGACGTTGTCGCCGGAGCGGGTTTTCATGAGTTTGCGGTCTTCGCCGAGGATGGAGCCGAAGGCGATGTGGCGGAAGTTGGCGGATTTGCCCCAGCGGTTGGCGGCCTCGAAGATTTGGCGGAAGTGGAGTTGTTGGGGGATGCCGACGATGTACCAGATTTGGTCGGCGTTCCAGGTGTCGATGCGGTATTGGATGGTGGCGAGGTCTGTGGTGGCATACAGGAAGCCGCCGTCGGCTTTGCGGATGATGGCGGGGTTGTCTTGCCAGCCGTCCTCGCGGTGGACTTTGAAGGGGTCTTGGGAAGGGTCTTTGGAGTCATCCGAGAAGATGCAAATGGCGCCGTTGCTTTCGCGGGCGAGGACTTTTTCGATGAAGTCATCGACGAGCGGGGCGAGCATGTCGTTGTAGAAACTTTCGCCGAGCCAGTGGTCGAATTTGACGTCGAGGATTGAGTAAATTTTTTCGAGGCCTAGTTTTGAGACGTCGATGCATTGTTGCCAGATGGCGAGGTTTTCTGGGTCGCCGGCCTGGAGTTTGACGAGTTCGTTTTTGCAGGTTTCGAGGGTGGCGGGGTCGTCTTTGGTGGAGGCGTTGATGATGCGGTAAACGCGGACGAGTTCCTTGATGGGGTCTTGGGAGAGGGCGTTGTGATCGAGGATGGTTTTCCAGCCGTGGAGGATCATTCCGAATTGGGTGCCCCAGTCGCCGATGTGGTTGTCTGCGATGACGTTGTAGCCGAGGAAGCGTGCGATGCGGCAGAGGGAGTCGCCGATGATGGTGGAGCGGATGTGTCCGACGTGCATGGGTTTTGCGACGTTGGGTGCTGAGAAGTCGATGACGATGCGGGTGTTGAGGCCGGGTTGAGGGACGCCGAGGCGAGGGTCGGCGAGGAGGTTTTTGGTGAAGGAGGCGTAGGCTTGGGGGAGGATGGTGAAGTTGATGAAGCCGGGGCCGTCGATTTTGGCGGTGGCGAGGTCGTCGATGGCGAGGTTGTCGAGGATGGATTGGGCGAGGGCGCGGGGGTTGGTTTTGAGTCGCTTGGCGAGAACCATTGCGGAGTTGGATTGGTAGTCGCCGAAGCGGAGGTCGGCGGCGGGGGCGATGTTGGGTTGGGTGGGCTCGCCGGTGACGGATTGGAGGGCGGAGGCGAGGTGGGATTCGAGATTTTGGAGGAGGGTCATGGGGGGAAGTGTCTGAAGGTCTTAAAGTCTGAAGGTCGCAGGACTTGTAGGACGGATGGTATTTCAGGAGAGAGATTATTGGTCGTCGGTTAGCGAGCGCAGGGGTTTTGGGTCGAGGATTTCCAGGATTTCGTCGCGTGTGGAGGCGATGGAGAGTTTACGGCGGACTTCGCAGTTGGTGAACATTTTTGCGATGGCGGCGAGGGTGCGGAGGTGGAGGTGGTAGTCTTTTCTGGGGACGATGAAGAGGATGATGAAGTGGACGGGTGCGTCGTCGAGGGCCTCGAAGTCGATGCCGTTTTTGGAGCGACCGAAGACGGCGACTACGTCTTCGAGTTTATCTGAGAAGGTGTGGGGGATGGCGACGCCGGAGCCGATGCCGGTGCTGATTTGGTCCTCGCGTTCTTTGAGGGCGGTCAGGATTTCTTGGGAGTGAGATCTTGGGATATCGCCTTGATCGGTGAGGAAGTTGACGAGTTCGAGGATGGCGGGCCAATGTTCGGTGGCCTTCATATCGAGAAGGATATGATCCACGTTGAGCAGTTTGGCTAACTTCATAAGGATATGGAGGTTATGCTAGAGTATCTGGCACTTTGGAGGGGGTGAGGTAAAGGTGTTGGGTGGTGATTGCAAGGATTTTGTAGGGTTGGGGTGTGTGGGGTAATTTGTCGGGTATCGATGGGATGTGAGAATCTCTGCCCTTGCGCAAGGGTGATGAGGTGGCAAGGATGTGGGCGGAAATTTCATGAGTGATACTGTTGAGAGGATAGTGATTGGGACGCGTGGGAGTGAGTTGGCGTTGGTTCAGGCGGAGATGACGGAGGGATTGTTGGGTGGGTGTTTTGGTGATTTGGAGGTGGTGCGTAGGATTATCAAGACGACGGGGGATCGTAGGACGGATGTTTCATTGGCGGAGGTTGCGAAGTCGGAGGGGACGTTTGATAAGGGTGTTTTTATCAAGGAGTTGGAGGAGGCGTTGGCGAGTGGTGAGGTGGATTTGGCGGTGCATAGTTTGAAGGATATGCCGACGGTGGTGGATGAGAGATTTGAGTTGGTGGCGGTGTTGGAGAGGGCTGGGGTGAGGGATCTTTTGTTGACGCGGGAGCCGGTTGGTTTGATGGGGTTGAAGGCGGGGGCGCGGGTTGGGACGAGCAGTGTGCGGAGGGCGAAGCAGGTGGAGTTTTTGAGGCCGGATGTGGAGGTGGTGGATTTGCGGGGAAATGTACCGACGCGGATCGGGAAGCTGGCGGCGGGGGATGGGTATGATGCGATTTTGTTGGCGGAGGCGGGTTTGGTTAGGTTGGGTTTTATTTCTGAGGATGGTGGTGATGAGGAGGTTGTGGGTTTTCCGGGGATTTTTTGCACGCGATTGGCGGAGGATGTGTTTTATCCGGCGGCGGGTCAGGGGGCGATTGGGTTGGAGATGCGGCGTGGGGATGAGAGGGTGAGGGTATTCGCGGAGGCGATCGGTCATGAGGCGACGTGGAGGAGGGTGAGTGCGGAGAGGGAGTTTCTGAGGTTGTTAGATGGGGGTTGTCATACGCCGGTGGGGGTGTATTCGAGGTTGGTGGGTGATGAAATTTTGTTGGCGGCGAGGGTTTTTCCAGAGGAAGGTGGTGAGCCGATGGCGGGTGAGGTGAGGGGGAAGGATGGAATCGCCGTGGCGAGAGAACTTTACGAAACTTTGAAATGATGTCTGAAGGAATTTGTTATTTAGTAGGTGCGGGGCCCGGTGATCTGGGGTTGGTGACGTTGCGTGCGAAGGAGTGCATTGAGACGTGTGATGTGCTGGTGTACGATGCTCTTAGTAGTCCGGAGCTGTTGCGCTGGACGAAGGCCGGGTGTGAGAAAGTTTATGTGGGCAAGAGGGCGAAGGATCATGCGGTGCCGCAGGACAAGATCAATGAGATGATTGTGGATTTTGCGAAGAGCGGGAAGGTTGTGACGAGGCTCAAGGGAGGGGATCCAATGATTTTCGCGAGGGGTGGGGAAGAGGCGGCGGAGCTGGCGGAGGCCGGGGTGGCGTTTGAGATTGTTCCCGGGATCAGCTCGGCGATTGGTGGGCCGGCGTATGCGGGGATACCGGTGACGCATCGGGATCACAATACGCAGTTGACGATTTTCACGGGTCATGAGGATCCGACGAAGGGTTATTCCTCGATTGATTATGCACAGCTTGCGAAGGCTCCGGGGACGAAGGTTTTTTTGATGGGTGTGGCGCGTTTGCGTGAGATCACGACGGCGTTTGTGGAGCATGGTGCGGATGTGGAGACGCCGATTGCTTTGGTGCGATGGGCGACGACGGGTTCTCAGTGGACGATCGAGGGGACGTTGGGGACGATCGCGGATATTGCGGAGAAGGTTGGGTTTTCCTCGCCGGCTGTGGCGGTGATCGGGAATGTGGTGAAGGAGCGGGCGAAGATCAATTGGTTCGAGAAGAGGCCGTTGTTCGGGAAGCGGATTGTGGTGACGAGGACGCGGGAGCAGGCAGGGGATTTGAGCAAGAGGTTGCGGGATTTGGGGGCAGATGTGATCGAGCTGCCGACGATACGGATCGAGCTGCCGGAGGATCGGGAAGGGTTTGCGGAGGGGGTGACTCATGCGCATGAGTATGACTGGCTTGTGTTTACGAGTCCGAACGGGGTGGAGAAGTTTTTCGATGCGTTTTACGCGACGTACGATGATGCCCGTAGTTTGGGTAATCCGAAGGTCGCGGCGATCGGGCCGGGGACGGCGGCGAAGATACGGGAGTATCGGATCGGGGTGGATTTGATTCCGAAGAATTTTGTGGCGGAGGGTTTGTTAGAGGCGTTGAAGGAGCAGGATTTAGAGAATCAGACGGTGTTGTGGGTGAAGGCTGCGGAGTCGCGGGATGTGATTTATGACGGGTTGATGAAATTGGGTGCGATTGTGGATGAGTGTGTGGCTTATCGGACGGTTCCGGAGAGGGAAGATAGTACGGGGGCGCAGGCGAAATTTTTAGAAGACGGCGCGGATATGGTCACCTTCACCTCCAGCTCCACCGCCGAGCACTTCTTCGCGCTCGGCCTGCCATGGCCGGAGCGCTGCGTCGCCGCCAGCATCGGCCCGGTCACTTCCGCGACCTTGAAGGAGCTCGACCACAAGCCCGCCGTCGAGGCCGCGCAGCACGATATTCCGGGTCTGGTGAAAGCGATCACGGACTACTTCCGTAAGTGATCCGCGGTGAAACCGTTCCTGCTTTTCCTGTTCTCCGCCCTCACCGTCCGCCCCGGCGGCGAGACACAAGATCAGAAATGAAGACTTCATGGGCGAGCTTAAAGGCACGCTAGTGAATCGCTTGTAGCGTCACCCGATGAGCGTCGCTGCCAAAGCTTCGCGCGAAGCCCTCATCGTCATGCGTCTTGCGCAATACGGTTAGGATAAATTCGGCTACGCGGCACGGGCAGCGAACACCTCATTTAGCCAATCATCGGAATCTCACCCACCTTGATCTTCCCCAGAACCGAACTACCACCCTAAATCTTGCCTCGCATAAAGTATGTTCCTATGAACATACTTTATGCCATCCATCTATCAACCCCGCCGCCCCCGTGCCTCGCCTCTCTGGCATCTTGTGAATCACGGCTGGGGTTCCTTTTCCGCTGATTACGAAAAGAGGCACAGACCTACCCTCGGTCCGCTCAAATCGGCTACCATCACCACCGTCGAATCCTTTCTCCGCTGCGGCGACCTTGCCTCCGGATTCACGCGCCTCGAATGCTCCGACTGTGGCCACGAGCGCCTGCTCGCCTTCACCTGCAAGACCCGCCACTTCTGCCCCGCTTGTCATCAGCGCCGCGTGCGCACCACCAGTGAATGGATCGCGGGCTCCGTATGTCATCAAGTCCCACATCGACAGGTGGTTTTCACCATTCCCAAATTACTGCGCGGCATCTTTCGCAAACGTCGCCAGTTGCTCTCTCTTCTGTTCCAGAGTGCGATCAATACCCTGACCGAATCATTTCGTCTGCAACTCGGTCTCGCCGAAGGCAAGCTCGGGGCGGTTGCCGCCGTCCACACTTTTGGCGATTACCTCATCTTCCATCCGCATCTCCACGTGCTCGTCGCAGATGGTTTGTTTGCTCCCGACGGACGCTTTCACTGCCTGCCGCAAGGAGCCATCGGCCCCATGACCGAGTTGTTTCGCCATCGCTTCCTCGCCATCCTTAGGGAAAAGAAACTCATCAGCCCCGGCAAACTGAGCGATCTGCTCGGCTGGAAACATTCCGGATTTCACGTTCATGACGGCCGTGACGACCTCATCGACGCTAACAATCACGACGGTCGCAAGCGGCTTGCGGAATACCTGCTCCGCCATCCTTTCTCCCTCCAGAAAATCACCTGGAACGCCACCAGCAAAACCGTCATTTACCGCTCCAAGCGCCATCATAACACCAAACGCAATTTCGAGATCTTCAAGGCTCCCGATTTCATCGCCGCCGCTCTTCTCCATCTTCCACCCAAAGGGCAGCAAACGGTGCGTTATTACGGCGTTTATTCTAACAAAACTCGCGGACGAGTCGCGGACAAATCACCGTCCTTGATCACTGAGAGTGCCGTTATTCCTGCAGCTACCTCTGAAAATCAAACATCAACAATCACCAACTTGTCCGTCGTAGCCTTGGCGAAGTCGGATCATCAATCGGAGTTCCTACTCGTCGCCCCACCACCCAAGCGCAGTGCGCGCCTGATGCGTCCCTTGTGGCGCGATCTTATCCTCCAAGTCTGGGGCGGCGATCCTCTCGAATGTCCCTGCTGCCACGGCACGATGAAGATCATGAGGCCAGTGCTGCGCCGTGAGGAGGTCGAATTCTTTCTGCGTCTCCACGGACTATGGGAAGGTGTGGTGCATTTACCTCGACCGCCGCCGCCACCTTTCGACATCGAGAACCTCCGGAGCATCGAGCCACCTTGGCGAGCTATCAAGGAATGGATACTTGACGAAGAACCGGATCTTGATTGGTTCAATCGTCCACGGAATCCTACAAATCCCGACCCTGACGGCTTCGATCAGCGTCCTTCATGGAAACCTGAGGAAATCCAATTGGAGGACGGTCGGACTTTGGTTCTCGAATACACCTAACCGACGGGGAGGCCTCCCAAAAAAGCCGCAGCCAAAAGAAATCTTGGCACAGCGGTCTGGAGAGCTACGCTCATGGCGAATGGAAACGGCCATCAAATCTCCCGATTCTGCCAAATCGCGGCGTTCAGTGGAGCATTCTTCATTTCAGCGTTTCAGTTTTCAGCAATTCCATTTTGCCCATATCCCCCTTTTCCCCCGCAACCCCCTTTTCCCCTTCCCAGACCGACTCCCCCGTGTATTCTCCGCCGTAGGTGAAAAGCAAATTCCTAGCATTGAGAGATCGTCGAAGCGGAGTTCCAAGACCTGCTTGCCATGGCGGGTGCGGCGGTAGCCGGGGAAGGCGGCGCGCTGGTTGGGCGGAAGCTTGTCGAGCAAGAGGCGGTGGTTCGGTGCGATGAGGGAGAAAAGCGCATTTGCCCTCTCCTCTTCGAAAACCGGTGCCTCCCAATCGACCAGATCGCCCAGCGACTTGGCGCGCTTCCTGGGGCGCGGGATCGCCCAGAAAACGATGTCTTCCAGGGGCGCGATGGCGCGCTGCACGACCTCGGGGTGAAGCCAGTTCGGCCCCTTGTCCTCCAGCGCGGAGGTATCGAGATGATCGAGGGCGGCGACTACGAAGACGCGGGGGCGGGACTGCGGAACCCAATGGCGGGCGTCCAGCAGCATGGGGCCGACCTTGTAGGAGCGCTCGCGGAGGGCATGGTAAAGCAGGCGGAAATCCCCTCCCCCGTTGGCGGAAAGCAGGCCGACAACGTTCTCCAGCGCAATCACGGAGGGCTTGACCGGCATCTCGTCGAGAACCCGGAGCCATTCCCAGAACAGGCCGCTGCGGGAGGCGGCGAGGCCGCCCATCTTCCCGGCGAGGGAGAGATCCTGGCAGGGGAAACTGGCCCAGACGATGTCACCCTGCGGGATCTCCGCGCCGCGCACTTGCTCGATGGAACCGGGATGGAAATGCCCGGGTCCGTGGTTGGCGGTGTAGATCGCGGCCTTGCGCGGGCAGATGTCGTTGGCCCAGACAGGGGCGCAGGCGTGCTTCACGCCCTGCGTGACCAGGCCGCTGCCCGCGAAGAAATCGAC
>JBGSRM010000003.1:0-4581 GCA_041737575.1 Akkermansiaceae bacterium
AAACCAAACTCACCGGCGCCCCCTGGTTCTCAGACGCCGCCCACCTCTCCAACGCCGGAATCCCCTCCATCTGCCTCGGCCCCGGCTCCATCAACCAAGCCCACACCAACGACGAATTCATCTCCCTCCAAGACCTCCAAAGCGCCGAATCCTACTTCTCCAACCTCATCCAATGCCTAGCCAAACGATAAAACACACCTACCTCTTCAACTGGCTCTGAATCCTCTCGATCCGGTCTTTCAACCCCGCCTGCTTCTCAATCTCTTGCGCTACCTTCTTGCAAGCATGGATCACAGTCCCATGATCCCTCCCTCCAAAACTCTCCCCGATCTCCATCAGCGAACTATGCGTCAAAGTCCGGCTTAGATACATCGCCACCTGCCTCGGAAACGCAATGCTCGTCGGCCTGCGCCGCGAAATCATATCCGCCAATCTCAAATCAAACGCCTCCGCCACCACACGCTGGATGCTGTCAATCGTTACCTGCCTGCTCGCCTCCTCCTGAATGAAATCCCGCAACAAATACTCAACCTTCTCCACCGATACACTCTCTCCCGCCAGCGACGCGAACGTCGCCACCCTCACCAAAGCACCCTCCAACCGCCTCACATTCGACCGGATCTTCTCAGCCAGATATTCCAAAACCAACTCATCCACCGAAACCTTCCACTCGATCGACTTCTTTTTCAAAATCGCCATCCTCGTCTCCAATTGCGGCGGCTGCAACTCAACCGTCAGCCCCGACTCAAATCGCGATACCAACCTCGGCTCCACACTCTTGATCTCGCACGCCGGGCGATCACTCGTCAGAACCACCTGATTCCGCCCGTCTAACAACGTGTTGAAAGTATGGAAAAATTCCTCCTGCGACCTCTCCTTCCCTGCCAAAAACTGCACATCATCAATCAGCAAAACATCCGCACTCCGATACCTCCTCCGGAACTTCTCCACATCACCCTTCCGTATCGCCTCAATGAACTCGTTCGTAAACCGCTCGCAGGTCAGATAAACCACCCTCTTCTCCGGATTCCGTCGCAAAATCTCCTGCCCGATCGCATGCATCAAATGCGTCTTGCCCAAACCGGATCCCCCGTGAATGAACAACGGATTGTAAACCACTCCCACCTGCGTGGACACCGCCTCACACGCCGCATGGGCGAATTGACTGTTCCCTCCAACCACGAAATTACGGAACGTATAACCCGGATTCAAACCCGCCGCCTTGCTCCGCTTGTCGAGCGCATCACCCGAAATCTCCTTTCGCAAATTCGGCAACCCATCCTGCTCATGATCCTCAACTACATCCTCTCCCACCGCATCCTCCGCCAACACTACCTTCATCCCATGCAAGCCCTCACACACCTCTCCCGCCGCAATCACAAGCTCCGGCAAATAGTTCGTCTCAATCCATACCTGATGAATCTCCCCCGGCACCTCCACCACACCTTCCCCCTGCGTCGCACCCTTCCATACCGCCAACCCAAACCACCTCTGAAACGCGTCATTCCCGATCGATTTCCTCAACAACACTTCAATCCTGCTCCATTCATTCTCTGCCGTGCTCTGTGTCTCGTTTGTTGTCGAATCGTTCCTCGTTTGACAGGTTGTGTGGACTTGCGTGCTTCTATTCATGGTAGTCAAAAAATCTTCTGGTTGCTCTCACTCGCCTCTTTCACGAGTGCCGTGACGAAGAATCTGAACTACTATTCCACCCTCGGAAAAGTTTTTGTAATTCCATCTAACAAACAAAACTTTCTTCCCGCATTCCACAAGAGTTCCACGGAATCTTTTTTAAAATTCTTGACTCAAAAAATCTTTAGCTTTGCTGAAACATTCATGCCACCCCCCTCCCCCGAATCACCGCAAACCTTTTCAGTACAAGCAAATTTTACGTCACAACCTCGTTACAAAATTTTTCTTCGCCAGCCGGTCTATGTATAACTTACTGAAAAAACCGCAGCTGAATGTGATTATTGTGGTTACCGGCCACGCCCACGCATAACAATACACCGCGTCCACCCCCGTCTCCGCGGCATTCAACTGAATCGTCGGTAGCGCATCAAGCCATTTGAACGGCAAACCAGCCTTGATCCACAACACCCAGAAATCCACTCGCACAAACATCACCAACAGCACCGACAACAAACTACCCACCACCAAACCCTTCACGCTCGCTCGCCCAACCAACGCGCACAACATCATCCCCAACAACGGCCCCATCGTATACGCCGTCATACCGAACGCCAACGGCAGGATCGGTATGCTCTCTCGCACCAGATTCAACAACTGCGTGAATCCTGTTAGAGCAAGCCCCCAACCGAGAATCAACCATCTCGTCTTCCGCACCAAATTCATACTCTCCAACTCCTCATCCGTGCGCTTCTCCGGATGGTAAATCACTGAAAGCGTCGTCTGACTGAGCGCCGCCAAAATGGAATCGAGACTCGATATGCACGCCGCGAAAATTCCCGCCAATATCAACCCGCTAACACCCGGCGGCAGCACCGTCACAATCCACATCGGAAAAATCGAGTCTTTATCCTTAACCACATTCACATTGCTCCCCGCAATGGTTTCGCCCGTCGCTTTGAGCAAATCCGCCTCTGCGGCATTAAACGGGTGCTGATGATACCAAACAAACAACGCCGCTCCCACCATCAGCATCAACAACGTAAGCAACTGACCAAACGAACTGAATATCAATGCCTTCCCAGCAGCCTTCGCATCCCTGCAACAAAACATCCGCTGCGCATTCAATTGATCCACTCCAAACGCGGTTAGATTTTGAAACGGCACCGCTAACAACGCCACCCAAAACACAAATTCCAGCTCCTTCCTAAATCCAAACGTGAAATCCCAAAGCCGCGTCCTCCCATACTGCTGCGCCGTTTGCCAAAAACCACTCCACCCCCCATCAATCCCACCGACCAACCAGAACAGCGCCACCGTCCCACCCACCGCGAACAACAAAAACTGCATCACATCCGTCCAAATCACGGTCTGCATCCCACCCATCAATGTCCATCCGATCGCAAACACACCGATGATCAAAATACTGATCTCAATCGGCAACCCGGTCACCACTTTCAACGGAATCGCCGCAACCAAAACCCTAACACTCTGACCCAATACACTCCCCAAAGTAAACAGCACCGTCGCCAACATCTTCGCACCACTGCCCAACCGATTCCCCATATAGTCATACGGACTATAAATCTCCTGCTCGTAATAAACCTTCACAAACCACCTCGCCACCAGGAAACGCGCGATGATCGACCCGATCGCCCACTGCAAATATCGGAAATCCCCCTCCAGCGCGAACAACATCCCCGGAACCCCCACGAACGTCACACCGCTGATCTCCGTCGCAATAATGGAACCCGTCACCGCCCACCAAGGCAGCGACCTGCCACCAAGGAAAAAATCCCGGATCGTCGCATTCTTCCCGCGCATCGCATGACCCACCCATGTCGTCAGCAACAAATATCCAAACAACACCGCCCAATCCAAATACGTGAACTTCAAATGAATCGCTCCCATGAACATGACCAAAAACCTATTCACTCACCCCCACGAACCAAGTGCCAATTTCTCCAACTTCACCTCCAAAAGAATTTCCTTTTCCTCCCATTCTATCTAAAGTCTATCCATGTCTTCAGAAAACGAAGCCTCAGAAACCCAACTCCCACAGCTAGTCAAGGACGACCCATGGCTCGCTCCACAGACCCCAGCCATCCTCCACCGCACAGATCGCTTCAACCAAACCCTCAACGAAATCCGCGAAAAACACGGCTCCCTCTCCGCATACAGCCGCGCCCACCGCTTCTGCGGCATCCACTTCAGCTCTTCCCTCAACCAATGGATCATCCGCGAATGGCTCCCCGCTGCCAAGGCCGTCTCGCTCATTGGCGATTTCAACTCGTGGAACCGCACATCGCACCCCCTCTCCCCCATCGAAAACGGCATCTGGGAACTCAAACTCCCACCCGACACACTCAATCACGCCGATAAAATAAAACTCCACATCCACGGCGCCGACGACTCACGCCTCGACCGCCTCCCCGCTACCATCCACCGCGCCATCCAAAACCCCTCCACTCACGACTACATCGCGCAAATCTGGTCCCCCCCGCAGCCATACATCTGGCAACACGAATTCGACCCGTCAGAAATCCATACCCCCTTCATCTACGAAACACACATCGGTATGTCCGGTGAGGAACCCCGCGTCCACACCTACCGCGAATTCGCATGCGACATTCTCCCACGCATCCACACCGCAGGCTATAACACCATCCAGATCATGGCCGTCCAGGAACATCCTTACTACGGCTCCTTCGGTTACCACGTCTCCTCCTTCTTCGCCGCCTGCTCGCGCTTCGGTACTCCCGAAGACCTCAAACACCTCATCGATACCGCACACGGTCTCGGCATCGCCGTCCTCCTCGACATCGTCCACTCCCACGCCGTGAAAAACATCGCCGAAGGCCTCAACAACCTCGACGGCTCAAACAACCTCTACTTCCACCACGGAGAAAAAGGCGACCACCCCCAATGGGACTCCAAATGCTTCGACTACGG
>JBGSRM010000007.1:0-7441 GCA_041737575.1 Akkermansiaceae bacterium
GTTGCTCTCCAGTTTCAAATCGAGAAGTTTGCCCTGAGCATCCAAGCTGCTATCGAATTCGATCGTCCACCCGAGTTCACTCATATTCCAGCCATTGGTATCGTGAATCCATTCGAGGATGTTTTGTTGTCTCGCCTTCAAGCCGCTTCGCACCCGCATGCCGCTAGTGGCGATCAACTTGCTCCGCCCGAGCAGCCATGTGACCGCTTTGGCACGGTTCTCCGGAGTGGATTGCCCGAATGTTTTCAGGTCTGCTGGATCACACCAGCGAATCTCGCTATCGTATCTTATGTCCAGCAGTCGTTGATCTGCCGTTTTCGTGGTGGATGTCCCGCCTGTGACCTTGGCCAATAGAAGGGTAGTCTTGGAATCGTCCCCCCAATCGCTGAGGATTTCCCACTGTCCAACCTTTATAAGCGCTACGGTGATCGTTCCTTCGGAATCAATTTTATTCCTTACCTGCGAAACAGAACGTCTGAATGAAAATCTGAGATCGGCAACGGATGCGGAAGTATCGATCGACGGCTCGACTTCGATGGTAATGCCACCTTCCTGCGTGTCGTTCTCAGCAACTATGATTCCTTCACGGTCTTTTTGAAAAGTCAGCCTCTCTCCGTGGGATTTTGTCGGTTGGTTGAAACGAGCAAGCTCTGTCATTGTCCGTCCTCTGATTAAGGTATCCAGCTTTTCTTCCATATGCGCGGTACTTGTCGCGCCATCATGCAGAGCTTTTTTCAGAAATCCTGCTGTTTTGGCATCCGTTTGCAGCAGCCACAAATCGATGCCCAGTTCGTCCGCTTGGCAGATATTTCCACATAGGAACGTGATCAGAAGGATACGATGGAATACAGTCACGGACAGAATGTTTATCCAAGAGGCCTGCCGATGGAAAGCATGGATCATAGACCCACTCATATTTTTGGACAATCCAAGGCAACTTTATATCAGCCCTTGATCGGCTATTTTGCGATCTGAACAACCACAAAAGCGTGCAGATTTCCCGCCGCATCTGCACCGCAGCGGCCCCTTGAGTCCAAGGTTGCGCCATCATCCACCGATTCGATGATCGTGGAGGCATCGCCCATGGGATTCTCATCGCCCGCATCAGCAATATTGTGGAGGCGGATTTCTATGATCTCCGGAAGGTCAAGGGCTTCCACTGCCTTTGCGAAAACCGCACCGGAAAAGCTGCCTCCCTCGCCGAAGGGATTTTTCACCGCGCTTGCTTTGGTGGTAAGTCTTTTCACAATGGGCTCCAGCGCGAAGGGATTTTCCGATGTGGTGACAATCACATGGAGCATCACCTCCGCATCTGCGGAAACATCGGGTTCCCTATCCGTGATGTCGGGGAAACCGGAACCCACGCCGGTCGGGGTTTCCGGTGCCCCGGCCTTTTTCTCGCAAGCACTGAGGATAAACAAAGCCGCAAGAAGCGCCAGCACGGCTGAAGTGGATCGGGCGATGGTTTTCATGTGAGTCAGTAAGACTCGCTTCTATCCATCCGGTATCATTCTGTCAACGTGACGGTGTCTCGCGCGGCCTTTTGCCTTGTCATGCTTTGCCCGAAAATAGTAACAGCTACACTATATAAAGCATGAAAAAACCAAAGCTGAAATCCGCAAGAGAGGCACTCCGTTTCGCGCGGCCGCTCTCGATTTCAGCACTATTGGCACTTTCTTTCCAATTCGCCGGCGCCTCCGAGCTCGATACCGCTCGCGATGTCTTCCGCAAAGCCATCTCCAAAGCCTACGAGATCCCTGAAACACAAATCACCGTCCAGCCCGCCCATCCCGGCCTGCCGGACAACCCTTACGACGCCCTCAAAACCGGTGACCTCTTCGCATTCCGCGCCGATTGGAAAGGCACCGACCCAGGCCCGGGCGGCTTCGCGGCCGCAGACGGGCGCACCGCGTTTGTCAAAGCACCCGTAGGGCTCAGGGAAATTCTTCTCGCCTGCCACGCTGCGGATGCGGAAAAATCTCTTTCCCTCCCGGCCATCATCCAGCGCCTCGTTTGGTGTATCAAAGGGAAGGGCGAGCCCGTGGAACTGCCCGACCGGAAGGACACCATCACCCGCGCCGATGGCGGAGCGACCATCGTTTTCCACACACGTCAAGCCGGCCAAACCGGCTCTTTTCAGTGGTTCCGCATCACCGTAAAACTGGGCGCGGACGGAACTGCCTCAACCACCATCGAATCCATACAACCGAAACAACCATGAAACGAATCCTACTAATCACCGCCATCGCCTCGCTCATTTCCGCACATGCCGCAGAAATCCTCTCCCTGCTCAAACCGGCCGAAGCCACCGCACTCACCACCGCCGAAGAGGGAGTGAAAACAAGCGCCACCAAGCACCTCGAGTCCACCGACAAGGAAACCGCCGCCAACGCGAAACAAATCACCGATCTACTCGCGCTGCCACGCATCGAATTCGGCGATCGCCTCCCCCTCGCCGGCAAATGGAAAGTCCGCAGCCTCCAGGTCAACGACCTCGGCGCTTATGCCTACCCCTATTTCCCCTGCGAATTCGTCAAGGAAGGAGCACAAGGCCTGCGCCTCGATAAAAATACCGGATCCCAGCGCCGCAGCGGCATCATCGGCGATGACGGCAAAGGAAACATCATCTTCATCGGTGGCAAATACTACTCCGACGAAGCCCCCATCGGCTACAGCGGCTTTCAGGATGAATCCGTGAAAACCGATCCCACCCGCGACACCTACGGCACCCTCTACCGCCTTGGCAAAGACCACCTCATCCTCATTTTCGGGGAAAACAACGAGATCTACGAATTCAAGAAAAACGGCTGATATGGAATCCACCGCCATCCCGGGAAAATCAAGCTGGACCGGTCTCCTCGGCTGCCTCGGGATCGGCCTCCTTGTCATCGCCGCCATCGTTACTGTGGTAATCCTGGTCAAACGCCATCACGAAAAAAAGAACGGGCAAATGAACGACCAATGGCTCGCCCCATGGACAAAAGCCATCGCTAGTGGAAGCCCCGGCGACGCCTGGGACAAGCTCACCACCGAGGGCTACCGCAAAGCGAACAACAAGGACGCATACATCGCCAACTACGAGGAAGTTTCCGCAAAATTCGGCCCGCTCGTCTCCGCCGAAATCCTGAAATCCACAGGCACCAAACAGCCCGGTAGGGAAGCATTCCAGACCGTTCATGTAAGGAGCTACTGGGGCGAGAAGAAAACCCAGATCAACATCATCATCGAACTCGTCCAAGGCCCCGACGGCACCTACCGGCAGGACGGGGGCTACACCGCCACCTCCGGCATCCACGACAACCCCGGCCTCTCCGGCAAACTGCCAAAAGGCCCTTGGTGAAAATTTCCCTTCCGCAGAAATGAAACGAACCATCCTAGCCCTCCTTCTCGCCCTTCCCTGCACCCTGTCCGGCCAGCAGACAGGCGCAGAAACAACCTATGAAAAAGCCCGCAAAAACTTCATTCGCCATGTGGCCGCCTCGCTCGGGGTCGAGGAAAATTCCCTTGAAGCCAATCCGATCAATGAGGAGGAAGAATTTTACAAATCCTTGAAAACCGGCGATCTCAACGCCTTCACTGCGGAAGACCGCGCGAGGAAGAAAACCGTCACCCGTGGCTTCTCCGGGATGACAACGGAAGGGCAGGCTACCATCGCCTTCAACGGCTACATTGCCGGCATCGGCCAGCCGGGCGGCATCGCGGATCTGCTCAAAGCCGCCAGCGCCCTCGATCCAGAAAAGCGCATGAAAGCGGACGACCTTTCGAAACGCATTCTCTGGTGCCTCGATCCGGCCAAGAACGGAACTTCCGAAAAAATCTTCGACGCGAAGCATGTCGCCGATCTTGGATGGGAGCCGCCGGAAGGAGTCGGCCCCGCCCGCTACTTGCCGCAGAAAACCGGCATCGTCATCCTCTTCTACTCCATCAGCCAGGGAAACACCGGCACGCTGAATTATCACAAGTATAGCATCACCGTCCTGCCCGATTTCAAAACCCTCATCAACCGCGAAGATCTGTGAGCGCCCCCCTAGCCAAACCGGACACAAGCGGCAAAGTCCGGTTCCTCATCGGCTTCATCGTTCTCTCCGCCGCGCTCGTCTGGCTGTCCCTGCCCGCCGCCACGGATACCCAGCGCATCGCCTTCGCCTGCACACTCCCACTCGCAGCGGGATGGATGATCTGGAAAAAGCGGCGAAGCTTCTGGTGGCCGCCTTTCATTATCTTGCTGCTTGCCTGCGCCCTCATCCTTGTCCTGCTCACCGGCCCGAGTTTTCCGAACTGGTTCTTCGAGCTTTTCATCGGTAGAATCACAGGCTTCGCTCTCACTGCATTTCTCTGCTGGATACTCGTCCGCTTCATCCTTCCGCGAACCACCGCGAAGTATCAGGCAAAGGGCATACTCCTCCTCAGTTTGGCTTTCCCGGTCGGAATGTTTATCGCCTCTCTGGCATGGTGGTATGCCGCCGTCGAGGTGAACATGTATGCGCAGTTGCCAATCGTCCGGAACTTCGGGCAATTCGCCGAGGAGCACAAAAACAGGATCCTCGACTATCGCGGCCTGCTGCTCACCGGACGTGTCGGAGATCCCGAAAAAGCGAATACACCTCCTGAAACGCTCGGCGATCTGGTCGCCTATTACGAGACTCGCCTTGGGTCATACGGTTTTGGAAGTGCGGCGTTGTCCTCGTGGTATCCGCAATACTACACCGTCACCTTGGAGGACGGCACCGTCGTTCAAGCGCAGGGAAACAACAGCCAGCTCAAGACCCACGCATGGCCTGAAGTCCCCGTCCGGATCAAACACCACGGCCTGAAGCACGGCGATCCCGTTGTCATCTGGGGCGATCCGCACAAAAGCTCCAGCATGAGCACCGGCGAAGAGTCTTGGACATTGCTGAACACACGCATGGTCGCCTACGGGACACCCGAAGAGTTTCGGGAAAATTTTCTCCTCCCCGGAGTCCGCGCCGCCCGTGCTTTCGGTTGGGTCGCCTTCGGCTGCATGTTCCTCGCACTCATTCCTCTCGCCCTCGGCCTTCGTCGTTACCGTTGGCTGAAAATCCACGGCAGCGATGCCGTGCCACCTCTACCGCCAGGCAGTCAAGAAGCGCAGAAATCGGCTAAGCAACAGGTATTGAAATGACGTTCGCCTGTGCATCTATTTTTCAAAAATCCCAGCGATGAGATGAAGGCACCCATTGGTAACCTTTTTTACCGTTGGGTATCACAATGCCAAGACCGGGCCACGGTAGGTGGAAACCGTAGGCGGGTTCGCGTGTTGCGGCGATCCCGGCGAAGATTTTTTTGCGTGTGGCGATGGCGGTCTCCGGATGGTGGTCGAAGTCGATGAACCACTCCGGGTTCTCGAACATCAGCACGTGGTTGTGCGCTAGATCGGAGATATGGAGAAGGGATTGGCTGCCGGATTTGATGCGGAAAATCGCGTGTCCGTCGGTGTGCCCCGGTGCGGCGAGGATGGTGATCGCGCCGTCGAGAATCTGGTCGCCGTCTTTGTGGATGACGAGATTGGGTTGCAGGGTATCGAACGAACCCCGGACATTGCTAATCATGGCTTTTATATCATCGGTGCGGTGCGACTTGGAGAAATCGGGTTCCTTGGCGCGCCAGAAATCGAGTTCCTCGCGGAGCACATGGACGGCGGCGTTGGGGAAAAGGATTTTGCCACCGCTGGCAAGGCCGCCGATGTGATCGATGTGCGAGTGGCTGAGCAGGGCGTGCGTGACATCGGCGAAGGCGATACCGAGCGATTCCATCGCATCCGCGAGCCAACCAAAGTTCGGGTTTTTGTGCGGGCCGAAGCCGGCATCCACAAGAATGACTTCCTTGTCCTTCCGCAGCAGCAGGATGTTTACGTAAAGCGTCATGTCGTCGGGGCGCTCCCCGAGGGCAACGAGTGCCTTGGACATCTCGGCGCGTTCATCTGGCGGCCACATTTTGTTAGTCACGCCTTGTTTGAAAGTGCCGTAACCATCGCTGATCGACCATGCCTCGAACTCTCCAATCGCGAACTCATAGATGTAAGGATTGGAGATTGTCTTTTTCGGAATGGGGTTGCCCGCCGCATCGGTTGCGGCTTGCGCGGCGGCAAGCCTAGCCGGAAGGCTCAGTGCGGCGAAGGCGGCACCCATACCGCCGAGGAACCCGCGACGGGAATTTTCCATGACTGGCTTTTCCATACGGACATGATGATGGATGAATGGATGAATCGACAAGTTCTTCTAGGCTGAAAATCATGTAAAACCTGACAGATTGAGCAACTGCTGCTTGAAGTGGCTGACGAACTTGGATTCGATTCCGATTATATCACATTACCCCAGCGCGAATTCACGACAAACCAATCTCCCCTTGATCTTCCCATCAATTCCGATACCAAATCACAAGCCATGAAGTTTTTCCCAGTAGTCTCCGCCCTTCTCCTCTCTCTTATCCCTGTCTTTGCGAAAGACACCGCTGACTCGAAAGATCACACGGATTTCAAGCGCATCACCGGCTCCGAGATCATCTGGTATAAAAATTCCAAATTCGACGAGCTCAGCATGGCACTGGAAAAGGTGGAGTTCGATTACGACAAACAAGCGCTCAAGCAAACCAAGCAGGAAAAAGCCGAAGGCGCGCTCACCACACTTTATTACAAGCTCCCCGACGGTGCCACCACGCTCGAAGCGATCCGCCAATACCAGGCCGAACTCAAACCCGCCGGCTACGAGACTCTTTTCACTGCTGAGAACGAAAATCTCGACGACGGCTTTGGACGCTTTGTCGAGAAAACCTTCCCTGCCGCCCAAAAAACCGACCAACTTCAATACCTCCACGCGTTCAACAAGGAAGAGCAGCGCTATGCAGTCCTCAAAGGTAAAGGCAAAGCCGGAAACGATACATACATTTCCATTTACGCCTTCCGACTCGATGACGTAAGCACCGGTTTCGACAAACTCGTCGAAGGGCACCAACTCGCCAAGGGCAACATCGTCGTAAGAGTCGATATCCTCGAAACCCAAGCCATGGAAGCCCGCATGGAAGTCGTGAAGTCAGAGGAAATCACAAGTTCCATCGACACCACCGGCCGCATTGCCATCTATGGTGTTTATTTCGATACGGATAAAGCCGACATCAAACCCGAGTCTGCCGACTCTCTCGCTGAAATGGCCAAAGCCATCACCTCCGGTTCCGGCATCTACCTCATCGTCGGTCACACAGACAACCAAGGAGATCTCAGCTACAATCAAGCACTCTCTCTCAAGCGAGCAACTGCCGTTACCACCGCCCTCATTGGCCAATATAAAATCCCCGCTGCCAAAGTCATTCCCGTCGGCGTCGGCATGGCCGCTCCCCTGGCTCCGAACGCCGATGAAAAAGGCCGCGCTAAAAACCGACGCGTTGAAATCGTCAAAATGTGAGCATTTTGAATGACGATTCAGCC
>JBGSRM010000038.1:0-4494 GCA_041737575.1 Akkermansiaceae bacterium
GGTTGCGGCGAAGCAGACGAGTTTGGCACGAGAGCGAGAGGCGGATGCGATCAAGCAGAAGGCGATCGCGGTGGCTCAAGAGGAGGAAGCGGTGAGGCAGAAAGGCATTGCGGAGGTTCAGGAGGCTGAGGCAAGAAAGCAAGAAGCGGAGGCGAAGAAGCAGGAGGCGCTTGCGAAGCAACAGGAGAAGCAGGCGGTGGAAAATATGATGTTGGCCAACGAGAGGCTTGCAGACGTGCATTATCGTGAGGCGATTCAGTTGCTGAGTGGACCGCTGGGGCATCAGGTTTCCGGGTTTCGGGAGTTGGTGAGCGCGTTGGAGGTAGGGCCGGAGTATCTTGCGGCGCAAAGGATGTTGGAGCGCGAGGCATCTACGAGAACATGGATCGTGCCGGATGTTGTTATTGAAACGGGTTCGCCGCTGCGGCGTGTTTGGATGGATGAGGAGGGCAAGAAGGCGATGACGCTGGCTGAGGATGGTTCCCTTTCTGTTTTTGATGTGGAGGACGGGAAACGTATCAGTCATGCGCGTTTGTTTGCGAATGAGGAGCGTGTGCCGGAAGTGGTTCATGCGGCAGGGAATCTGGTGGCGGGGGAGGTTGCTTTGTTGTGTCGGGTTCCGCTACCCAGGGTAGTGGTTGATGAAGAAGAAACCTATAAGATCGATTGGTCATGGGAGATCAGGAGATACCAAGCTGACGGGACGCTGGCGGGGCGGGTGCTTGTTGATTCTTTAAACGGCAGAATCAACAGTGACCCATTTTTTATAGGAGTCAGGGAAGAAAGGTTCCAAGATGACCCGCTTTGGTATTATGACGACGAGCATTTGGTTTTACTGCATGAGACAGGCTATGAGTTATGGAAGCTGGATGAAGGCTTGCGTGTCATGATTTCACACAAGTGGCCGTGGAGTGAATTGGAGGAGGAACCCGAATCACTGGCTGGCTGGACACTCATGAAGACGGGGGACCTGAAGTTGTTAACGAGCGGTCGGGTTGCGTTCGTCAAATTGCTGACCGGTCGAAATTTTGAACTGCATAAGATTGTGTTTGATGATTACTCTCCGTTTTTTCCAAGACCTGATACTTGGAGTGGCATGTTGAGTTTCGGTGAGGAATTCGGATCGGCTGCGGTGTCCGGTGCGACGGAAGCGTCCCACATGTTGCCGGAGGGATTTGGTGTGAATGTGCCGAACGTTTGGAAATTTAATGATCACATCGACGGAGGTGGGAACAAGCAATATAGCGGGGTTTTTCGATTTTTGAGCGGGGGAGGATTTGTGATGGTGGATTCGGGTGATACGGACGCGCATGTTGTTTATTCCAAGAGCGGTTCTGAAAATGACGTGAACAATTTGGAGACGGATGATGGACGGCGTGCGACCGAGTGGCCACCGTTTGCGATTGAGGAGCGTGGAGACCGGTTGGTGATGGTTAGCGCGATGCAGTCGGGTGCTTCGGCGCCGCAGTTGATCGAGGTGGTTGACTTGCCGAAGGAGGATGGAGCGGGACCGAGATGGCAGAGGCAGGTGCTTGCGGGTGCGACGGTTTGGGTATCGGCAGATGGTGAGAGGTTGGCGCAGATGGATGGTGAGAGGTTGGTGATCTATCGGTTCGGGTTATCTTTGGATGCTTCCCGTGGGAAACGGATCGAAGGTGAGAGGCCGTATTCAGCGGATAAACGTGAATTTGATATTAGTTCCGCAGCTTTGCCGGAGGCGACGGGGATTTTTCCAAAAGGCGAGGAGCTGATATTTCGACACGAAGGGCGGGAGATTGTGTTGCCAGGTGAGCTGGCGAATCACGCGGTGGTTGATGTATGGGAGCTGCCGAATGAGGCAGGGCGAGTGATTTTGTTCGGGAAGGTCAACGCGGTGGGATCTACCTTTGATGAAGACCAACGCGACTGGCAGGGCAAGTTTTTCGCTTTCGTGATGCCCGGGCAGGGCAAAGATGCCCGCTTGATCGGGCCTGTCGGATCGATTTCGGTGGATCGCTCAGGGAGTGCGCTTGCGGTGTCGGATGGAACCGAGGTGAGGATTGAATCGGTGGCGGACGGGGAAGAGATCATCACGTTTCGGCCGGAGCGGATGTCGAATCATATGGTTGAGCCGGCGCATACGGTTTTTTACTCGTTGGATGATTCCGTATTGGGTGTGGGGAGTTTGGTGGAGTCGCAGGATTCGTGGGTGGAGTTGCGGGTGTTTGATGCGGAGACAGGGGCGGAGTTGGAGTCTTCTATGGGCGCGGAGGAGCTTTGGGATTACGATTTATTTCCGGGGCAAAAGGGTCATGAAGGGGCTGAGTGGCGAGATAAGCCGGTTGCGGATCCACCGTTGTCTTTTTTCAAGAAGGTTGATGCGAAGCGATGTCTGGAGCGACTGGAGGGCCGTCCGTTTTCAGGAGTGGAGGTTGTGCCAGATGATGCTGAGGCAGCGGGATGGTCGATCTTGAAATTTCCTCGTGAGGAATAAAATCGGGAGGCTTTTTTTATTGGTAGGAGGGGGTGGCTGAGGAGGGAGGGGGAGATTTTTCTTTGCGTGAATATTCGGATGTTTTTCCGAGGTAGATGAATGCGATGGCGCTACCTACTACGGCTACGAGCACGACGAGGGTGATGATGAGGAAGAGGAGTGATCTCATGGTTTGAGTGTGAAGGAGTATCTGTGAATGGGGAAGTAGGAAGTTGGTGGATTGGGGGAGTGTGGGGAAGAGGGCAGTCGAAGACAGCCCCTCCTTGGGGGGAGATTGTTTTTGATTTTTTGGGGGAAGGGTGTTGGGTGGGTGGAGTTTATGAAGGGTAAGGTGTTTTTGATTTTTGTGGGGTTGATGGTGGCGGGGGCCGGTGGTGTGTTTGCGTGGCTGATGTGGGGGAGTTATCAGCGGGCGGTGGAGCAGCGCGGGTGGGCGCAGGTGGAGGGGTTGATTTTGTCCTCGGAGGTGGAGGAGTGGCGGCATGATGAGTTTTCGCCACAGGAGTATCAGTTGAAGATTGTGTATGGTTATGAGTGGGAGGGGCAGCCGATGACGGGGGATCAGCTGGGGGTGAGGGGGAATCCGCGATATAACAAGCGGGATAAGGTGGAGGCTCTGGTGGAGGAGTTTCCGGTGGGGGGGAATGTGAAGGTCTATGTGAATCCGAAGGATACGGAGCAGGTGATTTTGAAGCCGGATTCGAAGGCGGCGGGGTATTCCTTGTGGTTTCCGCTTTTGTTTGTGGTGGGCGGGATGGGGATGGTGATTGGGGCGGTGCGGAGGAAAGGATGAAGGGAAGAAAGGGATTGAAAATCCCTTCTCCGAATTAGGCTAGGATGCCTTTGACTACTTTGGTGCCGGGTTTGGTGATGTTGGTTAGGCGTTGGCCGACGCCTTGGAAGGGGAAGTTTAGTTTTTCGTGATCGAAGCCGAGGAGGTGGAGCATGGTGGCTTGGAGGTCGTGGATGGAGACGCGGTCTTTGACTGCTTCGTAGCCGATGGGGTCGGTTTCGCCGTAGGAGGTGCCGGGTTTTGAGCCGCCGCCGGCCATGAAGACGGTGAAGGCGCCAGGGTTGTGGTCGCGGCCGACGAAGGCCATTTCGCCGCCGCCGCGGTTTTCCTGCATGGGGGTGCGGCCGAATTCGCCACCCCAGACGACGAGTGTGTCTTCGAGCATTCCGCGGCGTTTGAGGTCGTTGATGAGGGCGGTGATGGGTTTGTCGATACGGTTGCAGAGGTCTGAGAAGCCGTCGTTGAGTGAGGTGCTTTTGTCTGTGCCGTGGGAGTCCCAGCCCCAGTCGAAGAGTTGGATGTAGCGGACGCCGCGCTCGGCGAGGCGGCGTGCGAGGAGGCAGTTGTTGGCGAAGGATTCCTTGCCGGGCTGGGTGCCGTACATGGCATGGGTGGCTTCGTCTTCCTGTTTGAGATCGAAGGCATCGGTGGCGCTCATTTGCATGCGGAAGGCCATTTCGTATTGGGCTATGCGGGTGACGGTTTCGGGGTCGCCGGTTTCCTGGGCGATTTTTTGGTTGATGCGGTCGAGGGTGTCGAGGGAGCGGCGGCGCATGTCGCGGGTGACGCCGTTCGGGTTTTGGAGGTAGAGGACGGGTTCGCCTTCGGAGCGGCATTGGACGCCTTGATAGACGGAGGGGAGGTATCCGGAGCCCCAGACGGATTTTCCGGCGTCGGGGTTTTTGCCGCCGGAGGTGAGGACGATGAAGCCGGGGAGGTTTTGGTTTTCGGTGCCGAGGCCGTAGGTTGCCCATGAGCCGATGGAGGGTGCGCCGGGGATGGGTGTGCCGGTGTGGACGAGGAGTTGGGCGGGGCCGTGGTTGAATTGATCGGTGTGCATCGATTTGATGAAGCAGAGTTCATCGGCGATGGAGGAGAGGTGGGGGAGGCGGTCGGAGATCCATGCGCCCGATTGGCCGTGTTTTTTGAAGGGGAACTGGGGGCCGAGCATTTTGGGGACGCCCTGGATGAAGGCGAATTGTTTGCCTTCGAGGAATTCCTTGGGGCA
>JBGSRM010000020.1:0-5407 GCA_041737575.1 Akkermansiaceae bacterium
CGTCTGCATCACACCAGGTAACATATACGTCTTCCCCTCCCGGATACAGTTCGCAACCGCCGGCGTATTCACCAGCAACTCCGTCGCCAACACCCGCCCGACCCCATCCGCCTTCGGCACCAATTGCTGCGATAGAATCCCCCGCAACGACTCCGATACCATGATCCGTATCTGCTCGCGCTGATCCACTGGAAACACATCCAAAACCCGATCCAAAGTCCGCGGCGCGTTCCCCGTATGCAACGTCCCCAACACCAAATGCCCCGTCTCCGCCGCCGTCAACGCCAGCTGAATCGTCTCCAAATCCCGCATCTCTCCCACCATGATAACATCCGGATCCTCCCGCAACGCTCCACGCAGCGCCCGCGCGAACGAATCCGTATGCTTGTGAACCTCCCGTTGGTTCACATGGCATCCCTTGGACTCAAACACATACTCAATCGGATCCTCCAACGTCAGAATATGATCGTCCCGATCCCCGTTGATGAAATCCACAATCGATGCCAGCGTCGTCGATTTTCCCGACCCCACCGATCCCGTCACCAAAACCAATCCGTTCTGATAACGCGTCAACGGAATGATGTGCTCGATCGGCAAACCAATCTCCTTCATCGTCCTAATCTGGCTGTTGATCACCCGGAAAACCAGATCGTATCCCAACCTCTGCCTCACCACCGACGCCCGATAACGCCCGTCGGAACCAATATACGCGAAATCAATATCCCCCTGCTTCTGCAAACGTTCCCACTCCGCTTCCCCCAAAAACGATTTAGTCAACCTCTCCGTATCCTCCGGCTTCAACGGCGGATGATCCTCCCAGATCGGCGACAACCTCCCATGCAATCTCCACGCAGGCGGATACGCTGTCGGCAAATGAACATCAGAACACCCATACTCCCGCCCAAGCTTCAAATACTCATCAACATGATCTAAAACTTTGAACTCTGACATCTCGTGAATATTGGGTTGGGTCTCTTGTCTGATCTCAGTCGAATCAATCAGAATTCGCATTGATGTATTCTAAAACAGGCTTCTCACCGGATGTCAACATGCCGCGTGCCTGACATATCCTCATCCTTACGGCGCCCCCCAACCAATCGCGCCTCCACATACTCCTTCAGCAGCTTCGTCGCATAAACCTGCAAAGCCGGCTTAGCCATCTTCATCGCCAAACTGAATATTCCCCTCGTCGCCATTCCAGTGATCCCTCCCCTGAAAACACTCGCCTCACGCTTCCGCCTCCCTCCCACTAAAAAACTCCCTGCCATACCCGCCAACAGCGATCCGCCCAACCACTTCATCGGCTGCGTTTTGATCGATGTCTTCAATCGCTCAGGAACATCAAACCTGCGTTTGAAACCCGAATGCGCCTGCCCGATCCGCTCACGTGCCACAGCACTTCGGCGTACCAGCTCAGCTAACTTTGCTCTCTCTTCAGTTCCTTTAGCCATTCCACGTCTTTCTCAAATTCTGCCTTCGTCACCGGAAAAACCGATGCCGTCTTTTTCGCCTTGAAACATGCCAACGCAATCACCGCCGCCACCCCATGAACCCCCGCAGCCGCAAACATCACGGCATACCACTCCCAACCGGACTTCGCCGCGATCAACCCGATCAAACCAACCAAAATCAACAACCAGCACAACAACAGAAAAAACAACGCCACCACCACCGATACAATCTTCCCGATCGCCGCCCCCATCGCATCCTTCAACTCCATCTGCGCGATCGCTATGCGAGATGAAATCAAAGACGGAATCGCCTCCTTCCAATCACTCGGCAACCCTCCCTCTCCGGATCGCACTCCTCCCATCTCATCCTCAAAATCACCCCGCGCTTCCTCATTCATGGCATCGTCTGCTTTCATCATTTCACCGTCCTGCCCCGTCCCTCGGTTCCCCATCTGGAAAAACCGAAGTCCGGAAAATTTTCAGGCATCAGATCTCCTTAGCGGCGCATCACCAAACCAATCAAAAAACCAACTCCTAGCGCTCCTAAAACGGTCTTCGTCGGATTTTGACGGATGTAATCCTCTGCAGTCACATGCAATTCCTTCGCACGCACAGACGTGTCATTCCACTGCTGCTGCGCAACCTCCTTCACATGTCCCACCTTCTCACAGGCAACCGTTTTCAAATGCTCTGCCTTGTCTGTCGCCACTTCCTTGAAATGCTCGGCCTTTTCAATCGCCGTTGTCTTCAACGAATTCGCAACCTCGATCGCACGATCCTTCGCACCCAAAACCTGCTCGCTTGCAGCCCTCGCGAAATCTCCCGCAGCACTACGCAAGTCAGTGGCGGCCGCACTCGATGAGGATGCCCCCTCGGCACTCTGTGTAAATGGATTCTCTGTCATATTTTTATATCTGTTTGTTAAAATGGTTTGGAAGCAACCTCCGTTCCAAACAACATTACAAGCCTTCTCCTCATAAGCAAGACCTCATTCCCCTTCCCAAAAAATTCCTCGTTCACAAGCTCTCAACCCTTCCACCCGATGCAATGTTGACGAAACTCGCCCTCACACAACAGGATACCCCCCATGAGTGAACTCAAAAACCCACCCACCACCACTCGCGGCATCCTCAGACAACTCGGCCCCGGCCTCATCATCGCAGGTTCCATCGTCGGCTCCGGCGAATTGATCGCAACCACCGCCGTCGGCGCGGAAGCCGGCTTCGTCCTACTCTGGCTCATCATCATCGGCTGCTTGATCAAGGTCTTCGTCCAAATCGAATTCGGCCGCTTCACCATCACCAGCGGCCGAACCACCCTCGACGGTCTCAACATGGTCCCGGGCCCGCGATTTCGCGTGAACTGGCTTTGCTGGTTCTGGCTGATTTTCACGTTTGTCGCTCTGATCCAACTCGGCGGAATCATCGGCGGCGTCGGCCAGGCGCTAGCCATCCAGCAACCACTCAGTCAAGCCGGTCAGGAAATGAATGTCCGCGAGGACGCCGCTATCCAGGTCAAAGTCTCGGAAAAAATCATCGAACGCTTTGAAGGCGACGAACACATGGCATCCAACCTCGAAAAAGTAACTTCACAACGCGACGCCGCCCAATCCGAACTCTCAAAATGGTCGGGAAAAGAAAAGACCGTTTCCCATGATGCCATGATCTGGGCCACAATAGTCACTCTCGTCTCGATCGTGCTCCTGGTAATTGGCCGATACCGCCTCATTCAAAATGTTTCCACAGCACTGGTCGCATCGTTCACATTGGTCACCATGATCAATTTATTCTACCTCCAGGCCTTGCCCGAGTGGCGTGTTTCATGGGCGGAATTGACCAGCGGAATGACTTTCCAAGTCCCCGAGGGCGATGGCCTCTCCGTCGCACTCTATGCCTTCGGAATCATCGGAGTCGGAGCTACGGAACTGATTCAATATCCTTATTGGTGCCTGGAAAAAGGCTACGCGAAATGGACCGGCCCCCGTGATGATTCGCCGGAATGGGAAGCCCGCGCCCAAGGCTGGATTCGGGTCCTCCGCTGGGATGCCTGGTGCTCCATGATCGTTTACACCTTCGCAACAATCGGTTTCTATCTCCTCGGCGCAGCCATCCTCGGACGCACCGGCCTCAACCCGGGCGGCGAACAGATGGTCAGAACTCTCGGCCAAATGTATGTCCCCGTTTTCGGCCAAGCCGCCCAGATGGTTTTCCTCTTCGGAGCCTTCGCCGTTTTGTATTCCACTTTCTTCGTCGCAACCGCCAGCCACGCCCGCGTCTGCGCGGATGCCCTGAGAGTCTTCGGTGTCACCTCTGGCGATGAAAAAGTATATCGTTGGTGGGTCCGTATGTTCTGCATCTGCCTCCCCCTGCTTTTTCTCGCCAGCTTCGGATTTTTCAAAGCACCGGAACAATTGGTCTTCGCCGGCGGCTTCATGGGCGCACTTATCCTGCCTTTTCTCGGTGTGGCCGCCCTCTACTTCCGCTACCGCTGCTGCGATGCAAGACTGGTCCCCGGCAAACTCTGGGACATCGGCCTCTGGATCAGCATAGCCGGATTATTCGTCGCCGGTGCATACGCATTCTATGATAAGGTTTTGCAATGATTCACCATCACTTCACCTCAGGTATCGCATAAAATCGCATCGCATTCTCGGAAAACAGCTTCCGCGAAACGGTCTCGCCCTTCCCATCAAAATACGCACGCGTCAGCTTCACAACCGATGCATAATCACCCGTCTTTTCCGTGACCGGCCAGTCACTGCCATACACCAACCGATCCTCTCCAAACGCCTCAAACGCCAGATCCAGAATCGGCTTGTAAAAAGAAATCTCCTGCGGCGCTGGCTGAACCTCCACCCGACCATACAACGCGGATACCTTGCAATACACATTCGCATTCTTCGCAACCGCCCGGAAATCTTCCATCCATTCCGCATCCAACGGCTTTTCACTCAAACGCACATTCCCAAAATGATCGAGAATGATCCGCAACTTCGGAACACGCTTCGCAATCTCGGAAACATCTTTCAATGAATACGCACCAATCAAAAAATCCACGCTTTTCCCCTCCGCAGCCGTCAGCTCAAGATCACGGTAAAATGCTTCATCCAACTCCTCGCGATATCGCCCCGACAACCGATACCCCAGATAACGCCGGTCTTTGCACAACTCCTTGAACGTAACCGCAAACGCATCCGTCCCTATGATCTCCGATAAATTCCCAACCACCCCTCGATACAAACCGGGATTGTGTGCCGAAATATCCAGATTCCACTGGTTATCCGGAATGCTCTGACCCGCCTGCACCAAAACCACCCCACCCACACCATTCTCCTTCGCTATCGGCTCATGAAATGCAGGCGACACATCCCGATAAAGATGCTTGTCATCCTTCTTGATCCAAGTGATCCCCGCCGGCCGATCCAACGCCCACAAATGAACATGCGTATCTATAATCGGAAACGCCCCCTCATCTTTTTCCTCCGCACCACCGAACACCGACATCGCCAAAATCAAAAATACAACACACAACGTTTTCATAAATGCCATGGTGCTGCTGTCTCTCTTCCCGTCAATAAGACATTTCTAACGATCCAAACCCGCACCCCATGCGGCACACTTTCCGCTTCCACCAACACAGCATCAAACTTCCAGGGTGTAGCTGAAAGATGTGAGCAGAATCTTCCAACTCCAAAGGAGTTACGTATTTTAGCCCAGGGTTGGCGCAACACCGTGAAGCCTACCCTGGGACATCCACACCAAAAATAAAACCAATCCCAACGGGATTGCGTCCGAGCGTAAGGAACGACAGAATGACTCTCATGCCTCAATCCCTCTCGCGAATTCTGATCCATACCGTGTATTCCACCAAAGGCCGCCTTCCTTTCCTGCGCGATTCGGAATTACGGAGCGAGACCCATGCTTTTCTGGCAGGTTGCGCGAAAGCTCTCGAATGCC
>JBGSRM010000182.1:0-11299 GCA_041737575.1 Akkermansiaceae bacterium
CGCCCGAACTCACCGCCCCAGATGACGAGGGTGTCTTCGAGCATGCCGCGCATTTTCAAGTCTTGGATAAGGCCGTAGCAGCCTTGATCCACGTCCTTGCACTGGGAGGCGAGGTCACGAGGAAGATCGCCATGCTGATCCCAGCCGCGGTGGAAAATCTGTACGAAGCGGACACCCCTTTCCAGAAGTCTGCGAGCCATGAGGGCGGAGTTCGCGAAGGTGCCGCGGGTCTTGCTGTCCTCGCCGTAGAGGGCGTAGGTGTGCTCGGCTTCGCCGGAAAGATCAGCCAGCTCGGGCACGGAGGACTGCATGCGGAAGGCCATCTCGTATTGCTGGACGCGGTTTTGGATTTCGGGATCGCCGATGGCATCGTAGGATTTCATGTTCAGCTTGCCGAGACCGTCGAGCATCTTGCGGCGCATTTCCTTGGAGACTCCGGGGTTGTCCTTAAGGAAAAGGACGGGATCGCCCAGCGAACGCAGCGAAACGCCCGCGTGCTTGCCGGGCAAATAGGCAGAGCCCCAGAGGCGGTTCGAGATCGCCTGCACGTTTGCATACGGCGAGGTATGCTTGGCGTGGAGGACGACGAAGGACGGAAGATCATTGTTCATCGAGCCGAGGCCATAGGACAGCCAGGAGCCGATGGACGCTTTACCGTTCACCATGTTTCCGGTGTAGATGAGCTGGTTGGCCGGCTCGTGGTTGATCGCGTCCGTGTGCATCGATTTGATGATGCAGAGTTCGTCCGCCATCTTTCCGTGCCACGGCAGGAAGTCGCTGATCCAGGTGCCGGACTGACCGTGCTGGGTGAAATTGACGCGGGGTGGAGCGATGGGGAAAGCCGCCTGTCCCGAGGTCATGCCGGTAAGCCGCTCGCCTTGCTCGGCGAGATATTTTTTGAGGTCTTCCTTATACCGTTTCACCAGCTCCGGCTTGTAGTCGAAGGTCTCGAACTGCGAGGGCGCACCAATCAGCGAGATGTAAATCGCGCGTTTTGCCTTCGGAGCAAACTGCGGAAAAGCCACGCCGCCTGCAGGCTGGGAAGCGGAAAAACTTCTCTCACCAATCAACGAGGCCATCGCGGCGACTCCAAGGCCGGTACCGGATTTACGGAAAAACTGGCGGCGGGTGAACGCCTGGTTGTAAATATCTACTGGATTCATCGTAGTTTATCTGGTTACGGTTTCGTCAAGGTTGAAGAGCTGGCTGGCGACTAGCGACCATGCGGCGAGTTCGGGGGCGGGAATGGTTTCAGGGGCTTTCGATTCACCCGTGGCGATGGCGAGCTGCGCCTCTTCGGGTTTGGCGGTGTAATGTTCCAAGGCGGCGTCTAGGGTGGATTTCACGACTTCCCGTTCCGCAGAATCAAACTTGCGGTTCAGCAAGCGGAGGGACATCAGATCGAGGCGCGCGTCGAAATCCTTTTGTTCGGACAATGCCTTGGCGGCGAGATTCCGAGAAGCCTCCACAAACTGCGGATCGTTCATTAGCGCGAGCGCCTGCAACGGCGTGTTCGTGCGGCTGCGCTTGAGGCAGAAGGTCTCGCGGGTCGGCGCGTCAAGGATCTCCATGGTGGGAGCTACAGCGGTGCGTTTCCAGAAAGTGTAGATCGAGCGGCGATAAAGCGCCTCGCCGCTGTCCTGCTTGTAGTTCTTGGTGTTCGACTGCGGCATGGCCACCGCCTCCCAGATGCCTTCGGGCTGGTAGGGCTTCACCGGCGCACCGCCAACTTTCGGTGAGAGATTCCCAGCGGCCGCGAGCGAGAGATCGCGGAGTTGCTCGGCATCAAGGCGTAGGCGTGGCCCGCGCGAGACCAAGGCGTTGGAATAATCCTTTTCCAGTTTCTCCGGGCTGATCGTGCCGGACTGGCGATAGGCCTTGGAAGTGGCGATGATTTTCGCCATGTGGCGGTAATCCCAGCCACTCGACACAAATTCGGAAGCGAGCCAATCAAGCAGCTTGGGATGCGTCGGACGGGCACCCATGATACCGAAGTCTCCCGCCGACTCCACGATGCCGGTTCCGAAGAAATTCGCCCAGAGACGATTCATGGTAACGCGGGCGGGGAGGGGATTTTTCGAGTCATTGAGCCACTGCGCGAGACCGAGTCGGTTTTTCGGAGCACCTTCGGGCATCGGTGGCAGCATCGCCGGGGTTTCGGGGAATACCTCATCGCCCTTCGCAGTATAGGAGCCGCGCTCAAGAATTCGAGCGGAGGGTTTCTGGCCTTTGTTTTCCTCAAAAACCAGAGAGGCCGAGCCGCGAGCGCGAATAGCGGCATCCTCAGATTTCAGCTTGTCCTTATCGCGCAGCAGCTCCAGCGATGGCTCGTCCACGGACGTAAAAAAGTGCTCCGCCAACGCAGCGTTTTGTTCCTTGGTGCGCTCGGCTTCAGGAAGCGCCGCCCAGACGGAAATCATCCCTTTGTTTGCAAGCTGCGAAATCTCCGCCTCTGTCAGTTTTTTCCGATAGAAACGGAAATCCTGAAGCGACACATTGCCGTTGAGTTTCGATTCCCCGCCCTCACGCGAGCCAAGGCGCAGGGGCACGGTGTTCTCAATGGTTCCTCCCACCGTGTTCGGATACGGCCCCGCTCCGGCTCTTTTCCCATCGACGAATATCGTCATCGATTGGTGGCCGGCGAGTGTCCCGTCAAAAACGACCATGACGTGTTGCCATACATTGGGTTTCAACATCGTGGGTGAGACCAATTTGTTGGCTGATTTGTCCCAAGAGTCGATGACGTGGGCGCCCGGTTGGCCGTTTTCAAGATAGAGATCCCAACCACGGAAATTGTTGGCGGGATCCATCTTTGCGATGATCGAGCCGCTCACGTTGTTCGCCCTGCCATCAATCCGGATAAAACCACCGTAGCTGACCTGATCTCCGCGCGAGAAGTTTCCGATATCGCCAAGCGGGATGTCCGTGCCTGAAATGGTGACCGCTTTGCCAAGCGGGCCGTCAATGCGCTTCGGTGCCGCAGGCCACTCCTGTGGCTGGCCTTCCACGATTCCCTTGATGCTGCCTTCGGCCTCCGTGAGTGGGAGATGGATCGCGAGAGTCGAATCCGTCTCCTGCATCTCTGCCTGCCCGGCGGCGGTAACCCAAGTCTTGAAATCCGCATCAGCTGCCTTGCGACGCGACGCGATCCGCCCATCAACATCTTTTAGTGAGTTCTGAATTTGCGCCCATTTATCCCTGTCCTCCGGCAACGGCACGAAAATCGAAGGCGCGTGCTCCGCGTTGTTGCCGTCCAGCGCCTTCATCGTATTGTTCCGGAAAAACGCGGCAAACTGGTAGAACTCTTTCTGTGAAAAAGGATCGAACTTGTGGTCGTGGCAGGAAGCGCAGCTCGCCGTCAGACCCAGCCATATACCGCTCATGGTGTCCACACGGTCGGTGGCGTAGATCGCATCGTATTCCTCGGGAATCGCGCCGCCCTCGCCGGTGGTCGCAAGGCTGCGCAGGAAACCGGTGGCCACATGCTGATCCAGCGTGCGGTCAGGAAGCATGTCACCAGCGAGTTGCTCGGTGGTGAACTGATCCCATTTCATGTTGGAGTGGAAAGCCCGAACCACCCAATCGCGGTAAGGCCAGATCGCCCGATAGTTATCAATATGAATACCATGCGTATCAGCATAGCGCGCCGCATCCAGCCAATGCCGCGCGAAGTGCTCCGCGCTTTGGATCGAAGCCAGCATACGATCAGCCTCGGCGGAAACAGCGGCCTCCGCATCTTTTTCGTAAGCCGCCACGAAGGCATCGGTCTCGGCAGGCTCCGGTGGCAAACCGGTCAGATCCAACGAAAGCCTGCGGTGAAATCTCCGGGCATCGTCGGCTGGATTCGGCTCAAGACCCGCTTCGGCGAGTTTTTCGAAAATGAAGCTATCGACAGGCTTATCTGACCACGAGTTTTTGGGCACCTCAGGGCGGCTCACCGCTTCGTAAGACCAATGATTTTCATACTCCGCACCCTGCTCAACCCATTTCTCAAGCAACGCAATCTCCCGCGCGTTCATCGTCTTGTGGCTCTCCGGCGGCGGCATGACCTCGTCGATATCCTTGGATTTGATGAGCCTGATCAGCTCGGATTCCTCCGGTTTCCCCTTCACGATCACCGACGCACCGAAATCCCGCATCGCGAAGGCATGTTCCTCCATGTCGAGCCGGAGATGTTCCTTCTCTGGCTTGCGGTGGCTGGCATCCGCACCGTGGCAATGGTAACAGTACTCGGCTAGGATCGGCTGAATATGCTCATTAAACGAAACCACCTCCGGCAGAACCATTCCCCCACCCGCTGCCTGAACCTCAGCTACATCAACATCTCCCCCCTCAACCTCCGCCACAGAACCCTTCTTCCCGCACCCCACAAAAAGCAGTGCCACCACAGGAATTATCTGAAAAAATGGAAATCTCATACCTAGCTGTCTGAATACATACACACTAACCCCCATCTTTCATCCCAAAAACCATCAAAAACATAGCACCATTTGATCTTCTCGTCCCTAGTCATTTCAGACCTTCCGACATTCAGACTTTCAGACCATCCTACTTCTCTTCAAAGTCCCCCCATGAAACGCCTCTTCCTCCTCGACGGCATGGCCCTCATCTACCGTGCCCACTTCGCCCTCATCCAAAATCCCATCCGTAACTCCAAAGGCATCAACACCTCCGCCCTCTACGGCTTCATCAACACCCTCCTCGCCATCCTCGAAAAAGAAAACCCCACACACCTCGGCGTCGCCTTCGATACATCCGCCCCCACCTCCCGCCACATCCGCTACCCCGCCTACAAAGCCCAGCGCGATGAAATGCCGGAAGAACTCCGCGACTCCATACCCCACGTAAAATCCCTCTGCCGCGCCTTCGCCATCCCCGTCCTCGAACTCGACGGCTTCGAAGCAGACGACATCATCGGAACCCTCGTAAAACGCGCCGAACCCGATGGCTTCCAGTCATACATGGTAACCCCGGACAAAGACTTCGCCCAACTCCTCTCCCCCTCCACCTTCATCTGGCGCCCCGGTCGCAAAGGCACCGACCACGAAATCATCGGCCTCGATAAACTCCCAGAAATCTGGGGCGTCTCCCACCCCGATCAAATCATCGACCTCCTCGGCCTCATGGGCGACGCCTCAGACAACATCCCAGGCATCCCCGGCATCGGCCCAAAAACCGCTCAAAAACTCATCGCAGACTACGGCTCCATCGAAAAACTCCTCGCCAACACCTCCCAACTCAAAGGCAAACAAAAGGAAAACGTCGATGCCTACTCCGACCAAGCCCTCCTCTCCAAAGAACTTGCCACCATCATCACAGACTGCCCCATCCACTCCTCATGGGACGACCTCATCATCTCCCAACGCGACGACGAAACCCTAAAAAACCTCTTCACCGAATTCGAATTCCGCTCCCTCTCCAAACGACTCTTCCAAGGGAGCGCGGGCGTCCCGCCCGCTTCTTCCAACGAAGACACTGCCACTTGGTCCGCCCCTTCCCAAGAAACACAAACAACCCCCACCCTCCAACAAACCTTCAAAACCATCCGCGACACCCCACACACCTACACCCTCGCCAACACCAAACCCCTCCAAGAAACCCTCTTCCAAAACCTCTCCGCCCAACCCTCCTTCTGCTTCGACATCGAAACCACATCCCTAGACCGCCACACCGCACAACTCCTCGGCATCGCCTTCTCCTGGAAAGCCCACGAAGGCTGGTACCTCCCATTCTCTGAAAATCTTCTCCCCGCTCTCCGCTCCCTGCTCTCCTCCCCCGCTCTAAAAATCGGCCACAACCTAAAATACGACCTCTCCGTCCTCCTCTCCCACAACATCAAAGTCTCAGGCCCCTTCTTCGACACCATGCTCGCAGACGCCCTCGCCTCCCCAGACCGCCGCCACGGCATGGACTACCTCGCCGAATCCATCCTCAGCTACACCCCCATCAAACTATCAGAAATCAGCAATCAAAAATCATCAATCATCAATCAAACCGACGACCTCTTCGCCTTCGCCGAAAATAAAATCCAAAAATCCAAAGAGCTAGACATGCTCTCCATCCCCCTCGAAACCCTCGCCGAATACGCCGCAGAAGACGCAGACATCACCTTCCAACTCTCCCAAAAACTACGCCCACTCCTCCAACAAGCTCACCAAGAAACCATCTTCTCAAAAATCGAAGCACCCCTCCTCCCCGTCCTCGTCCGCATGGAAATGGAAGGCATCGCCATCGATACCGAGGCCCTCAAAGACATCAGCGCAGACCTCCAGCAAACCATCGACCAACTCGTCCTCTCCATCCAAAACCACGCCAACACACCCTTCAACATCTCCTCCCCCAAACAACTCGGCCAAATCCTCTTCGAACACCTGAAACTCCTCGATAAACCCAAAAAAACCAAAACCGGCCAATACAAAACCGACGAACAAACCCTCTCCACCCTCCTCGGCACACACCCCATCATCTCCGACATCCTCGAATACCGCGAAGCCACCAAACTCAAATCCACCTACATCGACGCACTCCCCAACCACATCTCCCCCGCCACCAACCGCATCCACACCCACTTCCTCCAACTCGCCGCCTCCACCGGCCGCCTCGCCTCCTCAGACCCCAACCTCCAAAACATCCCCATCCGCTCCCAATCCGGACGCAAAATCCGCCAAGCCTTCGTCCCTCGCAAAAACTTCATACTCCTCGCCTGCGACTACTCGCAAATCGAACTCCGCATCATGGCCGCCCTCGCCTGCGACCCCACCATGATCTCCGCCTTCCAGGACGGCGCCGACATCCACACCATCACCGCCGCCAAAGTCCACCGCGTCGCCCCGGAAGAAGTCACCCGCCAAATGCGCTCCGCCGCCAAAATGGTCAACTTCGGCATCATCTACGGCATCTCCGCCTTCGGCCTCTCCCAACGCCTCGCCATCCCACGCACCGATGCCGCAGAAATCATCGACTCCTACTTCCGCGAATACCCCGCCATCAAAAACTACATGGACGAAACCGTCTCCCTAGCCCGCCAAAACGGCTACGCCGAAACCCTCTCCGGCCGCCGCCGCCACTACCCGGACCTCTCCTCCGCCAACGCCGGCCTACGCCAGAACGCCGAACGCGCCGCCATCAACATGCCCATCCAGGGCACCGCCGCCGACATGATCAAAATCGCCATGATCCGCATCGACGAGTTACTACTACGTAAACCGTACCAATCCAAAATGCTCCTCCAGGTCCACGACGAACTCGTCTTCGACCTCCACCCCAACGAAGAACAAGAACTCGTCCCCAAAATTCTCCACATCATGGAATCCGCCCTCCCCCTCCCCCACAACGTCCCCATCCTCGTAGAAAAAGGAACCGGCCCCAACTGGCTAGCCGCCCACTGAGAGATGCAAGAAAAACAGATTGCTTGTCCATCAAATGATGAGATAATTTCTATCAAATGAAAACAGCCGCGCCAACAGGCTATGTCGCACAATTTCTGAAAGAAGGATCGTCCACACGCTCCTCTGCTGCGACTCTCGCTGCAGCGATCGAGCAGGGCTTGCCCATCCATGAATTGAAGAAGCTGATGTCTTCACTCAGTATCTCCCCGGAAAAAGCATCACTGCTTCTAGGAATCTCCACCGCCACTCTCCACCGCCGCACAAAAATGGGACGTCTGGCTCCTTCGGAATCCGACCGACTGATTCGATTCGCACGCCTCGCGGCAATGGCAGCGCAGGTGATGGGATCTCCCGAAGCGGGAAAAAACTGGCTACGCACACCTCAATACGGCCTTGGCGGGAAAATCCCGCTCGATTTCGCGGGAACCGAGATCGGTGCCCGCGAAGTTGAGAACCTATTGGGAAGGATCGAACACGGGGTTTATACCTGATATGAATGCATGGCGTATCGTAAAGGCGGCACACGCCGCCGATGCGTTCTCCGGAGCGGGAGCCGAGAAATACGGAGGCCGATGGAACCCTGTGGGGTGTCGCGTCGTCTATTGCAGTTCAAGCCAATCGCTCGCCATGCTGGAAACACTAGTCCACATCAATCCATCGGTGCCCATGGAATACGTGATTTTTCCTATCAGTTTTCCCGCCAGCTTGGTCACGGCGATAGCACGAAATTCCATCCCTTCCAATTGGAGGGAAGAACCAGCTCCGCATGCCTGCCAACTGTCTGGCGAAGCATGGTTGAAGGCCGGCAAGAATCCCATTATTCGTGTCCCGAGCGTGATAGTCCCGGATGAGGATAATTTCCTGCTAAACCCGCTCCATTCAGATTTCACTAAAATCACAATAGGTAAACCAACCCCATTTTCTTTCGATGGAAGGCTTTTGTGATCCTTGTTCGACATTCTTCCATCCATGAATCCACCGCCGATTTCTCCGTCTGCCTCATCCTCACACTGAACGAATCCCGCAATCCCCTACAGCGTCCCCGTTCTCGTAAAACACAACACCAACTGACTGGCCGCCAACTGACACATGCGGCTCAAAAAATTGAAAAGGGGCAACCCTTCCGGATTACCCCTTCCCATGTATCGGGGGGGAAATCTCAACGCCCGCCACCACGCGGCCCCGGAGGCGGCCCATGCGGACCTCCACCACCCGGAGGCCCGAAATGATCCTTCTCCGGATCTCCCAGAGAAGGTGCCTCCTCATGGTCAATCTTACCATCCTCATCCTCATCCAACTTCAGCAACGCATCAGGCGCACCCTCTAACTCCTCCGATGAAAGCGCTCCGTCCTCATCCGCATCGATCGCCCTCATCAGCTCCGATGGCGGCGGCGGTGGTCGCAGGGTTTTCTTCTCCCCATCTTCATTCTCATCATCCTTTTTCCTCCGCCGTCCATCCGGTGGCTCAGGCCGCAACTCCTCCTCACTCAGCGCACCATCCTCATCCTCGTCCAGCTTCAACAGCGACTCCGCCGCCTTTCGAATCTCACGCGCCGTCAGCTTGTGGTCGTGATCCCGATCCAATTTCAACGCAATGATATCCGGCGGCGGCGGCCCGGGCGGACGTTGCGCATAAACGCATGTGGAAATAACAAGCAGTGCCACAGGAATCAGTGTTTTTGTTTTCATAGGTTCTCTTTCGTTGGTGATGCCCCAACCAAACTCCCCTCATGTATCGACATGATTTCAAAAAAGCCCTTTTTTGTTAAGATTTGGTAAAATGCATCGCGGCTCAGCCAAAGCCATGTTCAATAAAGCCGTGAGCACTTCAGGCAAACCCACCGGAAAACCCCTGCTGGTCATAGACGACGACCGCAAACTCTGCGGCCTGATCCGTGACTACCTCGAGCCCATGGGCTGGCACGTCGAAATGCGTCACACCGGCACCGAAGGCCTCGCCGAAGCCGCAGAGGGTAACTACGAAGCCGTTATCCTCGATGTCATGATGCCCGGCATGGACGGCTTCGAAGTCCTGCGCGAACTTCGCAAAACCTCCAACGTCCCCGTCCTCATGCTCACCGCCATGGGCGACGAAGCAGACCGTATCGTCGGCCTCGAACTCGGCGCCGACGACTACCTCCCGAAAACCTTCTCCAGCCGCGAGCTGCTCGCCAGACTCCGCGCCGTCACCAGACGCGCCGTCCTCGCCGAACCGGAATCGGAAAAAGCCGCACGCGATCTCGTTGCCGGCCCCCTGCGTTTGAATGAAGCCTCGCACACCACACTGCTCCACGATCAACCTGTCGATCTAACAGCTCTCGAATTCGCCATCCTCGCCTCTCTCATGAAATCAAAAGGCCGCGTCAAATCTCGCGAGGCCCTGCTCGAAGACGTTTCCGACCGACGCTTCGACATCTTCGACCGCTCCATCGACGTCCACATCTCCCAGCTCCGCAAAAAACTCGGCGACGACGCCAAAAACCCGCGCTTCATCGTCACCATACGCAGCGTGGGATACCGATTCGAGGAAGGCGGCCTGGCATGAAAACAAAACGTCGTTTCCCCCTCATGGCAAAAGTCGCCGCATGGCTCGCCATCCACCTCCTCGCACTCGCCGCCGCCTTCGCACTTTTCGTCGCTTGGCAGCTCCGCCTCGGCCTGGATTCCCTCCTCTCCGGCGCTACCGGTGAACGCTTGGAATCCCTCGGAAATGAAATCTCATCAAATCTCTCAAAAAACCATCAGGACAAATGGGACAGCATCATCTCGGAAAAAATATCACCCTACGGACTCCAAGGATTTTTCCGCACCGAGCGCGATCTCGGCCCGGAAATAAAAGAAACGGACATCCCATCGGAAATCATCCAGCGCGCAAAAAAAGAACTTCCTCCCCCCGGCGGCGGAGGCAGAGGAAGGCCCCCGGAGCCGCCGCCCGATGATTTCCATAGACGCGGCCCCGACGACCCACCCCCCCATGAAAGAGCAAGACCCCGCGAGGAACGCGAACCCCGCGCCCTGTTTCTAACAAGAGAAAAGACCGACGGAAAATACTGGGCCGCCATCGAACTCTCCATTGAAACACAAGGCCCCGGCAGACCCCCACGCGGCGTGCTTTTCCTCAAATCCAACAACGCCTCCGCACGCGGCCTCTTCTTCGACTACAGCCCATGGCTCTATGGCGGGCTCGCCGTGCTCGCCCTCAGCATCGCCCTCTGGACGCCCTTCGTCCTCGGCATCACCCGCTACGCCGGACGCATCTCAAAAGCCACGGAACTCATCGCCGATGGCCATTTCGACACAAAACTCGGCGCCTCCCGCAACGACGAACTCGGCCGCGCCGGCGAATCCATCGAGGAAATGTCATCCCGTCTCGGCCACCTCATCTCCGGTCAAAAACGCTTCCTCGGCGATGTCGCCCATGAACTCTGCGCCCCCCTCGCAAGAATACGCACCGGCCTCGGCATCCTCCAAAACAAAGCGGACGCACAACAAGCCGAACGCCTAGCCTCCATCGAGGAAGACGCCGAAGAACTTTCCACCCTCGTCTCCGAACTCCTCGCCTTCACCAAAGCAAACTCCTCCCCCGCAAACCCTGAACCCATCCCCCTCGCCGCCTTCTGCCGCGAACTCGCCACACGCGAGCTAGAAGGCCACACACTCGAAATCAACATACCTGAATCACTCACCGCAAAAGCAGACCGCAAACTGCTGACCAGGGCACTCCGCAACGTCCTCCGCAACTGCCACCTCCACGCTGGCCCTCAATGCACGGTCGGAATTTCCGCAACCTCATCCGGAGATACGGTAAGTCTAGTAGTTGAAGACAACGGCCCCGGAGCCCCGGAAACCGAACTCGCAAGACTCTTCGAACCCTTCTACCGCACCGACCGCTCGCGCACCCGCGACACCG
>JBGSRM010000079.1:0-7255 GCA_041737575.1 Akkermansiaceae bacterium
CCGGAGACCGGATTCGATCCGCTGGTGGAGCTGAGAGGGAGTGCAGAGCCGAGGCCGTATCGGGTGCAGATTTATGTTCATGGTCGTGCGAGTGATCCGCAGTCGATCATGACTTCGCAGCCGCCGCTGGATGAAAACGAGATCATGACCTTGTTGGCGACGGGGACGACGGCGGCGGGTTTGGAGGATTCGCAGCAGGCTTCGACACGGGCGATGCAGTTGTTGATAGAGGAGTTGAGGAGGGGGAGGTTTATGTTTGGAAAGCAGCTCAGGCCGGTCTTGGCCTTGCTGGATGATGTTGATTTCACGCTTTCGGATGAGGATCCGTATGATTCGGATGTTTATAATTCGGCGACTTTGAAGTTGAGCAGGAAGTGGAGTGTTTCGGCAGGTTTGGGAGCCGAGGGGGAGCAACGTGTGATGGCGATCTACCGCATAAGATTCCGATGAGTGATTCATCAATGGCATGGGTGAAGGGGGTGGTGATTTGGGTTTCCATGGTGATATTCGTGGGGGGAGAGACGGCGATACGGATTGAGGGGTTGAGCAAGCGGAGTGAGTCGGAGGTGTTGGGGTTGATTGGGGAGCGGCTGGTTTATGTGAAGTCGAAGCCAGCGAGTGCGTGGCGTGCGAATGATGCGGCGTTCATGGTGGAGCAGTTGTTGAGGACGGATGGGTACAGGTCTGCGGTGGTGGAGGGGCTGATCGTGAGCGAGCAAGAGATTGTGCTGCGGGTGAATGAGGGGGTGCGGTTTACCTTGGGGAAGGTGGAGATTTCAGGGGTAAAGAATGGGGAGGAAATCGAGAAGATTTTCAAGAGTCCGTTTGCGGGGAATATGTGGTTGGGTGATATTCCGTATCGGGAGGCTGATTTGGTGAAGGGGCTGGATTATGTGGAGAGGAGTTTCAAGTCGCTGGGATATTGGGAGGTGGAGCTGGAGATGAAGAGAAAGGAGGTGGATGAGGAGAGTGGTGTGGTGAATTTGGAATTGGAGGTGAGGGAGGGCAGGAGGTATCGGATCGGGGAGCCGAAGTTGGTGAGTTCGGACGGGAGGGGAGTTAAGAGGGCGGCGGAGACGTGGCGACCGTTTGTGGGTGGTTGGGCGACGACGGAAAACATCATGAAGATGAAGGTGGCGATGGTGGAGGCGTTTACGAGCCGTGGTTATCCGAATGCGGTGATTGAGATGAGGCAGCGTTTAGCCAACGGATTTTATTATCCGGAGTTTGTGATCGAGCTTGGGACGCGGGTGAAGTTGTCGAAGGTTCGTAGTGATGGTTTGGAGAGGACGAAGCCGGGACGTGTGGCGCAGATCATGGCACCGTTGGAGGGGGATTGGTATGATGAGGCGGCGATGAACAAGAAGGTGAGGCAGTTGTTGGCAACGGGGGCGTTTGATTCGGTGTGGGTGGAGAGTGAGGCTGCTGGGGAGAAGCTGGTGGATGTGACTTTGCATTTTCAGGAGACGAAGGCGAAGGAGGTCACGTTTTCAGGAGGGTTTGAAACTTTTACAGGGCCTTTGTTCCGAGCTTATTATGTGGATCGTAATTTCCGGGGTAAGTTGCGTGCGTTTTCCACGGGGTTGGAGTTGAGTGGGCGAGGGGCGTTGGGAGAGGTGAAGCTGGTGGATCCGTGGTGGCGGGGGACGGATATCAGTCATGAGTTGCGATTGTTTTCATTGGTGAAAACGTATGATGGCTATACTGGGTATGAGAATGGTTTGCAGAGTAGTTGGAAGTGGAATTTTTCGGAGAAGCATTCGATCGAGTTGATGTTGGGAGGATCGTTTGTAGGTGTGGACGAGGATGGGTTGCCGTCTGTTTTACTGGGGCCGACCGATTACACGCATTTGAGAGTTGGGGTTACGCAGAGATGGGATTATCGGGATAGTGTGGTTTTGCCGAAGGATGGCTGGCATGTTGAGGTTCCGGTGCAGGCGGGTGTGGTGATGCATGATGAGAGCGAGATGTATCTGAAAGTGGGGGTGGATGGGGGTTGGTATAAGCCACTTGGTGGGGGATGGCATTTGGGAGTGGGCGGGAGGGCGGAGTATTTGTTTTCGCAAGGAGGTGTTGAGAATATGCCTGTGGATTTGCGCGTGTTTAATGGAGGGGCGCGGAGTGTGAGGAGTTTTCCCGAGAGGGAGTTGGGGCCGACTTTCGGGGGTGATGCGTATGGTGGGGAGTTTGGGTGGGTGGTGAATGCGGAGTTGAGCCGGAATTTGACGGGAGTCTTGATGGGAGTTGTGTTTGTGGATGCGGGCGGGCTGGTGGGGAATTATTTGGCTCCGAGGGAGGAGGGGGTGGAGGTTGCGGCGGGGTTGGGGGTTAGATTGGATTTGCCGATCGGGCCGGTGCGGCTGGAGTATGGTCACAACATGACGCAGGGGCGGGGTGAGCCAAGCGGGACTTGGCATTTCGCGATTGGTGCGACATTTTAGTGGGGTGAAGAGGATATTATTTGTGTGTATGGGAAATATTTGCCGGTCACCGGCGGCGGAGATTGTTTTTCGGGATATGGTAGATAAGGCTGGGTTGGTTGGGGAGATTGAGGTCGATTCGGCGGGGACGATTGGATTTCATGCGGGGAGTCCGCCGGATCACAGGATGGCGGCTGAGTTGGAGAGGAGGGGGTATCGTGTTTTTGGGAAATCGCGGAGGGTGAGGAAGGAGGATTTGGACGAATTTGATCTGATTCTGGCGATGGATGAGGAGAATTTGGCGGATTTGAGGGAGTTGGATCGGGAAGGAGGGCATTCCGGGAAGATTTTGCCGTTTGTGGGGTATTTAAGGGAATTGAAGGCGGAGAGGATTCCGGATCCGTATTATGGAGAGTTGGGAGGGTTTCAGCTTGTGGTTGATTTGTTGGAGGATGGTTGTGTTGGCTTGATGGAAGAGATTTGCAGGTAATACTATTTTGCGGAAAAACTTAAAACATCTAAAGAAAGCGGAGCTGGATCGTTTGGTAGGTAAGATTGCTGATTTTTTGGCTAGGCAAAGCAGCGATAAACCTTACATTTAAACAACAAAAACACCATGAGCATCCACGCACATCTAAACCAAGAGGCACAGGCGAGACTGGCGGCACAGAGACGAAATTCGACGATTTCTTCGATCGTGATTTCTGTCTTGGTAGTGTTGCTGATATTTTTGGTTCTGGGCATCTTTTTCCTGCCGAATGCATTCAAGGAGTCTCCGACGATCGTTACCTATTCGGGTTCTTTGACGGAGGATGACAAGATACAGGAGAAAAGGGTTACGACGCAGATTCAGCGGAAGCCATCCGCGCCTGCGAATTCCATGTCGAAGGTGATTGCCTCGAAGTCGCCTTCGCCAGTTTCGATTCCAGTTCCAGAGATCAATGTTGTGACGCCAAGTGCGGACTTTGGAGATGGCGACGATTTCGGAGGAGGCTGGGGTGGTGCAGGTGATGGTTTTGGCGACGGTGGTAATTTTTCCGGAGTGCCTTCGACCATGCAGAAGCGTTGCTCAAAAGCTGACCGACTCGCGCGCTTGAAAGAGATGGGCGGAACACCAGAGTGTGAAGATGCGGTGGTGAAAGCACTTGATTGGCTGCAAAAGACACAGAAGCCCGACGGTAGCTGGACTACTTCCCATCCTGTGTCCATGACGGGATTGGCACTATTGGCATATTTCGGGCACTGCGAGACTCCGCAGAGCGAGAAGTATGGCGATACAGTGCTGCGAGCCATGACCTATCTTATTAATGTAGGACTCAAGAATGATGGCCGCCTCACTGACAAGGATCTCAACTCAATTCCTTGGGTTTACGAGCACGGTATTTGCACCTATGCGTTGGCTGAAGCATACACATTCTGCAGCAGCATGGATATTGAGGTTCCAGACCTTGATAAAGTGACTAAGGAAGCGATCGGTATGATCATAGGTGGACAAGGCGCGAGCGGTGGGTGGGTTTACCGTTACGAATCCACAAACAGCGGAGACAATTCCGTTGGTTTCTGGCAGATTCAGGCCTTGAAAGCAGGGATGCACACGGGGCTGTTGGGAGAGGCTAAATTCAAAAAACCTGGTAGAAAGGCGATCGAATTTCTTGAGTCGGTGCAGGGTGCGAACGGTGCGATTGGCTATCGTAACGATGCGAATAAGAGCCCAGGGCTGACCGGTGGTGCGTTGTTGTGCATGCAGCTTTTTGGAGAAGGTAAGTCAAGTTCGGCACGCAAGGCACTTAAATACCTTGAGGATAACTCCACTTTTGAGTGGGGCAAAGCCAATGGAGATCTCTATTACCAATACTACAATGCCCAGGCCATGATGAATCAAGGTGGTAAGGCTTGGGATAAATACAACGAAGATTTCAGGGAAGATTTGCTGAAAGCCCAGAATGCCGAAGGTTGGTGGTCAACAGGCATCACTCATCACCGTGGCGGTATGGGTGGCGATACCCTTAAGCATTTTGACACCTGTCTCTCTACGCTCATGTTAGAGGTTTATTACCGCTTCCTTCCAGGAACGGGAGGCAAATGATTGGTTGGTGAGAATTTACATTGCCAAGAACGGGATGGCCGATTAAATCCGCGCCATCCTTTTTCTTTGTGAAGGCAGAGGCCGGCTTAGCTCAGTTGGTAGAGCAACTGATTTGTAATCAGTAGGTCAACGGTTCGAGTCCGTTAGCCGGCTCCATTTTTAGATATATGGGGGCATTTTGTGTTGCGGGGAAGTGATGTTTGTTTGAGGGTAGGCGCGCATGAAAGAGTCTGTGAAGATTGGATTTGTCGGGGTTGGACGCATGGGATCCAACATGGCCCGTCGATTGGTTGATTTGGGTTATAAAGTGTCGGTGGTGTATGATGCTCATCGTTCGCTTGCGGAGACGGTAGGATGTGAGCTTGGGGCGAAGGTGGCGGCGGTTCCTGCGGAGGTGACGGCGGGAGCGGATGTGATTTTCACGGTTGTGACGGATGATGGGGCGATGGATGAGATTTTTTTCGGGCAGGATTCCTTGTTGTCGGGAGGAGGGGAGGGTCGAGTTTTCATCAACTGTGCCACGGTGAGTCCTGCGGCACATCAGCGTGCTGCTGAGGGTTCGGCGAAAGCAGGAGCGAAGACTTTGGCGGCCAGTATGGCGTCTTCAATTACCCAGGCGAGGCAGGGAACTTTATATTTGATGGTGGGGGGGGAGGAATGGGTTTTTCGGGAGAACGAAGAGATTCTGAAGGATCTGTCCTTATCGCTAAGGTATGTGGGGGCGATAGAGAATGCGGCGAAGATCAAGGCGTTGGTGAATATGGTGATGAACATCAACACGGCCGGGTTGGCAGAGGGTTTGGGATTGGGGGAGGCGTTGGGTTTGGATTTGGCGATGTTGAAGGAGATTTTTTCCCAGACGGGTGCGAACTCGCGGGTTTTAGAAACGGATGGGGATGACATGATTGCGAGGGAGCATGATTGTTATTTTTCGGCGGCTCACGCGGCGAAGGATAGTGGTATTGCGAATTTGATTGCGAAGGAGGTTGGTGTTTCGGTGCCGTTATCGGAGGCGACGGCGAGGCAATATGAGAAACTGATGGAGCTGGGATTGGGCGAGCTTGATAAATCGGCGATTGCCGAGCTAACTTTCGTGGGTCGTGCGGGGAATGGAATTTAACTTTTGAAATATGGGTTCAGGAATCAGAAATTTGGACGGAGAGAGGATTGATATTTCGTATCATTCAGGGGTCAGGCGCGGGGCAATTGTTGTTCTGGGGCATGGAGTGACAGGGAATAAGGACCGGCCTCTATTGCTTGCGGTGGCGAATGGGCTGGCGGAGCGTGGTTGGCCTTGTCTGAGGATTTCATTTACGGGCAACGGAGATTCCGAGGGTGCATTTGAAGCGGCTACGATCAGCAAAGAATTGGAGGATTTGCGTGCGGTATTGGCGACGATTCCACAGGAGAAGAAGGTTGCGTATGTGGGGCACAGCATGGGTGCGGCGGTGGGTGTGAAGTGTGCTGCGAAGAGTATCGATCTTCATGCCTTGATTTCGTTGGCAGGGATGGTGCATACAGCGGATTTTGCGGAGAGGGAGTTTGGAGATTTGACGCCGGGTGAGGGTTTCATGTGGGATGAGCCGGATTGTCCGCTTTCCGAGGATTTCATGGCGGACATGAAGGAGATAGGGAATGTGTTGCCTGAAGTTGCAGAAGTGCACGTTCCATGGCTGTTGATACATGGGACTGAAGATGATGTGGTGCCGTTGGGAGATAGCCGTGATGCATTCGCAGCTGCAAAATGTGAGAAGAAGTTGGTCGAGGTGCCCGGTGCGGGGCATTCCTTCGGGGAGGCGTTTTATGCCGAGATCATCGAAGAGATCGATGCCTGGTTGGGTAAAAGTTTGGAATGAGAGACTTTTTACTCGGTAGCAAGATGGATGTAAAACGGAGCGTGGTCTGAGACTTCGATAGGGATATCAGGCACGAGAATGGCCTCCGATTTTTTGAAGCCGTGTGTGAGCAGGTAGTCGAAGGTGGTGGGTTTGAATTGTTCCACGAAAGGAGCGGGGCGCCAGGTTTGGCGCTTTTCTTTGGGGGTGTTTTCCCAGGTGTTGTGGAAGCCGGCCTTTTTGAAGTCGGCGATCACGGTGCAGAGTTTGAACTGATTGTCATGGTTTGTATTGAGGTCGCCGCCGACGATCCAGCCGAGGATTTTGTGTTCGGCGAATTTTTTTTCCATTTCGGTTTTATGGGCGAGGATTTGTTTTACCGATTCGGCACGTGTGTCGGCGACGTTTTTTTCACCTTCCGGGTCATCGCTGCCGCGATTGCTTTTGAGGTGGACGCAATAGATCATGATGAGTCCGCCGGAAGGGTGTTCGAGGGCGGCGAATGCGAAACCGCGGCGGAGACTGGGTAGATTTTCCGATGGTTTGAAGGTTTCGAACCAAGCGGAGTGAGCCTTTAATTTGGAGGCGATGGCGCATTGTTGCGGTGAAGGTGTTTTCCCATCGTCTTCCATGAAACGGCTGATGACGTTCGTTTTGAGATCCGGGATGTCTGCGAAGAGTTTATCGAAGGATTCCTGATTGCTGATTTCCTGGGCGAGGAAGATGTCGGGAGATTGTTTTTTTATGATTTCGGAAGCAGCATTGATTTGTTTCTCCTGCTCCGTTTTTTTTGAATTCGGGCGGTTACCGGGGAACCATTCGATGTTCCATGACATGGTTTTGAGCGGTGCTGCGGAGAGAGGTGATGCGAAATCAAATGTTACGATGACGAGCAGGAGGGCGGTGAAAAGTTT
>JBGSRM010000114.1:0-14730 GCA_041737575.1 Akkermansiaceae bacterium
CTTTTTCGACGTGGTCTTCGCTCAACTGCGAAATGTGGATCAATCCATCGATATCACCATCCAGGTTCACAAAGGCTCCGAACGATGCAATCTTCGCAACCGTTCCCTTCACCAAATCTCCAACCTTGAAGCGGTTGTCGATCGATGACCATGGATCATCATCCGTCTGCTTGATGCCAAGCGATACACGCTGGTTGGCCTTGTCGATCGCCAGAACAATCGCCTCCACTTCGTCGTTCTTCTTCAGAACTTCGGAAGGATGATTGATCTTCCGCGTCCATGACATGTCGGAAACGTGGATCATACCATCAATGCCTTCTTCCAACTCCACGAACGCACCATAAGCGGTGAGATTGCGAACCGGCCCGTTGATCGTTGCGCCAATCGGATAACGAAGCTCGATCTCATCCCATGGATTGCTGTCAAGCTGACGAACTCCGAGGGAAATCTTCTGCTCCTCGATACTGATTCCCAAAACTACCGCCTCGATTTCTTGGCCAAGCTCCAGAACATCGGATGGACGCGTGATACGCTTGACCCAGCTAAGCTCGGAAACGTGAACCAATCCTTCAACCCCACGCTCAAGCTCGATGAACGCTCCGTATGGAAGCAACTTCGTGACCTGTCCTTTGACACGCTGCCCAATCGGGAACTTGCGTTCGATATCTTCCCATGGATTCTCACTCATCTGCTTCAGTCCGAGGGAGACACGCTCCTTATCACGATCCACATCCAGAATCACCACATCAACCGATTGGCCGATATGCAACAACTCGGAAGGATGGTTGATCCGGCCCCACGACATATCCGTAATGTGAAGCAATCCATCCATGCCTTGAAGATCCACGAAAGCTCCGAAGTCCGTGATGTTCTTGATCGCACCCACCACTTTGTCGCCAATCTTTACGGTAAGCAAAAACGCCTGACGCTGCTCGGAACGCTCGGCCTCGATCACCTCACGACGGGAAAGAACGATGTTCTTACGCTCGTCATTCACCTTCACGATCTTGAACTCGTAAACATTTCCGACATACTCGGAAAGATCCTTCGGCGGAATGATATCCACCTGCGAACCTGGCAGGAATGCCTCAACTCCCACGTTCACAGTCAGGCCGCCTTTGACCACAGCCTTGACCTTGCCGCGGACAAGCCCGCCATCCTGATAAACTTTGACAATCTTGTCCCAGTTCTGCTTGTAAGCCGCCTTCTCTTTGGAAAGCACCACCATCCCCTCATCGTTCTCAAGTCTCTCCAATAAAACTTCGATCTCATCTCCCACCTCGATCTCATCGTCCTCAAATTCATTGGACGGAATCGCTCCCTCGGATTTGTAGCCGATGTCCACAAGGACAATCTGCGGGCGGATTTCAAGGATCGTGCCTTTGACGATCGATCCTTCTCGGAACTCGGTGAACTTGGCATCAATTAAGTCACTCAGTTCCTGATTGCTTGGTTCTGCAATGGCAGTACTCATATTTTTTGGTTTGTTGTTTGGTTAGTTTGTTTGCGTTTTCCTTCCGACAATCGCCCCGGGAAAAATGATTCTGACAAACACCGGGGCACCGACCGCTTGCCAAACAAAAGAAAAACGAGGCGCGAAGCTATGAACCCACACCCCGTTTGCAAGCCTAAAGTAGGCCGTTTCAACGATACCAATTCCAACGCCCGAATCGGTCGTAATAACCGTAACGCCTGTCGCCCACTCGCGGTTGATGATAGTAGTTCTTATTTTTGTCCCGATCCTTCGCCAGACTGTAGCCTATGATACCCGCCGCCGCCGCTCCCGCCGCCGCCGTTCCCGGATCTACCGTCTGCCTTGGATTGCCATACGCGTCATACGTAGTCTGGCAACTTATCGTCGCCACCGCGATAATACACGTGATTGCTATGCTTTTGATCTTCTTCATATCTTTATTTGGTTTTCATTCTCAGGAAATTTGCATTTCGCATAACCCCTAGCTCACCCCCAATATAGCGCGGATTTCGACCTTCTGTCAAAATCATCATTCCGTCCTCCAAATTCATACCCATTCTTGCATTCCTGAATTCTCCCTCCAACTTACCACCATGCCTTTCACACCAAAGCCAAACTCAGCTCTCCTCATTGTCGGTCACGGCTCCACAGAGAATCCGGACTCATCCACACCCTACTTCGATCACGCCGAAGAAATCCGCAAACGCAACCTCTTTGCCGAAGTCCACGTCTGCTTCTGGAAAGAAGAACCCTCCATGCGCGAAGCCCTTTTCATGATCGATGCCCCTGAAATCTACATAGTCCCCGATTTCATCAGCGAAGGTTACTTCACCCAGGACGTCATCCCTCGCGAACTCCAGCTCACCGGCCCCTCCACATCACGCGATGGGAAAATCCTTCACTACTGCCTCCCCGTCGGCGTCCACCCATCCATGACCGACCTCATCCTCCGCAGGGCCAAAGAAGTCGCTCCAAACGCCAAACCCTCCGAAACCACCCTCATCATCACCGGCCACGGCACCGGCCTCAACCAAAACTCCACCAAAGCTATCAAAGACCAGGCCGAACTCATCGCCAACTCCGGTGCTGGCTACAAACTGGTCACCGATGCCTACATGGAAGAACCCCCCTTCATCGCCGACTGGTACAAAATAGCGGAAACACAAAACGTCGTGGTCGTCCCCTTCTTCATCTCGGACGGCCTCCACTCCTACCAGGACATCCCCGTCCTCCTCGGCATCGAACCCGAAGTCGGCCCCGCCGCCAGCCAACGCGAGATTTTCCGCCATAACCCCCACCACCTCCAAGGGAAAACCCTCTACTACTCCTCCGCCATCGGCACAGAACCTCTCCTCGCGGAAGTCATACTCGATCAAATCAACGATTTCGACTCACGCTACAACCCGCCTCCAGCCCCACCCCTCCCCGCACATTCCCTCACCAAAACCCTCAAATCCCTCATCCGCAACGGCATCAACACCATCGGTCAAATACAAATCCTACCCGATTACTGCGAGTTCCCCTACGCCCTCTATCACATCGACGACGAACACCTCGCCACACAACCCGCCTTCGGCGGTCTCGAACACTTCAAAAACCCCCAGCAAGCGCGCGACATCTCCACCTACAGCGAGGACGGCGAATACCGCTTCACCAAAGGAAAAACCAACCTCCGCCGCGGTTGGATACTCACCCTCGATGACGAAACTCAACTCCTCCAAGCCCTCGACCTCCTCTACCCGGCCTGCACCAGCCTCTTCATCCACTTCTCTAACAACTCCCTCCCCATCGAAAACCTCCGCGAAAAACTCGCACGCCAAACAGGCATGTACCGCTTCGCAAACTCCATCAGCGACCAAGGCGCACAAACACTCATCCAAAAAGTCTGCGGCCCCGCACACAACTGCGCCAAACGCATCCTCTGGAAAATCGACGAAAACACACCCCTCGACGACAGCGAAGCATCCCGATTCAACGGCATTCCAAACAAAACCCCCGAAAACCAAACCATACCCCTCCTCTGCCGCGAAGCCTGCAATCACTTCGTCGCAGAATGCCGCAAAGCCGCCAAAAAATAATTCGAAGAAAAACAACTCGCCACAAACTCCTGATTTTTCTGGATTCTCCCCCTGCTTTCGCCAGAAACTCTCCACCCATGAGCAATATCGATAAACTGATCGAAAACAACGCCCAATGGTCGGAGCAAATGAAATCCTCCGACCCCGACTTCTTCACCCGCCTCGTCGGCCAGCAAAACCCCAACTACCTCTGGATCGGCTGCTCGGACTCCCGCGTCCCCGCCAACCAAATCACCGGCCTCGCCCCCGGCGAAGTCTTCGTCCACCGCAACGTCGCCAACGTCGTCCAGGAAACCGACTTCAACGTGCTCGCCGTCATCCAATACGCAGTCGATGTCCTCAAAGTCTCTCACATCATCGTTTGCGGTCACTACGGCTGCGGCGGCGTCAAAGCTGCCCTCGAAAACTTCCGCCACGGCATCATCGATAACTGGCTCGCCCCCATCCGCGGCCTCACCCGCGTCCACAAAGACGAGCTCGCATCCCTCGATAAGGATCTGAAACTCGACCGCCTCTGCGAACTCAACGTCCTCTCCCAAGCCCGCCACGTCGCCCGAACCACCATCGTCGAAGACGCATGGACCCGCGGCCAGGAACTCTCCATCCACTCATGGATCTACCGCCTCGACCAAGGCCTCATCACCCCTCTCCATAATCCTATCTCATCCCCCATCGAAACCATCGCCCAATAAAACCAATTAGTCGCCTGTGCTGACTTTACCATCCCGAATTACCAAAGTCCTATCCCCTGCCCTAGCAAGACTCTGATCGTGAGTCACCACTATCAGTGTAACATGTTGCTCCTGAGATAGTTTCAGTAGTATTTCCATGATTTCGCTACTCGTGGCCGAGTCCAAATTTCCGGTCGGTTCATCGGCGAAAAGCACCGAAGGCTTGTTCACAATTGCCCGGGCAATCGCAACTCTTTGCTGTTCTCCACCCGATAGCTCGGCAGGTAAGTGATCGGCACGATCTCTAAGTCCCACCCGTTCCAAGGCAGCTAGTGCCGCTTCCGTTTGATTAACGCCCGCAATGGCGCCGGGCACTGCAACGTTTTCCAAAGCTGTGAGTTCTGGAAGAAGATGGTAATTTTGAAAGACATACCCTATGGACCGATTGCGAAAACTTGCCTGCTCTTTCCTGCCGAGCGCATAGAGATCGATTCCAGCGACATGAACACTCCCCTGTTCCGGTCGTTCCAGGCCGGCTAGGGTGTAAAGCAATGTCGTTTTTCCAGCTCCGCTTGGTCCACAGAGAAAGACCTTTTCTCCTTTTGAAATGCACAGATTGATACCGCGAAGCACTTCGATGGATTTCTTCCCGATTCGGTAGCTCCTGTGCAAATCCTTCGTTTCTATCATCACTTCACTCACACGCGCAGAATGCACATAAGGCCCATGTCATGTCTATCCTAGTTATCTTCGCGATTTTTGATGCATCGAAAGGCTAGCCAAAAAGAAAATTTCTCCATAACAATCCTCCCCGCATGACGAACCCAGTTATTCTTTTCTCAGGACAAGGCGCACAAAAAATCGGAATGGCGCGTGATTGGATTGAAAGCTCCACAGCCGCCCGGACTCTCGCCTATAAAGCCGATCAGGCGCTCGGGTATTCACTGACAGAAATTATGTTTGAGGGCCCCGAGGAAAGTTTAACGGCCACCTCGAAATGCCAGCCTGCCCTCTATCTTCACGGCCTCATCGGTCTGGCCATGCTGAAGGAGCGTTTGCCGAATTTCCAACCCGCCGCCGCCGCCGGGTTATCTCTTGGGGAATTCACCGCACACTCTGCTGCTGGAACGTTCTCTTTTGAGGATGGTCTCCGTCTTGTATCACGGCGCGGAACCTTTATGGAACAAGCCTGTGCGGCCACAGAAGGTTCAATGGCCGCTCTCATCGGTGGTGAGGAATCGCAAATCCGCGCCTTGGCAGAAGCCGCTGGGGTAGATATTGCCAACCTCAATGCACCAGGTCAGATCGTTTTATCGGGTTCTTCTTCAAACATCGATTCCGCGATATCCCAAGCCAAAGATTTCGGAATCCGACGGGCGATCAAACTCAACGTTGCCGGTGCGTATCATTCCAAGTTAATGGTATCTGCCCAGCAACAACTCTCCGCTGAACTGGCGATCACTAGCATCGCCATCCCACAAATCCCTGTGATTGCCAATTTCACAGCAAACCCTGTAGCTTCCGTAGAGGAAATCCGTTCGACACTTACCTCACAAGTCACGGGTTCCGTGCGTTGGATAGAATCGATACAATATCTCATTTCCCAAGGTCACTGCGAATATATTGAAATTGGTCCCGGAAAAGTTCTCGCAGGTCTCGTTGCAAAAATCTCCCCAGAGGCTAGGGTCATTTCAGTGGAAGACATTTCCTCGTTGGAAACTGCCATCGAGCAACTTTCCTAACCACCATATTCTTTTCCCGCTTACATGCTTCCAACCGAACTCAAGTCTGATTTTCCTATCCTCGCGGCGAATGTGAATGGCAAGCCTCTTGTCTATCTCGATAACGCAGCTACCACTCAAAAACCCAAGGCTGTTCTTGATGCGTCCAGATATTACTACGAACACCAAAATTCCAACATCCACCGTGGCACGCATTTTTTGGCAAGGGAAGCAACACAAGCACACGAGCAGGCACGCATCACGATCGCCAAGCACATCAACGCCGCCTCGCCCGATGAAGTCATCTTCACATCGGGATGTACCGATGGTATCAATCTTGCCGCAAATGTTCTCCCCATCTCTGCTGGTCAGGAAATTCTCATTTCCGCGCTTGAGCACCACTCTAACATAGTCCCCTGGCAAATGTTGGCGCAGCGCACGGGTGCTATCTTGAAAGTGATTCCCTGCGATGACGAGGGTGTCCTCGATCAGGAGGCCTTTTACGCTCTTTTATCCGAAAATACAGCGATCATGTCCCTCACTTGGATTTCCAACGCGTTCGGGACAGTCAATCCAGTCCGTGAGATGGCCGCGGATGCAAAAAAAATGGGAACTACGGTTATCGTCGACGCTGCACAAGCCATTCCACACTTGTCCATCGACGTCCAGACACTCGGGGCTGACATGATCGTCTTCTCTGGCCACAAAGTTTACGCACCCACAGGGATAGGTGTTTTATGGGGACGGAGAAACCTTCTCCAGTCCCTTCCTCCCTGGCGGGGCGGCGGGGAAATGATCAAAGAAGTCACCTTTGAAAAAACGACTTACAATGATATCCCCTTCCGCTACGAAGCTGGCACCCCAAATATTGAAGGCGCGATTGCTCTCGCGGCGGCGTTGAACTACGTGAATTCCATTGGGCTGGAGAAAATACAGATTCACGAAGAAGCGCTGATCCGTCATGCTGCGGATGCGCTCGCTGATATTCCTGGCATACGGTTTTTCGGTCCCTCAAATCGAATGGGTGCCCTTTCGTTTCAAATAGAGGGCATTCACCACTACGATCTCGGCACACTGATCGATCAAATGGGTGTTGCCGTCCGCACCGGTCACCATTGTTGCCAGCCTCTGATGGCGCGCTTCAATATCACCGGAACCACGCGGGCATCATTCGCACTCTACAACACACTTGAAGATGTGGATGCACTCGCATCCGCCGTCAAAAAGGCCTCTTTAATGCTCGGTTAAATCGAAGCAGCACGATTTCAAGCACGAAACTGCTTTAGCTCCTCGCGATACAAATAGCCGGCGTTCCGAAGTTTCTCGATCAAATCTTGCTCGTCGATGTCATGGGTTTTCAAAAAATCATCCAGCGATTCACTCTGGTTTCTCAACTCGGTATTCACCAGGCCTACCAACAAATGTGCATCCATTCCCCGCCATTTTGTGAAATTCATGTTTCGGGAGACTAAGCACTGGAAATCCTTTCGCAAGACTTCAAGCATCACTTGCTAATCTCAATAAGAGCCATAAACTCCGGCATGAAGATAAAACATTTCTCATTTCTAACAATATTTGCAGGTTTCACGTGCCATTCCTCGCAAGCTCAAGAAAGCCTCATGGCGGACTTTGAAATCTTAAGAACTGATTTCCTCCAGACAGGCGGAATGGACATTGATGGGAACCCTGGTGAATTGTCACTAACCCGATTACACACCCAAATGATCCTTTCCAAGCCAATCGAGTTGTTTGGAGGAATCAGCATGATTCCCAATGCTTCCTACACCTTCAGCCAGCTCGATTTTGACAATACCGGTCTGTTTCCAATTCACGATGAAGATCTTCATGCCATTTCCTTGTCATCCCTATTCATCAAGAACTTTGACAATTCACCATGGATGGCGATAGGCTGGACAAACGCCGAACTGGCAACTGATTTCCAAGGCATCTCCAGCGATGATTTTACTTTCGATATCGCACTTGGGGCTGCGTATCAATTCAGTGACACATTCACGCTTGGATTTGGCGTGGTGCTTCTCAATATCAACAACGACGAGCAATTATTCCCCGGTATCAACTTCGTTTGGTCTCCTAACGAGCAATTTCGTATGAGTCTTTTCGGCCCGAACTTTCGCGCAACCTACGAAATGAACGACAACTGGTTCCTTACTCTTACTGGTGAGCCGGGTGGTGGAGTATGGAACATCAAGGACGATGCCGGCTTATCCCGTAGCATTGATTTTGATTCTTATTTGATCGGTATCAACACCCACCATCGGATATGTAAGGATTTTTGGTTTTTTGCAGGCCTCGGATACACATTTGGCAACGAAATTGAAATTCGGGCAAACGATGGTGGAGCTCCCAGCTTCAGCCGGGAAATGGATGGTGCGCCATTTGCCCGTATCGGTGTGAGCCTTGCGAACTGGTGATCGTGATTGCCCATGAGCCGGACGATCCGCATCCAAAATGCGACCATGTCGCTTTCGCTCGTGGTGGCCATTTTGCTGCTCGCGGGAAAAGTAATTGGAGCTGTCCTCACAGGATCGTCAGCAATTTATTCGGATGCCGCTGAATCCGTAGTCCATCTGTTTGCTGTCATTTTTGCCGTTTGGGCTCTGCGTCTCGCCAGAAAACCGGCGGACGACTCCCACCATTACGGGCACGATAAGATATCCTTCATATCAGCAGGATTTGAAGGCGCGATGATTTCTGCGGCTGCGTTTTTAATATTATACGAAGCCGTTAAACAACTGGTCTTCGGTGTGACAATCCATAATCTGAATATAGGCCTTTGGATTACCTCATCCGCTGCGATTACAAACCTCGCCCTTGGTTTGATACTCATACGCGTTGGTAAAAAGACATCATCCCCTCTGATCAGCGCGAATGGTATTCACGTTCTCACGGATGTTTGGACAAGCATCGCTGTAGTTGTCGGCTTGCTTCTCATCCGTTACACCGGATGGCTTTGGTGGGATCCCATCGTCGCTGCCGTTGCCGCTCTTAATATTCTTCGTATCGGATTCAAACTCATCCGACAAAGTCTCGGGGGCTTGCTCGACGAAGCGGATCCTGAAGTTGAGGCACTCATTCGAAGACACCTTGATACCGCCGTTTCCGAGAAAAATCTGTCCTATCACAACTTCAGATATAGGCACTCAGGTCACAGCCATTGGGTTGAGTTCCACCTCGTCCTCCCGAATGAAATGAACCTGAATGAAGCCCATCATTTAGCAACAGAGATAGAGTCAGGTATCGCATCACTCATAGGATTTGATTGTCGCGTCATCAGTCATATCGAGCCGCGCTCTGCGGAGAATGAAGTGAAGCCATGGGAAAAACCATGAGATCAGATCGAGATAATCTTGAATGCCCAATATAGCATCAGTGCGGTTGCCACCAACAACAGCAGCATCATTCCCAAGCTGTGGCGCTGGGTACGCAAAACATTTTCAATCTGCCCCCTGCTTAGATTTTGCTCGAACTTGTTTAGCTTTTCACGTTCTTCAATCTCCGGCATAGGCGGCATCGTGGCCTGACGCTCTATTTTTTCTTTCTCCAACTTGGCGGGCAGGCTTTTGTATTTGCGATGCGCCTCTTCAAGGACGCGTTGCTTTTCCATAAGAGCCTGCAACTCCGGGTCATCTTCAAACAGGGATGCTTGTTTCAATTTTGGCATTTCTTCACTTGAGTAAATAAACGATTAGGCCAATTCCTCCAAAAGCAATCAGTGGCAAATTAAAAGCAAATCCGTTCAGAAGTTGCGACCGGAACTCAGATTCCTCCCTACCTTTCTTCGTTGTGCGCCTGCCTCCTTTGGAGGTGCGCCCGAAAATCGCTCCAGCTCGTGTGCCTGAAAAATAAGCTGCGGCCTGATCATATTCATCTGCAGCCAGATCAGTAACCAATGTGGCTTTATCGAGCTTCTCATGCAGGTTTTCCTGATTCCATTTTTCAGGATCGTGTTTCTGAATTTTATCCACGTGATCCGCAAAACAACTGCGGCATTGTTCCAACTGTTCCGTCTCCTCCCGCAATTCGTAAAGTTCGCGGTCGATCAAAGTCATTGCCGTGGTAAGCTTTTCCGTGAGTTCTACCTGCTGGGCAAGAAATGTGCGCTTTCTGCTCGTTAAATCTTCCAGCTCCTTCTTTTTGCGTTCCAGTTCCTCCCGTTCATGCTGGATACGTTCCAATTCCAGTTGGGCACTCTTGATCTTATCATCATAATCGTCATGCCCCACTCCGCGCGAGGGCATATCCATCTGTTTCGCTCTGAGATTGATCTGATGCGTATATTCGCTCGTAGTTTTCATGGACGGTTTGTTTTTTATTGATGCTTTCTATAACAAGTAACCGTGACAATTTCCAGAAAAATCTTTCATAAAACTTAACTTTCTCACATTCCTAATCATTCACTGTGATGGTTAGCCTGGCTTTTTTTATAAAAATCGCACGGAGATGTGGGCGCTATCAAATCACGGATTCCTTTGACGACTCATGGGTTTTGACTGAGGATTTCGCGAATCAGGTTCGATATCCTGTGAAAAAACGAAGAACAAACACTTATGTACGCAAATCTACTAGTCACAGCTGTTGCCCTTCCGGCGATATTCGCATTCACTTCATGTAAGGAGAAAGAAACATCGACTGAACCAGCTCCATCAGAAAATAAACCAGCCGCTGAAAGCACACCTGACAAGCCCGCTGTAATCCCAGACCCGGAAAATGTGACACCACTAGAGATGTCTGACGATGCAGTACCCAATGTGGAGGAGCCTACGGAAGCACAACCGGGCGATCAGTAAAATCATCTCTCCCTCAAAAGGCTCGGCTATCCAAGTGCGGCATTGCCGCAAAAGCCTCAGAATTTGTCGATATTTGTGCTCCGAATGAGTTGTCCCACTTTCATAGCGGTTTTTCATTGATTTATATAGGTAGAATGGCTTTTTAAGCCCATTCAAGTATATAAGTCCCAAACCTAAACCCTCCCCCACCGTGCCACCCCAAAAACCCAATGTCCGCATCGCCATCGACCTCGGTGCAAGCAGCGGCCGCGTCATCGCCGGCTTCACCGAAAATGGAAAACTCCAGCTCCACGAAATCCACCGCTTCGACAACCCGGCCATCGAGCTTCCCTCCGGCCTCTACTGGAACATCTTCGGCCTCTTCCACGAAATTCTAACAGGTCTCAAACTCGCCGTCCAAACCCACGGCACCTCCATCGCTTCCATCGCCATCGACACCTGGGGCTGCGACTTCGGTCTCTTCGACCAACACGGTGAAATCATCGGCACACCCCACCAATACCGCGACCCTCGCTTCGAAGGCATCGCCGAAAAAATGCACAACCTCATGCCGGAAGACGACATCTTCAGCATCACCGGCATCAAAACCAACTTCTACAACTCCTCCCTCCACCTCCTCTCCCTCCGCCTCAAAAACAGCCCCACCCTCTCCCAAGCCGAAACCATCCTCTTCATCCCCGACATCCTCGCCTACTGGCTCACCGGCATCAAAGCCGTCGAACGAACCAACGCTTCCACCTCCCAACTCCTCAACGCCGAAACCGGAAACTGGTCAGACGAGGTCATCGACGTCCTCAAGCTCCCCCGCCACATCTTCCCGAAAATCGTCTCTCCCGGCACCGTCCTCGGAAAACTAAGACCCGAACTCACCCACATCATCGGCCGCACCGACATCCCCTTCGTCATCGCACCCTGCCACGATACCGCCTCCGCCGTCGCCGGAATACCCATCTCGGAAACCGAACCCCTCTGGCTCTCCTCCGGCACATGGTCCATCATGGGCGTCGAAAAAAACGGCCCCGTCCGCAGCGAAGAAGCCCTCTCCTACGGCTTCTGCAACGAACTCGGAATCAACAAAACCGTCCGCTTCCTTAAAAACATAGCAGGCCTCTGGATCATCCAGGAATGTAAACGCCAATGGGAACGCGAAGGCAACCCCATCTCCTTCGCAGACCTCGCATCCCTCTCTGAAAAATCACCCCCTCACATCTCCTTCATCGATCCCGACGACGCCATCTTCTCCTCCCCAGGCGACATGCCATCCCGTATCCGCGACTACTGTCAAAAAACCAACCAACCCATCCCCGACTCCGTCGGCGCCATCATGCGCGTCGCCACAGACTCCCTCGCCCTCAAATACAAACTCGTCCACGACCGCATCGTCAAACTCACAGGACGCACATACTCACGCCTCCACATCGGCGGCGGCGGCATCCAAAACCAAGCCCTCTGCCAAGCCACCGCCAACTCCCTCGGCATCCCGGTCATAGCAGGTCCCATCGAAGCCACCTCCTGCGGAAACATCATCACCCAAATGATCGCCACCGGTGAAATCAACACCTTCGCCGAAGGCCGCGATCTCATCCGCTCATCCTTTGACTTCCAAACATACTCGCCCCAAGATACAGATTCATGGCAAGCCGCCTACCAACGCTTCCTATCCATCATCTAACAACTCCCCCCACCCCAATGCAATTCCTCGGCATCGAAATCGGACCCAGCGCCACACACGCGCTCGTCTTGGATCTCGACCTCGCCGAGACCCTCACCGAGTGCCACATCCCTCACACATGGATCGAAGGACTCCCCGCCGGCTACAGCGAACAAGAACCAACCTCCTGGTTACAAACCATAGACACCGCCGTCCGCACCTGCCTCCATCACGACCGCGTCATCAAACAAAAAATCGCCTCCATCGGCATCGCCGGCCCTCCACGCGGCTTCGTCCTCCTCGACCCCCAAGACCGCGTCATCCGCCCCACAAAACTCGAAGGCGATACCTCCGTAAAATCCCAAGCCGATGAAATCGCCAAAGCCTTCGGCGGCAGCCCCGGCCTCCTCGAACTCCTCGGCCAAACCCCTGCCCCCTTCTCCGCCGCCGCCGAATTCCTCTGGCTGAAACAACACGAACCCTTCCACACACAACGCGCCAAATCCCTCCTCTCCATCCAGGATTTCATCACCTACTGGCTCTCCGGCGAACGCGCCACCGAGGCAGGCACCGCCTCCACCACCGGCCTCTTCGACATCCGCCAACGCAAATGGTGCCAGGAAATCATCAACTTCATCCACCCCCCACTCGCCGACCTCCTCCCTCCCATCGCCTCCTCAGACCACCCCCGCGGCACCCTCCGCCCTATCCTCGCAAAACAATGGGGCCTCTCCGATCAAGTCCAAGTCAGCCCCGCCAGCGCCACCCCCCAACTCACCACCCTCGCCGCTGGTTGCATAAAAAATGGCTCCATCGCCATCAACCTCTCCTCCTCTTCATCCGTCCACGGCGTCGGCTCCCGCCCCGTCATCGACCTCCGCGACGAACTCCGCCCCCTCTGCTCCGCAACGCTCTCATGGCTCGCCATTGCAGAATCTAACAACATCACCCTCGCCACAGAATCCCTGAAACGCCACTACGGCTGCAACCCCACCGAGTTCGACCAACTCATCGCCTCCGCCCCTCCTGGCGCCGACGGCCTCCTCATGCTCCCCTACCTCACCCCGGAATCCGTCCCCCGCCTCCCAGAATCCTCCGGCGTCCTTCACGGAATCACCCCCGCCAACTTCACCCCAGCTCACCTCGCCCGCGCAGCTGCCGAAGGTGTCGCACTCAGCCTCGCCTACGCCCTCAGCCGCTTCCGCGATCTAGGTTTCGACCCACCCGAAATCCGCCTCCTCGGCCCCGCCTCCCGCAACCCAACCTTCCGCCAAATCCTCGCCGATGCACTCGGCACCACCCTCATCCCCATCGCCTCCCCTCACAGCCCCGCCTTCGGCGCCGCCATCCAATCTGCAATCTCCTACTTCCGCAACTACGGCGAATCCCTCGACTACGAGGAAATCTGCTCCTACCTCGTCATCCCCAACCACCAGGAAATTACAACCCCAGACCCCTCCAACCACCAGCTCTATACAAACCTCCTCGCCCGCCAACAATACCTCGTCGATACCCTCCACCCCGCCGGTTTCCTCTAAAATGCCTGCTTACTACGATCCAACGGTCAAAATCTCCCGCTCCTCCATCGTGCTAGGCTACATCGCCGCAGCAGCCATGAAACTCTGGAGCATGACCCTTCGCTACCAAATCAACGGCAAACCCGGCCTCTCCGCCCCACCCCTCCCCGACCAGCCCGTCATGTTCGCCCTCTGGCATAACCGCATCTTCACCATGCCACCCGTCTGGAAAAAAACCGGCGGCTCCCAACGCTCCACGGTCGTCCTCACCTCCGCCAGCCGCGACGGCACGTCCCTCGCCTCTGCCATGAAAGTCTTCGGCATCGGCGCCATCCGTGGCTCCTCCTCCCGCCGCGCCGTCGCCGCCCTCATCGGCATGAAAAACGCCCTCATCGAAGGCCACGACGTCGTAGTAACACCAGACGGCCCCAAAGGCCCCAGATACATCGTCCAACCCGGCCTCATCAAAATCGCCCAGTCCAACAACACCCCCATCGTCCCCATCCACATCACCTACTCCTCCGCATGGCGCCTCAAATCATGGGACCGCTTCGTCCTCCCAAAACCCTTCTCACGTATCATCGTCACCTTCGATAAACCGATATATATCCCCAAAACTTCCGACGAAACACTCTTCGAGTCCCATCGCTCAAACCTGGAATCCCTTCTCATCCAAGGAACCGACGACGCCTAACCTCTGAGTAACTAACTAGTCTTGATTTCAAAAAGTAGGATCGGAAATCATCAATAAACCCACCCACTCCACTCCCTAAACCCCCAACAAAGCCCATACTCCGCTTCCATAGTCTT
>JBGSRM010000141.1:0-7371 GCA_041737575.1 Akkermansiaceae bacterium
TTTGGTATCGGCGGGAATTCTGCCGATTTTGTATTTCGTGATATTACCTTTGGTATCGGAGCGGGGGCCGGACCGGATTGATTTGTGGTTGAGGATGATGCAGAGGGAAGAGGTTGACACCAAAGGTGATGCCTATGCGCCGTACAATGTTTCGATGGCGGTAGGCAAAGCGGGATGGAAGGGGGAGGGATGGATGGCATCCGCGGAGAAGGGATCTTTGCATGACAAGAAATTCATACCGCATCTGACGGCGCACAATGACTTCATCTTTGCGGTGATCGCGGAGGAGTTGGGATTCCGGGGGGCGTTGTTGTTGTTGGGGGGATTTGCGGTTTTGCTGATCCAGTCGCTGTTCATCGCTTTTTACAGCAGGGACGAGTCCGGGAGGCTGATTGTGTGCATGGTGGTGGCGCTGTTTTTCGCTCACATATATGAGAACATAGGGATGTGTGTGCTGCTGATGCCGATTACGGGTATTCCGTTGCCCTTGATAAGTTATTCGGGAACTTTCGTGGTGATCTGCATGTTTTTGTTAGGACTGGTGCAGAGTGTGTGGATCCACAGGAAAGAGGGGCGTGGTGAGATTTTCTGAGGGATGGGTGCCGAGAAGAAGATGACTTTCAGGGCTGACTGGTTGGCTGATCGGATTTGTTTTCGGGCGTAAGCTGGGATGCGGGTTTCAAGATGTCATAGCTTGTACCGCAATACATGCAGCAGAATTTGTGGGTTGCTATGATGGAAAGGACTGCGGAGACGCCGTGATTGAAGGGGATGATTCTGAATGAATTCTTGTGGGTGAGGGCACCGGAGTTGATGAGGGGAGTTCCTTTGCAAAGCGGGCAGAATGTTTGTCTGCGTTTAACGAAAGAGATAAACCAAGTGACTCCGGAGAATATAACGCAGCCCATGAAGACATCGGTTGCGAGTTTCGAAGGTGTGTTGAAAAAGACAATCAAAGTGGTGATGCCTGCGATGATGCCGATATAATTGAGCGCGCAGAAGAAGACCGAGCTGAAGTAGCTCCTCGGGATAGGTACAGAGCGATAATACCGTGGTTTCGGATTTGAGTTTACGGTGGGTGCTTCGGAATGCCGTTTCCTACGTTGTTTCAAAATTGTTTTTCCAGTCTTAGGTTTACCTTTCATGTATTGCAAGACGTGATTTATATGGAGGCGGATTCCATGTGCTTTGGCAAAATAGTGGAGAGAAATATTTATTCTAACAGGAAATATCATGAACATAGGAATACCGAAGGAAATCAAGGCGCAGGAGAATCGTGTAAGCATGATTCCGGGATCGGTCGGGGAGTTGGTGAAGCGGGGGCATCGTGTGTTGGTGGAGAAGGGTGCGGGAGAGGGGGCCAGTTATCGAGACGAGCACTATGAGGCGGTAGGAGCGGAAATCGTGCCGGATGCGGCGGCGGTTTTTGGAGGATCGGAACTGATTGTGAAGGTGAAGGAGCCGCAGGCGGCGGAGGTGGCGATGTTGAGGCCGGATCATATACTTTTCACGTATTTGCATTTGGCGGCTGACAGGAGGTTGACGGAGGGATTGATGGAGAGTGGTTGTACGGCGATCGCGTATGAGACGATTGAGGTGAACCGGCGGCTGCCGTTGTTGGAGCCGATGAGTGAGATTGCGGGGAGGATGTCAGCGATTGTGGGATCGTATCATTTGGCGAAGCATCGTGGGGGCAGGGGATGTTTGTTAGGAGGGGTGCCGGGGGTTGCGCCGGGGCGGGTGGTGGTTTTGGGTGGGGGGACGGCGGGTGTGAATGCGGCGCGGGTGGCGACGGGGATTGGTGCGGATGTGACGATTCTGGAGGTGGATTTTGATCGTATGCGATTTTTGGATATCACGATGGGAGGGGCGAGCACGGTGTATTCGAGCGAGGCGAATCTTTCCGAGTTGTTACCGCGGGTTGATTTGTTGATCGGTGCGGTTTTGGTGCCTGGGGCGAAGGCTCCGAAGTTGGTGACGCGGGAGATGTTGCGGATGATGTCGCCGGGGAGTGTGTTTGTGGATATAGCGGTGGATCAGGGAGGGTGTTCGGAGACGACGAGGGCGACGACGCATGAGAATCCGACCTTCGTGGAGGAGGGGGTTTTGCATTACTGTGTTGCGAACATGCCGGGGGCATATTCGAGGACGGCGACGCAGGCATTAAACAATGTGACTCAGAACTGGACGCAGCTGATCGCAGATAAGGGGCTGGAGGGCGCTTCTGTTGTAAGAAGGGAGTTGATTAGCGGGATCAATGTTTATGCGGGGAGGGTTACGTGTCGTCCGGTGGCGGAGGCACATGGGATGGAGTATATGGATATTTCGGGTTTTGGGCAATGATGCGCTTTATTCTTCTTTGTTTTTGTCTGCGGCTTGCGCGTTTTCCCTGATGCTAATGCGGGCTTTTTCGAGGCGGTCGGGCCAGGTGAAGGTGGGTGCTTTGGAGGGATCGTATCCTTCTAGGTGGCCGTGGAGGCGGGTTGTGGGTTTGGTGTAAACCAGGATCGTTTCTCCGAAAATTTCTTTGCAGAATTCTGCGAGGTCGGGGTCGTATTCGATGAGTTCCTTGCGGGTGTTGACGTGGTTGTGGTCGTGGTCGTTTTCGCGGTTGTCATCGAACCATGATTGGACGCCTTCTGCGAAGTATTCGTGGTGGTTGGTGGCGGCGTATTTGTTTTCCCAGAGGCCGGCGGCCATGGCTTTGTCGTAGGCGGTTTTGAGGCGGGTGTCGAAGGTGGGATCGATGTTGGCCATGCCGCGGAGGTGGATGGCGTGGGCGAATTCGTGGATGAGGATGTTTTCGGCGGCGTAGGGGTCGCCGGGGTAGGCGAGGAGGTTTTCTTCTCCGCAGGAGCAGAAGGGGTCGGTTTCGCAGCCGCCGGTTCCGCGGGCTCGGGCGTCCCAGAAATCCTTGTGGCTTACGCCGGGGGAGTGCTGGCCTTTTCCTTTACCGAGGAAGGCGAATTCGGGGAGGTCTGTGGTGAATTCGTTGTGGGCGATGATGCAGAGGCGGGTGCCACTATCGATGAGGGCTTTGCGGAGGTCGTCGCGGTTAGCGATCATTTGGTTGATGAGGAATACGGCTTCCTTGAGGGCGTAGGGGTTGACGGTTTTCGAGGCGACGATGGGGAAGCCGTTGGCGTATTCGATTTGGGAGTAGCAAGAGGGAATGCCTTCTTTGGATGGGGGATCGAAGCGGTAGCCTTGGATGAGTGCTTTGGATTCGACGGGCATTTCGGCGCCGGATTCTTTGCCGATGATTTTGAATTGGTGGCCGATGGTGGTATCGATGATTTCGAAATCGCCGGGTTTGACGATACCGTTGGGGACTTTGTTTCCGTCGGGGGAGAGCCAGAAGATTTCGGCGATTTCTTCGCTGCCGTTGATGAACTGGAGTTTCGGGCGTGGGGCTTCTGCGGTTAGGAGGGAGGTGGTGGTGAGCAGGAGGAGGATGGATTTCATGATGTGAATGAGGCAGGTGGCGGGGATGAGGTAAAGCGAGAAGAGTGGTAAGCTGGACATTGACCAAGGGGAGAAGGTGGGCGATAACTCCGCGCGACTTATTTATTCAACATCATGGCTACGGAACTTATCGGCACTTCATTCATTGGTTTTTCACGTTCACAGGGGACAGAGGTTTGCGGGCAGGGAGTGAATCCTGCGACGGGGGAGAAACTCGAGCCGCGCTATTTGGCGGCGACGGGGGATGAGGTGGAGAAGGCGATGGCTTTGGCGGCGGGGGCGTTTCCGATTTATTCGGGGCTTTCTGGGAAGGTTCGGGCGGGATTTTTGCGGGCGATTGCGGATAAGATTGAGGGTTCGGTGGAGTTGATTGTGGCGCGTGGGCCGTTGGAGACGGGATTGCCGGAGGCGAGGATGCGGGGGGAGACGGGGCGGACGACGGGTCAGTTGAGGATGTTTGCGGCGTTGTTGGAGGAGGGTTCTTGGGTGGATGCGAGGATTGAGAGGGCGATTCCGGATCGGCAGCCGGTGCCGAAGCCGGATTTGCGTTCGATGTTGCGTCCTTTGGGGCCTGTGGCGGTGTTTTGTGCGAGCAATTTTCCTTTGGCGTTTTCGGTGGCGGGTGGTGATACGGCGTCGGCTTTGGCGGCGGGTTGTCCGGTGGTGGTGATCGCGCATTCGTCGCATCCCGGGGTTGCGGAGATTGTTGCGAATGCGGTGATGGATGCGGCGAAGGAGACGGGGATGCCGGAGGGTGTTTTCTCGGTGCTTTATGGTGGGGGTAGGACGATTGGTCAGGCGGTGGTGAAGCATCCGGTGATTCAGGCAGTTGGTTTTACGGGATCGCGTGGGGCGGGGACGGCTTTGATGGCGACGGCGGCGGCGCGGAAGCAGCCGATTCCGATGTATGCGGAGATGAGTTCGATCAATCCGGTGGTTTTCATGCCGGGTGCGTTGGCAAAGGGTGAAACGGCGCTTGCGGAGTCTTATTACGGTTCGCTGACGCTTGGTGCGGGGCAGTTCTGTACGAATCCGGGACTGGTGTTTTTGCCGACTGGGCAGGGGGATGAGTTTTTGGCGAAGCTGAAAAGTTTGGTGGAGGTTGGATCTCCTTCGACGATGCTGAATTCAGCGATTTGCAAGGCGTTTGCGGATGCGACGGATTCGTTGGCTGAAATTTCGGGTGTCGAGGTTTTGGCGCGGAGCTCTGCGGAGAAGGGACATGGTCAGTGTGTTCCGGCGGTGTTCACGGTTTCGATTGAGGACTTTTTGAAGAACGAGCATTTGCAGGCTGAGATGTTCGGACCGGGCGCGTTGATTGTGCGGGGGAGTGTGGCGCAAATTGAAGAGGCGGTTGCTAAGTTGGAGGGGCAGTTGACGGCGAGCATTCATGGAACGGTTGAGGAGCTTGCTGAGAATGCTTCGCTGGTTGTTGCGTTGCAGCAGCGGGCGGGTCGTTTGATTTTCAACGGGTATCCGACGGGTGTGGAGGTGTGTAACAGCATGGTTCATGGCGGGCCTTTTCCGGCGACCTCGGATGGACGTAGTACTTCGGTGGGGACGATGGCGATTTTCCGGTTCTGTCGTGCTGTGGCGTGGCAGAGTTTTCCGGATGAGTTGTTGCCGGATGAGCTGAAGGAGGGGAATCCGTTGGGGATTAAGAGGATGGGGTGAGGGGTGATGGGTGGTTATTTTAACCGCGAATGGACGCGAATTTTTAAGATATGGTGTGTTAGCAGTACGACTAAATCGATGAGAATGCATTATGGAATGGCTCTGCTGAGCTGACGCAATGTTCAAGTTTCTCATCATTTTTCCGCTTCTGATCTATTTAGGCATTCTGGCTTGGCTGGTTTTGTATTTCCTTGCCAACCGCAACAAGCTGTCTGCGGTGCCTCTTATCGTATTCATAGCGATGCCATTTGTGCTGATTTTCTTTTCGTGGTTATTCAGTATCAAAACGCCAGATCGCGACGACGTCATCGGTCGATATGTGATCGCCCGTTCCAAGTGGCCAGGCAAGAACGCTGACTGGCAGCATAAGACCTACACGCTCGAAATCACCGACTCACATGCTATCGTCTGCGACACTCGCACCAAGACGGTATGGGAATATAGGATCGAGTGGTTAAAAATTTACGAGCACCGCTGGAGTTTCGCCGATTATGACAAGCGACACCATATCATCGGCAATGGCCCAACGCTTTACCGTGGTCGATTTGGCCACCACTATGTTTTTGAAAGTCCGCTCTATGGGAATGTGTTTTTCGAGAAGGATTAGCTGTAAGGTGAAGCGGAATTCATTTGGAATGGAAGCCGACGGAATGCTGTGCCCTTGACCTCCGTTTGGATTATTGGTCAATGTAGGTTTAATGAAAAACTGCTCATTTAAGGTCATTCTGTTGTTAGCGACTTCTTTGCTTGATTGCTATGGTCAAGCAAACCCCAGAGTCAAAATGGTTGAACTAGATTTCCTTTCGATCAACTCTGCCCTTAATATGTATAAAATCAACGCGGGTATGTTTCCTTCAACAGAACAGGGTCTAGAAGCACTTCGCGAGAAGCCCCAGAAGCCGCCTATCCCAAAACGTTGGATGGCTCTTGTAAGAGAAGTTCCAAAAGATCCTTGGGGGCGCCATTATCAATACCGCAATGAGGATGGGAAAATCCACCTATGGTCGAAAGGGCGAGACGAAGACGATGCAAGCGATGACATCGTTTTCGAAGCTCCTGATGGGGAGGAATAATTGATCACCGCACTCAAAAGCTTCGCAGATGAGGGAAGATCAGTCATCGTAATGGCCCATGGCTTGGGCGATGATCAGACTGTCGTTTTCCAGTCGATAGATGAGCCTGTGTTCCTGATCGATTCGCTTTGACCACCATCCTGAAAGCTCGCCTTGTAAGGGCTCGGGTTTTCCGGTGCCTCCGAAGGGATCGCGCTTGGTTTCTTCGATGAGGCGGAGGATACGCTTGGCCATTTTCGGGTTGGTTTGCACCCAATACTGCAAATCCTCGAAAGCCTGCTGCTTAAATTCCAAGCGCACGTTTCAGTTCTTCGGTGGTTTCAAACATGAGATGCTTTGGAGTCTTCGATGCGATGGCTTTGCGAAGGCGTTTGGCATTTTTGGGTGATCCTAACAATTGAGCCGTTGTGTCCTCGGATGGTAGGTTTGATGGTGTCAGTGTTTTGGACAAAATGAATTCCTTGATCGTCATGCCTGCGAAGGTTGCGAGGGTTTTGATCTGCCGATGCTGCTCGGGTTCGATTTCGATGGTGAGTCTATTCATGATCCTAAAGTTGTCAAAATACTCAATTTTGTCAACTTTGAGGAATTGGGTGGCGTGAAATGTGGCTTGAGGACAGAATGTCCCCGCGACGGACTGGGACTACAAGTCCCAGCCACTTGTTAATCAAGGAGCCAAGAGACTTCGGGGGGCATGGTGATGAATTGGCCGTCGATGCAGAAGGGTTTGCCGTCTAGGGTGACTTGTGAGCCTTTTTCGAGGGATGCTATGAGGTCCCAGTGGAGGGCGCTTTTGTTGTTGTTTCCGGTTTCGGGGTATCCGGCACCGAAGGCGAGGTGGAAGGAGCCGCCCATTTTTTCGTCGTAGAGGATTTGTCCGGTGGGTTTTGAGATGGCGCGGTTGGTTCCGAAGGCGACTTCGCCGATGCGGCGGGCGCCGTCGTCCTGGTCGAGCATGGCAATGAGGAAGTCCTGGCCTTCATCGGCGGTGACTTGGGTTGCGCGACCATTTTCCATGACGATGCGGGCGTTGCGGACGGCGTGGCCTTGATAGACGCAGCGTTTGTCGAAGAAGACGACGCCGTGTGCGCCGCCGTTGGGGGCGTTGAGGTTGGGGCCGGAATAGACTTCGCCATCGGGGAAGTTTTTTCGTCCGGGG
>JBGSRM010000144.1:0-4282 GCA_041737575.1 Akkermansiaceae bacterium
CCCTCCGCAACTCACCGCCTCAAAGCCTTCGACCTCCTCGCCATGCGCGACCCCCTCAGCCGTAACGAAATTAAATCCCACGGCCTCACATGCCTCGACGCCCCTGACCTCGCCATCCGCGAAGCCACCTCCTTCCCACCATCCACCGCCCTCAAAAAAAACAACACCATAGTCAGCGACTCCACACGCCCGGAAATCACCAAACAACTCCGCCTCCTGGCACAACAACGCAACTGGCAATACCTCCCCATCCTCTACCCGCCCACAACCCCTCGCCCCGGTAAAAAATCACAGAAAATTTTCAAGAAAATCAAACTCGCCCGCGCCCTCGGCCCCCTCGCCAAATACCTCTTGTCGCCCCGCTACCACGCCCATCTGCTAGGCGCACCCGACCTCCCCTCCTACATGAACGCCCTCCGCGAATCTAACGGCGTCCTCACCGGCAGATTCCACACCGCCTGCCTCTGCATCGGCCTCGGCATCCCCTTCATCGCCATCGGCTCAAACACAGATAAAATCCAATCGCTCCTCATCGATGCCGGTCTAAACCCACAACAACGCATCTTCCCCTCATCCTCCCTCCATTCCATCAACCACATCCCGCCTTTCACTCCCTCAGAAATCGAATCCCTCGCAAATTTCCGCCAAGAATCCGAAATCCACTTCGAAAAACTCTTCACCGCCATCCGCAATTTACTGCCAGCTAATCCTTGAATCCTCATCCGCCTTGCCCAAGTCTCACACATCGAAATAATCCCGTCTTAAATGAACATCTTCAGCTCCACACTCCGCAAACTTACCCGCACCGCCGGCTACACACTCACACGCTGCCAAAAAAACAACGGCTACCCCCTCGACTTCTCCGAAGAAGAAATCGCCATCGTCGAAATGGTCAAACCCTACACCATGACCACACCCGAGCGCATCCAAGCCCTCATCCACTCCCTCAACTACCTCCACAAAAATAAAATCCAAGGCGACATCGTCGAATGCGGCGTCTGGCGCGGCGGCTCCATGATCGCCGCCGCTAAAACCCTCCAAAAACTCGGCGATACCTCTCGCAAACTCTGGCTATACGACACCTTCGAGGGCATGACCGCCCCCACCGAACACGACATCTCCAGCAAAGGAACCAAAGCCACCGATAAATTCGAGAAACGTCAAACCGGCGATGATAGCTCCAACTGGTGCCTCGCTTCCATCGAGGAAGTCTCCGCCAACATCGCCGCCACCAACTACCCGAAAGAAAACGTCCGCCTCGTCAAAGGCAAAGTCGAAGAAACCCTCCCCGCCCAAAGCCCCGAAAAAATCTCTCTCCTCCGCCTCGATACCGATTGGTATGAGTCCACCCTTCACGAACTCGTCACCCTCTACCCCAAACTCGAAGTCGGCGGCGTCCTCATCATCGACGATTACGGAGACTGGTCCGGCACACGCAAAGCCGTTGACGAATATTTCGCGGAACACTCCATCCGCTTTCATATCGGTCGCATCGACGACAGCGCACGCATCGGTATCAAGCAAGCCTGATGGAGCCACCCATGCACATCCTGATCCTCCACGATGGACGAGCCGGACACAGCAGCCAATCACGCGCCGTAGCCATGGCTCTCGGCACATCCTTCCCCATCATGGAAACACGCGTCTTCTGCAAACTCCGCATCGGCGCCTTCCAAAAAATCCTCCGTTTCCTCCTCAATCTCACCCAAGCCAAACTCCCACTCCCCCTCTTCCCCCTCTTCCACAAGTCGGATCCACTACCCACTCAAAAACCCGACCTCATCATCTCAGCCGGAGGCGGCACCGTTTACGCAAACGCATGGCTTGCCGCCCACTACGATCGACCCAATCTCTTCTGCGGAGAACTGCGCGGCATCAAACCAACCCTCTTCAAAGCAGTCATAACCGGCTTCAAAAAATATCAAGGCACCCCTCCCTACATCATCTCCCCAACCCCCGTCCCCATTGAAAAATCAGCCCTGAAAGAAGCCGCCCTCGCATTCCGCAAACGCTCGGGAATCGGCGATGCGAAATGCTGGAGCCTCCTCACCGGCGGCGACGGAGCAGGCTACATCTACACCGATCAAGATTGGCAATCTCTCGGCGAAGGCATGAAAAAACTCGCCGAAAAATACAATATCCAATGGCTCGTCACCACCTCAAGACGCAGCGGAAAAGCCGCCGAAGATGCCATCTCCTCCGCCATCGATGGCACATCCGTCGCCGCCGCCCACTACGCTTCTCGCGGCCAAGGCGACATCTCCTACCAAGAAATCCTCGGCACCGCAGAACGTCACTTCTGCACGGAGGACAGCCACATGATGATCTCAGAAGCCATCGCCAGCGGACGCCCCACACACGCCCTAAGCCCCCTCCGCCACAACACCCATCACACCAACCAATACTTCCTCGACCTCTACACCGAAAAACACTGGCTCTCACGCCACCCCATCCGCGACATGGCCAACATCGACTTCTCCTCACTCCCCGAAACATCCTCAGAAAATCTCTCCGTCATGGACGAACTCTCCACCATACTCCGCAATTGGTGGAACTCACTCAACACAACCTCCACCCCACACCCATGAGATTCTTCAGCTCCATAGACCGCTCTCTCCGCTCCCTCCGCGCCAAATTCGCCCCCCTAATCTACCGCGGCAACGCCTTCTTCTGCCCCGCCTGCAACAAAAACGCCTCCCGCTTCAAACCCGCTGGCAAAGGAAAAAAAGCCCGCGAAAACGCCGTCTGCCCCTTCTGCCGTGCTCGCGAAAGAGACCGACTCGTCATCCTCTTCCTTAAAAAAAATCCCAACCTGTTTCCTCCAAATCCACCCCACCTCCTACACGTCGCTCCAGAGCCCTCCATCAGCGCTTACCTGAAAAATGCATCCGGCAACGGCTACCTCTCCGCCGACATCTATCGCGACGACGTCATGGAAAAAATGGACATCACCCACATCCAAAAACCTGATAACCACTTCGGTGCCATATTCTGCAGCCACGTCCTCCAGGACATTCCCGATGACAATATCGCCCTCCGCGAACTCTACCGCGTCCTCGCCCCCGGCGGCTGGGCCATCCTCAATGTCCCCTTCTACAAAGGCACCAAAACCACCACCCTCGAAGCCATCCACAAAACCGGCCGACCTCCCGAGTTTTTCCGCGACTACGGAGACGACTATGTCGATCAACTCCAAACCATCGGCTTCGAGGTTCAGGAAATTCCTCCCGCTCAACTTCGCGACCCAAACATGAAAGCAGACCCCGCCATAGATCATCCCATGACCGGCTACATCCACTTCTGCCGCAAACCGTCTACCTGATCACGGGTCTAGCTGAAAGATGTGGGCAGAATCTCCCAACTCCAACGGAGTTAAGTATTTTAGCCCAGGGTTGGCGCAACACCGTGAAGCCTACCCTGGGACATCCACACCATTACAAAACCAATCCCAACGGGATTGCGTCCGAGCATAAGAAACGACACGATGGCTCTCATGCCTCAATCCCTCTCGCGAATTCTGATCCATACCGTCTATTCCACCAAAGGCCGCCTTCCTTTCCTGCGCGATTCGCAGTTACGGGGCGAGACCCATGCTTTTCTGGCAGGTTGCGCGAAAGCTCTCGAATGCCTCCCCATCCGTATCGGAGGAACCGAAGATCACGTCCACCTTCTCACAACCCTTTCCCGAACTGTCAAGGTGGCTGATTTCGTGAAAGAAACCAAAAGGAACACCACCCTTTGGATAAAGGAAAAGACCGCGCATCAGGATTTTTCATGGCAGGCTGGTTAGGGTTGCTTCTCTGTTTCCGAATCCCAGCTTCTAGTTGTGGCTAGGTATGTTGACAATCAGAGCGAACATCATCGAAAGAGCACGTTTCAGGACGAATACCGTGAGCTGCTGCGACGTCATGGCCTGAGTTGGGACGAGAAATACGTCTGGGAATGATTCCGGCACGGACGCAACCCCGATTGGGGTAGAGATATACTACAGAACTCCCAGGGTAGCCTCCGCCATGCTCCGGCAACCCTGGGCTTGAAATACGTATCCCCTTTGGGGATGAAGAACCTCCGCATTCTGTTTGAAAATAATCCCGCCCACAACTTTCAGTTACACTCAAAAGATTGAGGGTGTTCTTCCGCAATCATGATTTGGAAAATTCCAAGGTTACTCACCCCAGATTTCTTTCATCAGGTTGAACGCCTGAGCGTCGTGCTTGCTCAATTCCCCGGCAACAAACGGATAAAAGTCATTCCGATAAAGAAACGCTTCCGTCGCCTCTGC
>JBGSRM010000161.1:0-17022 GCA_041737575.1 Akkermansiaceae bacterium
ATGGGGCTTGGGGGAGTTTGGGGTATTTTGGGAGGATTTCTGATGCTGAGGGGGCGTTTCCGGGGTTGAGGTGGGTTAGGAGGTGGACAGGTGGAGGTGTGGTGGATCATCGGGGGGATTGGACATATAGTTTGATTGTTCCGAGGGGGTTTGAGGTGGCGGAGTTGAGGGGAGGGGAGAGTTATCGGGAGATTCATGAGGCTTTGGTGGGTGTTTTGGAGAATGTGAAGTTGGCTGAGGGTGGGGGAGGAGGGGGTGTTTGTTTTGAGAATGCGGTGGAGTTTGATGTGGTGGATGGTGCTGGGGCGAAGGTGGCGGGTGCGGGGCAGAGGCGGACGAGGTGGGGTTTGTTGCATCAGGGATCGGTGGCGATGGGGGGAGGTGGGAGGTTGAGGGGTGAGTTGTTTGCGAAGCGGTTGTCGGAGGGTGTTTTTGAGGTTGAGTTGGAGGTGGATGAGGGGCGGGTGGAGGAGCTGGTGAGGGAGAGGTATGGGAGTGAGGAGTGGCTGGGGCGGAGGTGATTTCAGCAAGGAGCTTGACCGGAAGGGGAGGAATCCGTACGAGGAGTGATGCAACCGATTTATGAAGGTAAGGCGAAGCGTTTGTGGGAGACGGGTGATCCGAATACTTTGAGGATGGAGTTCAAGAATGACGCGACGGCGTTCAATGGGGAGAAGAAAGCGAGTTTCGAGGACAAGGGGAGGTTGAACAATTCGATCAGCACGATGCTTTATCGGTATTTGGAGAGTGTGGGTGTGCCGACGCATTTTGTGCGCAAGATTGATGATACGAATGTGGAGGTGAAGAAGGTGGAGATTGTGCCGATCGAGGTGATTGTTAGAAATATTTCGGCGGGGAGTTATTGCAAGCGGACCGGGTTGGAGGAGGGGAAGGTTTTTTCAAGACCTGTGATCGAGTTTTCGTATAAGAGTGATGAGTTGGGAGATCCGCTGATCAATGATGATTACATACGTGAGATGGGTTTGGCGACGCCGGAGGATTTGGTGCATTTGCGGGAGTCGGCGTTGAAGGTGAATGAGATATTGACGAAGTTGTTTGAGGGTGCTGGGTTGCGTCTGGTGGATTTCAAGCTGGAGTTCGGGAGGTTGGCGAGTGACAGGACGAAGATTGTTTTGGCGGATGAGATCAGTCCGGATGGGTGTCGTTTGTGGGATTTGGCGACGGGGGAGAAGATGGATAAGGATCGTTTCCGGAGGGATTTGGGAAATGTGATGGATGCGTATCGCGAGGTGCTTTCGCGGCTTGAAGGATTGATCGGTGTGTGAAAGATGGAGACAAGGTTATGAGATATGCATTTATATTATTGGTGTGTTTGATCGGGAGTTGTGCGGATACGAGCAAGGAGATGGTGGTGCGGATGCACACGTTGAGGGATCAGGATGTGGACAAAGCGGATGATCCGATGGTGAGGCATGAGAAGCTGCGGAGGTTGTATGGCGCGGTGAGCATGGAGGAGAGGAAGCAGAGGTTGGGGCAGTATTTCACGGTGATGTGGAATTCACCGAAGACGGTGGGGATGAAGAGGGAGATAGTTTTCGAGTATCAGCAGGGGAAGAGCGGGAGTTTGGTGAAGAAGATGAGTCGGACACTTGTATCGGATCAGGTTTCCGGGAAAGAGGAGTTTATGGTGATTGGGGATGAATATTTTGATAAGGGCCGTGTGTTGGCGTGGAGGATACGGATGATTGTGGGCGGGGATGTGATCGCGAGCGAGCAGTCTTATTTGTGGGAGTGAAGGATGCGCATTGAGATCATCAATACGGGGACGGAGCTGTTGTTAGGGAATACGACGAATACGCATGGTTCGTGGTTCGGGCGGCAGTTGTTTTTGATGGGGTTGCGTGTGGCGCGTCAGACGACTGTGCCGGATGGGGATGCGATCCGAGAGGCGTTTATGGAGATGGTGGGTCGTGCGGATGTTTTGTTGATCACGGGGGGATTGGGGCCGACGAGTGATGATTTGACGCGTGAGATTGTGGCGGAGTGTTTGGGGCTTGAGCTGCATGAGGATGAGCAGGCATTGAGGAGTTTGAAGGAGTTTTTTGCGATACGGGGGAAGGTGATGGCGGATGCGAATCGGAGGCAGGCGATGGTTCCGGTGGGAGCGGATGTGATGTCGAATCCGAACGGGACGGCTCCGGGTTTGTATATTCCGCCGCGCATCAACGGGAGGTCGAATTGTGCGGTGTTTTTATTGCCGGGGCCGCCGAGGGAGCTTTATCCGATGTTTCATGATGAGGTTGCACCGAGGTTGCGGGCACTTTCAGGTGTGAGTGAGGTGGCGGAGGTGAGGGAGTTGAAATTCACAGGGATTGGTGAGAGTGAGTTTCATGATGGAATTGATGATCAGTTAGCGGCGATGGTTGGATTGGAATATGGATATTGTGCGCGGATGGGTGAGGTGGATCTGAGGTTGATTGGGGATGCGGGGGTGATTGATGCGGCGTGCGGGGTGGTGATGGAGAGGTTTACGAAGTATTTGATTAGTGATGATGGTAGTTCGCTGGAGGGGAGGGTGGTGAAGCTTTTGAAGGAGAAGGGTATGAAGATGGCTACGGCGGAGAGTTGCACGGGGGGGCTCATTGCGAATCGGTTGACGAATGTTCCGGGTGCTTCGGATGTGTTCACGCATGGGTGGGTGACGTATGCGAATGAGGCGAAGGTTAGTGAGTTGGGGGTTTTGGAGGAGACGCTTGATCGTTGTGGGGCGGTGTCTGAGGAGACGGCGGTGGCAATGGCGGGGGGGGCGTTGCGGGAGAGTGGTGCGGATTTAGCGATTTCTGTTACGGGTATCGCGGGGCCGAGTGGAGGCACGGATGAGAAGCCGGTGGGGACTGCGTGGATCGGGTTGGCGGAAAAGGGAGGTGATAGTTTTGCGGTGAAGGTTTTTCATCCGCGCAATCGCAAGGATTTCAAGCAGTCGGTTTCGCAGTCTGCTTTGGATTTGGTGCGGAGGAGGTTGCTTGCAGTTTAGACTGGTATTGAGAAGTTTTTTAGGCGGGAGGCGGATTTTTCTTTTCCGAGGATGGAGAAGATTTCGCCGAGGTCGGGGCCGTTGGCGCGGCCGGAGAGGGCTACGCGGATGGGGAACATGAGTTGGCCGGGTTTGGTGTTGTTAGAAGTGGCGATGTGGGTGATGGCTTCTTTTGCGATGTCGGCAGACCAGGTTGGGAGGGTGAGGATGTGATCGGCCAGGGCCGCGAGTAGGGGGGCGTTGGGGTTTGCCTTGGCTTTGGCGATGGCTTCCGGGTCGGTTTTTATTTCATCTGTGATGAGGAAGTGGATGGCGTCCGGGACTTCTGTGAGAAGGCGCACTTTTTCTTTCACGGCCGAGATTGCGGGGAGGTAGTTTTCGTTGATGGGGAGGTTTTCGTTTTCGACGAAGGGTTTGACGAGGTTGGCGAAGTCTTCGGTGGAGGTTTGGGTGATGTGTTGTTGGTTGACCCATTTGCATTTTTCGAGGTCGAAGCGGGCGGGGGCGCGGTTGACTGCTTCGATGGAGAAGCGGTCGATGAGTTCGTGGAGGGAGAAGATTTCTTCGTCGGATTTCGGGGACCAACCGAGGAGTGCGATGAAGTTGGTGACGGCTTGGGGGAGAAAGCCGTTTTTGGGGTAGTCGCCGACGGCGGCTCCGGCGTCGCGTTTGGACATTTTGGAGCCGTCGGGGTTGAGGATGAGGGGGATGTGTGCGTAGAGGGGCGGTTGTTGGCCAAGGGCGGAGATGAGCTGGAGGTGTTTGGGTGTGTTCATGAGGTGGTCTTCGCCTCGTATGACGTGGGTGATTTTCATTTCGAGGTCATCGACTACGTTGACGAAGTGGAAGACGTAGGAGCCGTCGCTGCGGCGGATGACCATGTCGGGGGTGTTGGAGGTGTCTCGGTAGTCGATGGTGACTTCACCGCAGACGAGGTCGTTCATGGTGAGGGGTTGGCGATCGAAGCGGAAGCGCCATGCGTCGCCGTCTTGGTAGAGTCGGTCGGATGCGAGGAGTTTTTGGAAGTAGGCGTCGTAGATGTCGTTGCGTTGGGATTGGTAGTAGGGGCCGTGGTCGCCGCCTTTGTCCGGGCCTTCGTCCCAGTCGAGGCCGAGCCATGACATGCCGTCGAAGATGGCTTGGCGAGCTGGTTCTGTGTTGCGAGCGGCATCGGTGTCTTCGATGCGGAGGATGAATTTTCCGCCGTGTTTTCTGGCGAATAGGTAGTTGAAGAGGGCGGTGCGGGCGCCGCCGACGTGGAGGTAGCCGGTGGGTGAGGGAGCGAAGCGGGTGCGAACGGTCATAACTTTCAAAATTCAAATTTCAATTTTCAAGAAGACTAGCTTTGGAGCGAGCGGAGGGCGCCGCGGATGAGTTCTTCGGCGGTGGAGGTGGGTTGTTGGTCGAGGATGTTGCGGACGGCTTTGCGTGCATCTACTTGTTTGTAGCCGAGGGCGATGAGGGCTAGTTCGGCGTCGGCGGCTTGTGAGGAGACCTGGCCGGAGGCGGCGTCCTGCCATGTGTCTGCGACGCCGACTTTGTCCTTGAGTTCGAGGATGATGCGTTCGGCGGTTTTTTTCCCGACGCCTTTTGTTTTGGAGATGAGTGCGGAGTCGCCGGAGACGACGGCCGATTTGAACATGTTTACGGGCATGCCGCTGAGGACGGCCATGGCGATGGCGGGGCCGATGCCGGAGACGCGCTCGAGGAGTAGGAGGAAGACGTCGCGTTCTTCCTCGGTTGCGAAGCCGTAAAGGGTGTGGGCGTTTTCGCGGATGTGGAGGTGGGTTCGGAGGTCGACTTTTGAGCCTTCGGAGGGGTGGAGGCGGTCGAAAGTGGAGATGGGGATGATGACTTCGTAGCCGACTCCGTTGCAATCGACGACGAGCCGGTTGGGGTAGGCTTCCAGGACGTTTCCACGAATTCTTGCGATCACGTGGGAGGTTTCGTGGGAAATGGGGTTAGATGCAAGGTGGAAGGTTGATTGAGGGGTGGAAAGGAGGGGAAAAATTTCGGAAGTTCGGGGTTTTCAGTTTCGTAATGATTAGCCAGAGTTGAATCCATGTCCGCAGAAGAGGAACAGATAGTCCTATGTTACGCGTGTGAAGCGCCGATGAACATATCGACGGTGGGGCCGTATTCGCGGGTGATTTGTCCCGAGTGTGAGACGGAGAATCGGGTGAAGAATCAGTTTGGGCCGTATATTGTGGCGAGGCGGCATGCGATCGGGGGGATGAGTTCGGTGTTTATCGCGAATGATGAGACGCTGGGTCGAGAGGTGGCGGTGAAGATTTTGAGTGAGGAGTATTCCAAGGACGAGACGAGGATTGCGGCGTTCAAGGAGGAGGCGAGGTTGACGGCTTCGTTCAGTCATCCGCATGTGGTGAGGGTTTACACGACGGGTTGGGCGTATGGGTGGTTTTTCATTGCGATGGAGTATGTGCCTGGAGGTCATCTGGAGCATCGGATACGGGAGTTGGGGAAGATTCCGGAGCAGGAGATGTTGCCTTTGGCGATCCAGATAGCGGAGGGGTTGAAGGGAGCGCAGATGGCGGGATTGATTCACCGTGACGTGAAGCCCGGGAATATTTTGTTAGATGCCGAGGGGAATGCGAAGATTGTGGACTTCGGTTTGGCGTTGGTGACGAGTGGTGGCAAGGCGCAGGCGACGGAGATTTGGGCGACGCCGTATTATGTGCCGCCGGAGGCGATTGAGGGTGGGGTAGAGGATTTCCGAGCTGATATTTATGCGTTCGGTGCGACGCTGTATCATGCTTTGGCGGGGGTTCCGCCGTGCAATGAGGAGTCGATGAGCAGTTCATTGTTGAAGGCGGCCAAGCAGAAGGTTGTTCCGCTTAAAAAGGTGGCTCCGGAGTTATGTGCCGAGACATGTGCGGTAATCACCCGTGCGATGGCTTATGAGCCGGAGGATCGTTTTGGAAGTTACGATGAGATGATTTCCGGATTGAAGCGTGCGTTGGGTGTTGCGCAGGGAGACATCAGGAGTGAAGGGGAGGGAAGCGGGGATGCGGAGGGACGCGCGAGGCTGACGCGGCGCAAGAAGGAGAGGGTTTTGATCATGAGCGGGCTTGGTGTGTTGATTGCCGTGGTGGTGGGAGTGGCTTTGGTGTTGAAAATGAAAGGGAAAGCACCTGTGAAAGAACCATCGAATGTGGTTGTCGCCGGAGGAGGTGGGGGTGAGGGAAATGGCAGTTCCCAAGAGGAGATTGCGAGGAGATATATGTCGGCGCGTGCGGCGATGAGATCGGGTGATTATAGAGCAGCGGAGAATTTGTTTGTGGAGATTCTTGGGAATCGTGGTGTGCAAGAGCCTACGCGAACGTGGGCTGGTTTGGAGGCAGTGGTGGCGGCTTACATGGATGGCAGATCAGGGGAAGCAAGCAGGTATGCGAGGCAGGTAGAGGATCACATTTCAAGCAAACCGAGCGGCTTGGGTGCGGGATTCGCCAATTCGTTGTTACCTGTTTTGCAGCAGCTTGGTAAGATGCCATTTATGGATGAGAGGGAAGTGGGGAGCAAAGATGGAGACGAGGGGGCGATGGCATATTTCATAGCGGGCTTGAAAAATTGGGAGCAAGGCGGGTTGGACAAGGCGGTTGGATTTTTCCGTGAGGTGGTGGCCAAGAAGCCGGCAGGAGAAGATGCCGTAATGGGTTGGTATCGTGAGGCGGCGCAGTCTTACCTGAGTGATTATGAGCGGTTGAGTTCCGGCACGATGGCGGCTGAGCCGAGGACGTTGGATGATTGTCGGAAAGTGTTGGCCGAGTTGGATGAGTTGCAGACACTTTTGAAGACGAAAGGACGTGCGAAATACAACGTGCTTTCCAGGAAGACGGATGTTGAATTGTTAGAGAGGAATTTGAGGAAGGCGAGCGGGGGCTGATGGTGGGGAAAGGTAGAGGTTGTAATCTGAGTTAGGATTCAAATGAAGTATCGGACGCAGCCATTGGAGACGGAGAGGATGCCACCGGGCATTCCGCATATCATAGGCAACGAGGCGGCGGAGCGGTTTTCCTTTTACGGGATGAAGGGGATTCTGACTGTGTTTTTTGTCCACTATCTTTATTTGATGGACGGGTCGGGCGGGACGCCGATGGAGAAGGCGAAGGCAGCGGAGATGTATCATCAGTTCAACACCGCGTTTTATCTGACACCGATCTTGGGAGCGATACTGGCGGATGTGTTTTTTGGGAAGTATCGGGTGATCATGTTTCTGTCTTTGGTTTACTGCGGCGGTCATGCGGCGTTGGCGTTGATGGGGGAGTATGGAAATTCGCAGTATTGGCTGTTCACGGGTTTGGTGATGATTGCGCTGGGGGCGGGTGGCATCAAGCCGTGTGTTTCGGCTCATGTGGGTGATCAGTTTGGAGAAAAAAACTCGCGTCTGTTGTCGAAGATTTTCAATTGGTTTTATTTTTCGATCAATCTAGGTGCATTTGTATCGACCTTGCTGACACCTTGGCTTTTGGAGTGGTATGGGCCTCATTGGGCGTTCGGAGTTCCGGGTGTTTTGATGGCGATTGCGACCTTTGTATTTTGGTTGGGGAGGAAACGTTTCACGCACGTTCCGGCGGGTGGGGTCGGTTTTTTGAAGGAGGCTTTCAGTAGGGATGGTGTGATGGCGATGTTGAAATTGGCGCCTGTGTATCTGTTTGTGGCGGTGTTCTGGGCGTTGTTTGATCAATCGAGTTCGACTTGGATTTTCCAGGCGGAAAACATGGATCGCAGGTTCCTTGGGTTTGAGTGGTTGCCTTCGCAGATTCATTCATTGAATTCCGTTTTTGTGCTGACGTTTATCCCGTTGTTCAGTCTTTTGATTTATCCTGCGGTGGAAAAATTTTGGCCGTTGAGCCCGCTGAGGAAAATGGGAATCGGGTTCGTGTTGATGTCGGGCGCGTTTGTTTTGGTGAGCGTGGTGCAGATGTGGATCGATGCGGGGCAGAGGCCGAGTATTGCTTGGCAGGTTGGAGCGTTCGCTTTGCTGACTGCTGCAGAGATCATGATTTCCATTGTGGCTTTGGAGTTTGCCTACACGCAGGCACCGAGGAAAATGAAGTCGTTCATCATGTGTTTCTATTTGGTGGCGGTGGCGGCGGGGAATTTTTTTGTGGCTGAGGTGAATCGTTGGATTCAGGTGCCAAGCGCGGCGGAGGAGCGACTTGCCGAACACCTCAAGAAAATGCCCGAGGGATGGGAGAATGATGCGAGGACGGCGGTTCTGCCAGGTTATGATCCCAAGGATGCGGATGAGTATTTCATTCGCAGACTCGATAAAGGCGCTGGAAGACCGTTGGAGGTACCGGGCCAGGAGCGATTGGATGAGGCTGCGGAACGGATCATGGCTGCCGCAGAGAAATCAGGGAACACGTTTCCATCCAAGGCCGATGGCAACAAGCTGATCGAGGATTTGAAGGATTACTGGGGAAGGCCTCTGAAGTATCTGACAGTCAGTTCAACCAGTGCACGAGTCTGGAGTGCGGGAGGAGATGGTGAGTGGAATACAAAATGGGATGTGGGAGTTCTGATCAAACGAGCGGAAGTTGATGAGGGTAAAAAATCATCCTGGCTTGACGGGTTGAAGCCTGAAAAACCGTGGTTGGAGAGAAGAAAGAATGAGCTGGCATGGGTGGAAAAGAAAGGCGACGAAGGTGAGCGCCTTTTCTCCACGGAAGTGTTTTCCGGAGGGCAGGTGAAGCTGGAGGGGGCGACTTATTTTTGGTTTTTCAGTGGGTTGATGGCGGCGACGGCAGTGTTGTTTGTGCCGTTTGCGATGCTTTATAAGCCGAAGAGTTACCTGCAGGACGAGGGTTAGGATTGTTCCAGGTTTTTGTCAGAGAATTCGATATGTTCGCCTTCGCTTTTGGCAATGATGATGGCAGCGCAAGAATCGCTGAAGACATTCACGGCGGTGCGACTCATATCGAGCAGGCGATCTACTGCCAAGAGTGAGACGACGGCAGCTTCGGCGTTGGGGATGCCGGAGTTTTTGAGAATGAGGAGGATAGCGACGAGGCTGGCGGAGGGAATACCGGCGACACCGACGCTTGTTAGAAGGGCGGCGATGATGATGAAAAACTGCGAGCCAATGCCTAGTTCGATACCCATGACTTGAGCGACGAAAATGACGGCGACGCATTCGTAAAGAGCGGTTCCGTCCATGTTGACCGTGGATCCGAGAGGAATCGTGAAGCCGGATACCCGTTTGGAAACTCCCGCCCGTTCCTGGATGGAGCGCATGGTGACGGGTAGGGTAGCGGAGGAGGATGCGGTGGAGAAGGCGAGCAGGAGGGCGGGACGCATCGCTTTGAAATGGGAGAGAGGATTCACTTTACCGATGAAGCGAAGAGCCAGCGGAAGGATGATGGCGATGTGTATGAGGAGAGCCAGGAGGACTGTTAGAAAGTATTTGGAGAGTTGTTTGAAGAGGTCGCCACCTGTTTCGTGTATGACGGGTAGGATGAGGGCATAGACACCGATCGGTGCAAGGGCCATGATCCATTTTGTGACTGTGATCATGGCTTCGTTGGCGGCGTTGAAAAATTCCCTAACAACATCGCCGGAGTTGCCGGGGAGCTGAGTGGCCGCGATGGCGAAGAGGATGCTGAAGACGATGACTCCGAGGAGTTGGCCGTTGTTAGAAGCGGCGCTGAACACGTTTTCCGGCAACATGTCTTTGAAGATTTGGAGGAAGTCTTTGCCTTCTCTTTCGCTGGCATTTTGGACGGTCTCAAGGTCTTTTGTGTTGGCTGTTTTTTTGCTGTTAGAGAAAGCGGTTTTGATCGCTTCGTTGGGCTGGTCATTGACGAGACCGGGTTTGATTGTGTTGACGAGTAGGAGTCCGACGGTGATGGCGGCGAGGCTAGAGATCATGTAGAATGAAACCGTTTTGATGCCCAGTCTTGCGAAGCCATCGACTCCTTTCATTCCGGTGATTCCAGAGACAACCGCGGTAACGATGAGCGGGACGATGATCATTTTGAGTGCACGCATGAAGAGATCGCCGACGAATTTGCAGATTGTTAGAGTTGATGCAACGAAGCGTGCGCCGGTGGAGTTTTCTTCCGCGCCATTGAAAAGGCCGCGAAGGAGTAGTGCTGTTATGGTGGCTAAAACCAATGCGATCAGGATTTGCCAGTGGGAGGAAATACGCTTCATGCGTTTACTCAAACGGAAGGATATCCAAAATGAAAGCCTGTTGGGCTGATATTTGCCGTATTCAGGGAGTCGAGCGGGTATTCCTAAAAATTTTACATCATTCAAATCAAGGGAATGGTGAGTTTTGTCGTTATGTAGACCGCAATATTACGGATTTCTTAATGATTTTTTTCAAATTTCAGTTTGGATTGGTTTAGAAGCGTATTTCCCGAATTTTTTTCAACACCAAGATGTGTCACACTGGGATTTTCTCGGAGGTATAAATAGTCCGGTATTGTGGAGAGTTTACAATGTATTAACCGAGGCGAGAACACAACATGTTGTATTGTGAATAATTTGTGGATACTACATCTGCAAAATGATGTTGACCCAAGTAGGTGAAAAGTGAGAGTCTTCTCAACGCTACACGTGATCTTGAGATCATGGGGCGACCCCTAAAACAACTAAGAATTTAAGTCCATATGTCCACCACCACTGTTACCCTCGGAACCCGCACATTTGTCCTCGATAAGGCCAAGGCCGAACTCGCTTACAACTCGAAAAAGGTCATCAACGGCAAGGACACGATGTTTTTCAACATCCTGCCGCTCAAATACACCTGGGCCTACGACCTCTACAAGACGATGAAGAACAACCATTGGGAGCCGGAGGACATCTCGATGCAGAAGGATGTCGAGCAATGGCGCTCCAACGATATTTCGGATGTGGAGCGCTGGATCATCAAGATGGGAATCGGTTATTTCTCCGCCGCCGAGGGAATCGTCGGTGACAATGTCCTGCACGTTGTTCGCGAAGTAGTCACCGCGCCTGAGTTGAAACTGGTGCTCGGCCGCCACGCCCATGAGGAAAACATCCATGCAGACAGCCTCGTTTACATGATTTCCTCACTCGGCATCAACCCGCATGAGTGCGAAGCGATGTTCGAGGACGTCCCGACCATCACCGCGAAAAACAACTTCGTCGTCTCGAACAGCCGCGCGCTGCGTCGCGACATCGACCTCACCGTCACTGAAAACAAGCAGGCTCTCGCGAAAAACATTTTCATGTTCGGCCAGATCATGGAGGGCACCCAGTTCTACGGCTTGTTCGGCATGATTCTCTCGCTGTATCGCCAGAACAAATTCCCAGGTATCGGCCAGATGTTCCGTTACACCCTTCGCGATGAATCCAACCACATCGAAGTGTTCCGCAACCTGCTGATGGACCTCATCGATGAAAACCCGGACATCTGGACAGAAGATTTCCGCGAAGACCTCCGCAGCACCATGGCGGAGGGCATCCGCTTGGAAAAAGCCTTCATCCGCGATTGCCTTCCCGTCTCCGGCCTGGGCCTGAACTCCGCCGATTTCGAGACCTACATCGATTACATCGCCGACCGCCGCCTCACATCCTGCGGCCTCGCCCCACTCAACGAATCCGTCTCCAACCCATTCCCATGGCTTGCCGAAATGATGGACATCAAGAAGGAGCAGAATTTCTTCGAGGGCCGCGTCACGGAGTATCAGAAAGCCGCAGCGCTCACCGCAGTAAATGACGATGAGCTTTAATCGGCGTAGCCGACTATCTCCCACTGATCACTCGGCACTAACCAATTTCCAATAATCAAAAACACCCCACCAATTCCAAATATGTATCGCTCCCTAAATCTCGCCGAAGACAATATCCTCAAGCAAGTCATCTCTGATCGCTTCGAGCTCGCCTCTACCGACCGCCCATACGACTGGCGCGGTATCATTCCTGCGGAAAAACGCACGCCACATGCCGACATCATCGTCACCCGTGGCGACAAGGAGACACAGTTCTCGCTGGAGGATGTTGCGGATGCGATCGGTGATTCTCTTGCTGACTTGCTCATCGCCCGCCACGAGGATGAAAAATCCATCTTCTCGGATGTGAACCGCAAGTTCGTTTCGCAGGTCGCTCACGCCGTCGCCGTTTCCCTTACCGAGTCGCTTGAGCAAGGCGGTCGCCTCCGCCTTTCCGAGAGTGATCTCTACCTGCTTATCGAAAAAGCCCTTCTCGAAAACGAAGCCTACGATGTAGCAAAATCCCTCGCCTTCCGCCGTTCCCTTGAAAAAACAGGTCACGTCGATATCGGCTCCGGCCCGCACTCGCTTCCTGTCCGCCTGATCCGTCGTAATGGCAACGTCGTGCCATGGTCGGAAACCAAAATTGAGATCGCTGTTCGCAAGGCTTTCCTCACCATCAAGGAAAACCCCGAGCCCGCCATCGACATCGCCAAGGCCGTTACCGAGCGTGTTCGTCGTGGCGACCAATCCTTCGTCCACATCGAGGACGTGCAAGACATGGTTCAGGAGGAACTCATGCGCCAGGGTCACTTCAAGGCCGCCGAGCATTACATTCTGTATCGTGCGCAGCGCAATCTTCTTCGCAAGGATTTGGAAAGCGTAGCCTCCGATGACCTCAGCCAGGACTCGATGATCGTCGTCACGCACGATGACGGCACGTCTTCCTTCTGGGATGGCATTGAGCTCAAAAAACGCATCGCCTACGCATCCATCGGCCTGAAATTGAATCTCCCCGAGGCCGATATCGAACGCGAACTCCGTCGCTCCATCGGTTCGGAAATTTCCGCTAAGGATCTGAAGGCCACCATCATCCTGAACTCGAAAACCCTCATCGAGAAAGACGCGGATTTCGCGAAATTCGCCGCCCGCATCCTGCTTTCCTACATCTACGAGGAAGTGCTCGATTGGAACATTTCCACCGATGGTGTGGACAAACTCAAGCTGGCTCACAAGCAAGGCTTCAAGTCCTACCTCAAGCATGGAGTCGCCATCAAACGCCTTCACCCCGAGTTGTTGGAAAAATACGACATCGACAAACTCGCCGAAGCCTTTGATCCCACCGCCGACCTCGACTTCGACTACCTCGGCATACAGACACTCTACGACCGCTACCTCATCGTTGATAAAACCGGCGAGAAACATCAGCGCATCGAAACCCCGCAATACTTCTGGATGCGCGTGGCGATGGGACTGTTCAAAAAAGAGGAAACCAAAGCCGAAGAATGGGCGATCCGCCTTTACAACCTCTACAAAGGCCGCCGCTTCTGCTCCTCCACACCGACCCTTTTCAACTCCGGCACGCTCCATTCCCAGCTCTCTTCCTGCTACCTCTACAAAGTGGACGATTCCATCGAATCCATCATGCAGCGTGGCATCGCGGAAAACGCCTACCTTTCCAAGTGGGCAGGCGGCCTCGGTGGTTCGTGGACAGCCGTTCGCGGAACCGGTGGTTACATCCAAGGCACCAACGGCGAATCCCAAGGCATCATTCCTTTCCTGAAACTTCACAACGATCAGCTCCTCGCCGTGAACCAAGGTGGCAAACGCAAAGGCTCCGGCTGCGCCTATCTTGAAACCTGGCACAACGACATCGAGGACTTCCTCGAGCTCCGCAAAAACACCGGCGATGACCGCCGCCGTTGCCACGACATGAACACCGCGAACTGGGTTCCCGATCTGTTCATGAAACGCATGGAAGACCGCCAGAACTGGACTCTGTTCCGCTCCAACGAAACCCCGGACCTACACGACCTCTACGGCAAAGCCTTCGAGGAGCGTTACACCCAATACGAGCAAATGGCTGCCGAAGGGAAAATCTGGTCACGCTCCATGCCGGCCATCGAGCTTTGGAAAGGCATGTTGAAAATGATCTTCGAAACCGGCCACCCATGGATCACCTTCAAGGATCCGTGCAACGTCCGATCCCCACAGGATCATTGCGGCGTCATTCACTCCAGCAACCTTTGCACCGAGATCACCCTCAACACCTCGGACGAGGAAACCGCCGTTTGTAACCTCGGTTCCGTCGTGCTCGATTCTCACATCAATTCCGATGGCGCCCTCGATCACGAGATGCTCAAGGAAACCATCACCGTCGCCATCCGCGCTCTCGACAACGTCATCGACATCAACTTCTACCCAACCCAAGCCGCGAAAACCGCGAACTCCCGCCACCGCCCCATCGGCCTCGGCGTCATGGGTCTCCAGAACGCCCTCTACAAACGCAACCTCGCCTTCGCTTCGGATGCCGCCGTCGAGTTCAACGACGAGATGATGGAGGCCATCGCCTACTACGCCTACAGCGCCAGCAGCGATCTCGCGGCGGAAGTCGGCACCTACTCGTCTTACGAAGGTTCCAAGTGGAGCAGGGGACTTCTCCCGCAAGACACCATCGACCTCCTCGAAGACGAGCGCGGTCGCAAGATCGATGTCCCGCGCGGCGGAAAAATGGATTGGTCCGTCGTTCGCGAGAAAATCGCCAAACACGGCATGAGGAACTCCAACGTCCTCGCCATCGCCCCCACCGCCACCATCTCCAACATCATGGGCACCACCCCCTGCATCGAGCCGAACTACAAAAACCTCTACGTGAAATCCAACCTCTCCGGCGATTTCACCATCCTCAACACCGAGCTCGTCCGCGATCTCAAGAAAGCCAACCTCTGGTCCCAGGAAATGGTCGATCAGTTGAAATACTTCGATGGCGAGCTCGATGCCATCGATGACATCCCGGAGGCCATCAAGCAGAAGCACAAAACCGTCTTCGGCATCGGCTACGAATACATCGTCGATGCCGCCGCTCGCCGCCAGAAGTGGATCGACCAGTCACAGTCGGTCAACCTCTTCCTCGCCACTCCGGACTTCAAAGTCCTCAGCCACATGTATCGCCGCGCCTGGGACAAAGGCCTCAAAACCACCTACTACCTCCGCACCCTCCAAGCCTCCAACGTCGAGAAATCCACCGTTGAAGTCAAAAAAGACCAGCGCGGAGTCATGGCCACCCAAACCGCCGCAACCGCCGCCACCAACGCAGCCGCGAAGACCTTCACCGCAGAGCAGAAGATGGCTTGCTCCATCGATGCGATGATGAACGGAGGAGAGTGCGAGGCCTGCCAATAGAAACCTCAAATTTCGCAAACTTACACCTTGTAAAATTAACTCACAGGTTAAATACTCTCCTTGGAAGCGATACTCTACCAGTCCGGTTCCGCCTGCCGAATCTACCTCCTCGCAGACGGTTCCAACTGCCCTTCTGAATCCTTCCTCACCACCGCCGCCACACTTCAGCCCGACGAATTCGCCAAACTCACCAAGCTCCTTGATTACTCCTGCGACCATGGACTCCCGAAAAACAAACAAAAGGTCAACACCCTCGGCGATGGCCTCTTCGAGTTCAAAACCATCGGTGGTCTCAGGCTCATCGGCTTCTGGGATGCGAACCGCATCATCCTCTGCACCAACGGATTCCTGAAAAAACGCCAAGCCACCCCGCCCAACGAACTCGCAGCCGCCACCAAGTGGAAAAAAGCCTACGAAGCCGCCAAAAAAGCCAACAAACTGAAATTCTCTGAGTAGCTGCGGCGTCCCGCCGCAGGCCGTACAAGGAGCGTCCCGCTCCCAGAGACCACCCTGACCGACCACCGCCATGAAAACCCTCACCGCCCTCAAAGCCAAAGCCGAACAGGCACGCAGCTCCCACGCCTACCGGGCGGAAGGCGCATCCATCCGCTTTTCCGAGGATATCGTCGCCTTGATGAAAACCAGCGGCCTCACCCGCACCGCCCTCGCGGAGAAAATTGGCTCCTCTCCCGCCTACATCACCAAGATCCTGCGCGGCGATACCAACTTCACCCTCGATTCCATGGTGAAAATCGCCACCGCCCTCGGCTGCGAACTCACGATCAGCATGAAACCCATGGCCGCCACCCGACAGCAAAGCGCCAAAGTCAACTACCGCGACACCGCCCCGCGCCAAACCTCCATGCTCAACGACGATGCCACATGATTCGGTCAGCCCCTCATAAACAAATAAGGCGAAGGGGTTTTCAACCCCTTTCACAACCGAAGCGAACCATGGTTCCACCCCATCCTCCCATGAGCAAAGCCAGCAAAACCCTCGCAGACATCCTCACCGGCAGATCCGACGCGAATATCTCCTTCGCGGATATCTGCCATCTCCTGGAGCGCGCGGGTTTCACCAGAAAGCCGGGAAAAGGCAGCCACACCCTGTTCTTCAAGGTAGGTGTGGAGGAGATTATCAACTTGCAGCCTATTGGGAATAAGGCGAAACCTTATCAAGTAAAGCAGGTTCGGAACCTGTTTCTCAAATACCAACTCGAAATCGACTGAAATGCGCTACGAACTCATCATCTACTGGAGCAAGGAAGACAACGCCTTCCTCGTCGAAGTCCCCGAACTCCCCGGCTGCATGGCAGACGGCAATTCCTACGAGGAAGCCGTCGCCAACGCCCAGCAAGTCATCGCCGAATGGATCGAAACCGCCCGCTCCCTCAACCGCCCCATCCCCGAACCAAAAGGCAAGCTCGCCTACGCCTGAAGCATCTTCCAGTGCTCACTGATCACTTCTCACTTGGCACTTCTTCCACCATGAAACCAGCAGACAACTACCTCCGCTTTGTCCAATGGTCGGACGAAGACCTATGCTACATCGGCTATTGTCCTGATCTCTATTTTGGTGGCGTTTGCCATGGCGTAAACGAGGTGGAAACCTACGCCGAGCTCTGCGGCATCATCATCGATGAGATCGAACACCGCACCGCCAAGGGCGAAGCCCTCCCCAAACCGTCCGTCCGCCCCACCCGTGATCTCGACTTCGCCGCCGCATGATTTTCCGCATGCCAGTGACGGGATGAAGAGTTTGTAACAATTTTAAAATGAAATCCTGTCGGCGACTGAGCAAAAGTGGATTTAATTGTCTGAGCAAAAGTGGACAGGTTTTGCTGACATTCTAAATGGCTTGAAGAGCGCGATAGCTCAGATGCGGTATTCCGCGAGGATGTCTGGCCATTGCGGTGCTTGTGG
>JBGSRM010000170.1:0-8909 GCA_041737575.1 Akkermansiaceae bacterium
CCTTTGAGCTTTTGGGTGATCAGGCTGCCCTTGCTTTGTACCGACCAGTGGCCGTTGAGCACGTCGCGTGCCTTGCCCACCGGGCGGACGACGGGGACGATGCGCGCACCGGGGCTATCGCCGAAGACGACGCCTTGCCAGCGGCTCTGGGCGCTGATGTGGACCCAATCTTTCAGCGGACGCGCCTCGGTCATGAGGGTGCCGATGGTGAAGGCCGGATCGCAATAGCTGTAGCGGACGATGCCGCCGCCATCGGTGCGGAATTTGTTGGGCTTCATGTGATCCGCCATCACCGCGCTTTCGGTGCCTTGCTGGCCAAGTCCCTGGGCGCGCTGGCGGATTTCATAGGGACCGTCCGCGCGGGAGGATCGGGCGATTTCCGCCACCACGGCGGGCGGTTGGTAGTCGCTGAGCAAAGCGTTGAGCTCGCCGGAGAAGGCCTTTGGCTCCGATCCGATGCCGAAATAATACCAGCCGAGGGCGGGGATTCCATGGGTGCTGTGTTTGAAGCCGTTCACGTTACGGACGCGGGTCTTGCCGCCGCCTTCCACTCCGTGAAGTTGTTCCTGCGACCAATAGGCCCAGTAGAGGTCGAGCAGCATTTCGGCGGAGCGGCGCACCTCCGGCTCGCCGAAGTCGCGGAAATTGTGGATACCCTTGAGCCAGACCGAATTGTAGCCAGGGCACATGATCTCGATGCACACACCCTTTTTCGCGCGCTCGCGGCAATAGACGACGATGTATTCGTTCCATGCGCGGTAGTGTTGCTCGAGCGTGGTGCCGTCATCGAGTTTCAGTGCGCGGTAGTCGGGCATGTTTCTTGCGATTTTGGCGAAGTGCCAATGCGTTGTGAAATCCATGGCGTGATGGTTTTCGGTGCTGTGAAATTCCCAGGTTTGGGTCGTGGCGTGGTCCGGCTTGTTGTATTTCGCGCTGGTTTTGACGTAAATCCAGATCGGCTTGAGGCAGGCGGCCTCGGTCGCTGGGGTGAGGCGCCCGGCCCGGACTTTTCCCTCCGGGCCATACATGTCGATCAGGCGCATGACGATGTCCGCATGCCAGTGGAAACTATCGCGGTCGATGATGTCCTTGGGATTGTCGAGATAGTGTTGGGCATTTTCGACAAGGGCGGCGTTGGCTTCGTCGATCATCTCGCCGAGGTAGAAGCACCGTGCGGCGTAGCCGACGATGGAGTAGGAATAGGCGCGGGTGTAGTTGCCGCTTCCGGGACGCAGCGGCGGCTGCTTTTTGGCACGCTTGAGCGGCTGACCAGCCTCGGCGCGGAACATCGCGTCCACTCGTTCTTTGAATCCATCAGTTGGCTTGTCCTGCTTTGTTGCTCCGGTCTCCGCGCCGAAAGCCAGTCCCGAGAAAATCAGGGTGAGAATCCACTTGTTGAACCGTTTCATGAGGGAAGCTCTACGCTCCACTACTCTTGCGGCTTTCAGGAATTGAAACGCCAGTGTTCCTGCTAGGTGAGATAAATCGAAATAATACATACTTCCACCCCGATGCTCTCAATCAGTGAGCGGTTCTTAATTCTTCCCCGCCGGATGCTCCAATATGTTAGAAAGCGGAGAGGATACCCAAAAAACTCAGCCGGAATGTTTCCTGACAGGCCCGATCGTCCCGCCTTCCACGAACTCGACTTTGACGAAGCTCTGCCGACGATCCTCCTTGCCGCACGCCACATTCTCCACCCACCGTATCACACGACTGACGACGGGACGGGTGTCCCAGTGGAAGTGCGAAACGGCCGGCAGGCACCACGAGAACGCGACGTCGGGGTCATCGCAGATCAGCGAAACGTCGCGCGGTGCCAGGATGCCACGCCGCGCGAGATGCTGTTGCGCCGCGATGAAAAGCCGTGCCTCTGTCAGGAACAGCGCGGTGGGAGGGGTATGATGAAAAAGCGCATCCAAGCCGCGGTAAAAGCCCGCGATGTCATCCCCCCATTCAGGAAGGTTGTAAGGACCTGTTGTGATTCCCAGGCCTCTCAGAGTAGCTACGAAATCCTGCTCAATTGTTCCCGGATAAGGTTTCAGCCGCTCTTCTCTAACCATCAGCACGATGCGCCTGTGACCTAACTCATACAGTCTGTGAACCGCAATTTTTATTGCTTTGGCTTTATCGACTCCGATTCCCGCAAGTGGAAGACCTTTGCGCCTTCCGAACCTAGCAAAGGCTGGCGTACCCTGTTCTGCAAACCATTGGAGAATCTCGCGCGATGCTGCACAGACAACCCATGCATCCGCACCCTCCGCTTTCACAAAAGCCGACACCCTTTTCACATCCATGTTCAGATCATGAAGACTTTTATTCGCAAAGTCCGCAGCATGCCCCTGCTGATTGAGGCGGTGAAGAAGATCAATCAGATGCGGCAAACCATGGTCAATCCGTTCAAACAGCAGAATTTTCACCCGCAATGCCTGTTTCTCAGGTTTATCTACCGTGACAACGCGCCGTCGCCTTCCTGCTCCTTGCCCGGCCAGCACACCCTCTTTCTCAAGCAATCGCAGCGCCTCCTCCACGGTCTTCGCGTTAATCCCCATCCCCGCCGCCAGCTCCAGCCGTCCCGGCATCTCATGCTCCCAGCGACCGCTGGCCAGCTCAGCCCGCAAGTGCGCCGCCACTTGCTCGATCTTGCTCAGGAAACGCAGCTCGCCCATGCGGGAAAACCTGACCCTTTTTTTGACAGGTGACCAGTCCTAAATTCAATCGTCATACGTTCTTACAACCCTGATGTTCCCACCCGTTACACGAGTTATTCAACTCTCGGAAATCCCAATCTAAACAAAACACACCACTATGAAAATCAAACACCTCCTTCTCCCGGTCATCGCGCTCTACATGACTGCGGCTTCGAGCCACGCGGCTACGATCTTAGTAAGCAGCACCTTCGAGGGCAGTCTCGGGGCGTGGACTGCATCAGGGGGAGCCTCCCTCTACACCTTTAGCTCGGGAAGCAACTTCGCATCGACTGGCAACGGCGCAGCTAACTTACCAAAAAGCGGCGGAACTATCACGCTGACTGATGCTCTCCCCTTAAATACCCAACTCTACACTTCCGTTACCATCGGATTTAATTACGAGTGGTTGAACGGTACAACAACACGCTTTCTGGAAATTCAATATGCGGCGGATGGATCAACCTTCACAACTCTCGCTAGACTCTCTTCTGGTAACGGAGGAACAGGTGGCAATCCGGGTTCTCTTTCCATAACTTTGCTTGAAGGCACAGACCATACAATTTCGGGATCTGGCACGATCCAAAATACTAGCTTCTTGCCCTCATTTACGGATACCGCTAAATTTCGCTTTGTTGATAACGCCAGTGCAGGAGCAGATGTCAGGGTCTTCGTGGACGACATCCTTATAACAGGATCTCCTGATTTCATGATTCCAGAGCCCTCTTCCGCCCTCCTCGGCGGTCTTGGTCTTCTCTGTCTCCTGCGCCGCCGCCGCTGAGGCTTAACATTCAAGTTTCAACTTCTCAATTTTCAAGCAAGAGCTAAGATCGCAAAGCCCGCCGCCCGAATGTGCGGTGGGTTTTTTCGTGGCAGGGACGGATCTCCGAGCCGTCCATATCTGACGGTTGTGATGTTGGAAAAGAACCGATGGGATCGGTAGCGCCGCCAGATATGGACGCTTTGGGACAAGCGTCCCTGCCTGTGCCCATATCTGACGGTTTTCATGACGGATAGGAGCCGATGGGATCGGTAGCACCGCGAGATATGGACGCTTGAGGACAAGCGTCCCTGCCATTTGGATCGAGATCATGCCATGTCCCTATTCACCGATCAGGGTGGCGCCGGGGGCGTCGTTTTTTTCGTTGAGGGAGTCGATGCCGGCCTGGATGGTTTGGGAGAGGGTTTGGGTGAGGGAGGGGATGGCGGTTTTGAGGGAGTTGTTCGCTTGGGCTAGGAAATCTCCCACGGAAACGGGTGGGTGCAGCATGACCATGGCGCGGCGCGGGCCGGTTCTGGGCATGAGGCGGGAGTGGTAGTCTTCCGCGATGCGTTCGACGGTTTCATCGTAGCGGTCGATGGTGGGGCGGGCTGTTAGATAGGGGGAGGTGTAGCCGTGGATGCGGAGGGCGAGGATGGCGCGGTCGGCGAGGCCGTCGAGGGCGGGATCGCGTGGGGAGGTGGCATCGGTGCGCAACTGGTGGAGGCGGGAGCGGACTTTTCCGATACGCTCGGTGAGTTTGGTTTGCGGTGTTGGTTTGATGGCCAGATCGTTTTCGATGGATTCGACGAGGCCGGATGCGAAGGTTTCGAGGGTTGCGTAGAGGGAGTCTTTGGCGATGTGGGTGTGGCCGTGTTTGTGGAGGTAGTTGCCAATGATATGTTGGCCGAGGTTGAGGACGGCGGAGATGGGTTCGTTCTCGGAGTTTTCGGGGAAGCTGTGTCCGCTGTGGTTGGCGAGGTCGATGAGGCGTTGCTTGAGGGTGGGCTTGGGGATGCTGAGGTGGGTGAACTTCATGCTGACCGGGACGATGGTGACGGTGGCGTCGTCGAGGGCGGTTTGTGCTTTCAGTGCGATGAATGCGGTGCCGTCGAGGAAGGGCATGAGCCGGTCGTTTGTTAGAAAGACGTTTCCTTCGGGGAAGATGTTGAGGGCGCGTTGGCCGTCCTTGATCATTTGAATGGCGGCTGACATGGCCTTGCGGTCGCTGCCTTCGCGATCGATGGAGAAGTTGCCGAGGCGCTGCATGAAGAAGGCATGAAAGCGGCTGCGCAGGAAGACGTCGTAGGCGGCCATGAAGCCGGAATCGATGCCGAGTCTGCGTTGGACTTCGGTGAGGACCTGTGGGTCGCTGTGGGTCGCGTGATTGCTGACGAAGACGAGGTGTTTGTTGCTCCGACAAGCGTCGCGGACGGCTTCTGTTTCGCCGGAGAGTGCAATTTCACTGATGCGATGGTTCGGGCCGGGGAGTATGAAATGTTTGTTTGCGAAGCGTGCCAAACGGATGAGCGGCTTCGCGGGTTTGGCCTCGAAGAATTGGTAGGGTGCGTCGGAGTAAGCGATCACTTGGTAAATATGACTTGCTGAATAACTCCAGTAATCATGCGACTAGCTCGCAACAGCAACACCGGGAGTTTTGGAATGCGCGTGTTGCGGGAAGTCGAAGGTCAACACGAGCGGTTCAGTCCCCGTGTTCTCGATTTTGACACCGCCACGGTTAAGTGCGGCCTGGGTAATGAATCCGATCTCGGGATAGAGTTCACCAAGCTTCATGTCCTGGTGATATTGCACTGCGAGTTTTCCAACCCGACCGCGTCCGCGGTTCGTGTGGAATAGCGCGGGGCTCTCCGGGCAGAAATTCGTCTTGGCACCGGGTGCGAGGGTAAGACGGAGAATGGAGCACTTCTGATCGCCGAGGACATTCCCATAAACGATCCACTTTGCGTCCACTCCGTCGCCGGCAAATTCTTCGGCGGTGATGGCCGGGCGCGAATTCTTGAGCACGAAGTCCGGATCCTGATTCGCTTTGAAGTCGAAGGTGTCAACCAGGTATTCCCAGTCTTCGTGCTTGGCCTTCGGATAGTCCTGTTCCCGGCAGGCGTAAAACGCGTCGGCTGCTCCGATCCGTCCATCGAGCGTCAGATCCTCGGCCAGGAAATGCTCGTCCATCGTCACGTGCAACTCGTGCGTGCAAAGGTCCGTCGGTGAGTGCAGCACACCATTCGGCATCACAAAGCCGTTATCAATGTGCATCATCGTGTGAGGCGACAAGTGCCGCACGCCGTTGTAATCGCCCTGTCCCCAGCGTTTCATGCAGGCGAGAAACTGGTCCTTTGTCACGAACGGGTACAGACCCATTGCCGTGGTGTGATAATGTGACGGACTGACTCCAGGGTTGTCGAAAGAATTGATGTCGTAAACTTCCCACTTTGCCCAGTGAAGGTGATGGGGAATGGGGTTCAGGTTGTCGAACTTCTTGGAAACGATCGGCCAGGTGACCTCGCCGAATAGTTCTTTCGAAAATGCCGTGACTTTCTCGCCCATGACCGCTTCCGGATTGGCCGCAATCAAGTCCTGAAGCGAGATGAATTGCCCGTTTGGCGTGAGGACGTGTGCCTCTCCTTCGCGAAACGGCGCTTTTCCCGTGCGGGTATCGATGACGCCAGTCACAATCGGCACAGTGCAGCACATCCAAACTTCATCAAGACCGGTGCCGCCCATGTAGTCCGGGTAATACGATTTCGCATCCAGACGAAGGCGCTTTCCGGGTGAGCAAAAGGTTCGGCCAGCATAGCGGTGCACGAGTTGTAGCACCCCGTCGTTTTGATTGAGGCAATCATCGAGAATCGAATCCGATGCTCCGTCGATCACATCTTGCTGTGGGTATTCGTGTAGTTTTTCCGGGAGAATTGATATTGAAGTAGTCATGGGTTGTGGAAATCCTGAATATTTAGAAAGAGAGAGGCAAGAGAGAATGTCCCCGACTCGCGGGGACTAGTTCAAGGAATGTGGGGGCGGTATTACTTCGGACGCGAGGCGAATCCTGAGGTGCCGAATGGGCAGGATAGCAAGAAGTAATGAGTTAAGAGCGTTGCATAACGGGTTTTTGTTCGATAGTGTTTTGCTTATGGAAGAGGTAACAATAGATGCTGAGGTATTGGGTGGTGAGCCTGTATTTTCCGGAACCCGTGTACCTATTAGAAGTTTTTTCGATCATTTAGAGGGTGGTGAATCAATTGAGGATTTTCTGGAAGGATTTCCTTCAGTTTCCAAAATACAAGTGATCGCGATTTTAGAGGCCTCAAAAGCGCATGCCCTTGCTGGCGTATGAGAGATGAGAATACTCTTGGATGAGAATCTGGACTGGAGACTTCGACGCTTTTTGCCGGGGCACGTGGTAGATTCGGTTGCTTACATAGGATGGTCAGGAATCAAAAACGGCAAGTTACTATTATCTGCGGCTGATAACGGCTATGATGTTCTTTTGACTCTTGATTCCAATATGTCCTATCAACAAAATTTGGTTGAGCATGAGATTGCGGTCATCACCATACAAGCACCTACCAATCGACTACAGGACACAGCTCCGCTCATGATCAAAGTGCTTGAGTGCCTTCCTTATCTAGAAGCGGGAACAGTAACCAAGATCCGGTAATATGGAAATAACCATGGGAGTTGCCGATCTCATGGGTTTAGCGGAACGCGGCGTTGAGAGCTTCGACGATGCCGTGGCCGTGGGGGGATTTGGCGATGTAGCCGTTGCGGGCGGCGATGAGTTCGCGGATGGCGGGGACGGCGTTGGAGGGGCAGGCGGCGAAGCCGGAGTGTTGGGGGGAGAGCATTTCGACGTCGTTGTGGCTGTCTCCGGCGGCGAGGATGTGGGAGACGGGGATTTGGAAGAGGTTTCCGACTTCGGACAAAGTACTACCTTTCTGGTAGTTCTTGTGACCGAAGCGGAGGTAGATCGAGTTGCGTTGCCAGCCGAGCAGGGGGATTTCCTGAATGAGGGGTTCGATCTGCGTGACGATCCATTCCATTTCCTCCTCGGTGCGGGAGATGATGCCTGCGGGGTCGCCGTGGACTTCGATGTATTGGGCGCCGGTGTGTTCCTCGACGAAGGATTGGATGTGTTTGAGGATTTTGTGTGCTTTTTTGAAGAGGGCGTGGATGTCTTTTTCGCAGCGTTCGTTCCATGGTTTGTGGGGGAGGAAGCGGCCGAAGTCGTTAGGGAAGTAGATTTCGCGTTCGCGGGCGATGACCCAGTCCGGGAGGAAGGGGAAGCTGGATTCGATGAAACCTTCGACGACCTGCGGCATGGAGCGTCCGGTGTTGATGCCCCAGATGGCGTTGCGTTGTTCGCGGAGGGTGCGGATGGTGGTGAAGAAATCGCGGGGGATGGGTGGGCTTTCGGAGGGGTCGTGGAGTGTGCCATCGAAGTCGAAGGAGAGGAGGATTTGAGGAGCTGGGCAGGGGTCAAGTGTTCTCACGTGGGTGAGATTACAGAAAGGAAGAGGGAGGGTGAGAGTTTTTTGGTGAATTGTTTCAATCGGGCGGTGGCAGATGATTTGGCGAGCAATCCATGGATTGCAGAGATGCTAGAGATGGGTCATACAGGAGTGCTGAGTTGCCTGAAGGGTGGTTCAGGAAAGGACAAGATAGAGATGAGAGCTTAGATGCGTTGATAGAAATGTTACCATGAGAGACCTGAACCCAAATGCCCATGGCTTGCGCCCCATTTTGCTGATTCTTCCGATTTTTTCGCTGTGCAATTGCGAGAAGAAGGAAGCGCCCGTAGAGGTTGCGGCAGCACCCGCAGCGATACCTGTTGTCCTGACATCGAATGGCATGACACGTGGTGGGAAGCCCTATTTCGTGCAAGGAGTCGGTGGCGACAAACGATTGCCGGAGCTAGCGGCACGCGGTGGAAATTCGATACGCACGTGGTCAACGAATGGTCTCGACAAGATTCTGGATGAGGCGCATTCGCTCGGTCTGACCGTGAGTGCGGGGATTTGGTTGGAGAAAGAGTGCAGTTGGTTTTCGTATGAGAACCCCGAGCATTGTGCCAAACAGGCCAAGCGTGTGCGGAAAGAGGTGATGCAATACCGGGATCATCCGGCGTTGCTTGCGTGGGGTATTGGAAATGAATCCGAGGGCGATGGTACGGACACGGCTTATTGGCAGCAGCTTGACCGGCTTGCGATTATGGTGAAAGAGATTGATCCGCACCATCCGACTTTTACTGCTGTTGCCGGTCTAAATCCTGCGAAGAACGCGGCATTGAACAAGCACACGCCGAACCTCGATTTCCTGGGGATCAATACCTACGGTGCGGTTTTCGGACTACGCAAGCATCTGGAAAAAGTCGGGTGGACACGCCCGTGGTTGCTGACCGAATGGGGACCACGTGGGTTTTGGGAGAGCAAGAAGACCGGATACGG
>JBGSRM010000184.1:0-6488 GCA_041737575.1 Akkermansiaceae bacterium
CCTTGCCAAGAATCCTGAGTTGATTCGTCGAAAATTTCCCGTATGTTCCAGATATGGTCCAGCTAATTGATATCCAGAGACAGGCAAAAGAGCTTTCTGAGGAGGATCGGGAGGGTCTTGTGGCATTTTTACTTCACGGGTTCAGTGGTGCGCCTTCTGGCCCTGATGATGAAGAAGTTGCAAGGAGGGATTCAGATATGGACTCTGGAGCTGTAGTTCCCATTAGCCATGAGGAATTTCTTGCTCAAGTAGGACGATAAGGAAGATGAGGAAGGTTATTTACCATCCAAAGGTTCCGGCGGAGGTTCGATTGTTTCTCGACCATTATGACTCGATATCGACTGATCTTGGAGATTCGTTTTGGCACGAACTGACCGAAGCGATAAGCTACGCGAAAGAATATCCAGAGAGGCATCACTTTGATCATACAGGACGCAGACGCAGCAACCTCAAGCGGTTTCCCATTCATTTTCTGTTCCGAATACTTTCAGGAGTGATACGTATCACAACAGTGCGCCATGACAGGCAGGATCCTAGCTATGGAAGCGGGCGGCAATAAGATAGCCAACAAGCCGGAGATAACGACGCCGTGGAAGCCGTCTGATTGCCTCATATTCGCCTCAGGTGTCGCATCTAAACATTTCAAGCCCTTAGATTACCTTCAACTCCATCAAAACCTCTATCGCCCCGGCCCCCTCCCACCCACCAACAAACACTCCCTTCTCCGCTTTTCAGCTTTTCAGCTTTTTCCCCATCCCCCACAATCTCCCCCGTGAGCTACCAAGTCTTCGCCAGAAAATACCGCCCCAAAACCTTCGATGACGTCCTCGGCCAGGATCACGTCGTCCGCACCCTCCGCAACGCCATCGAACAAAACCGCCTCGCTCACGCCTACCTCTTCGTCGGCCCTCGCGGCACCGGAAAAACTTCCACCGCCCGCATCTTCGCAAAAGCCCTCAACTGCACCGGCGGCCCCAAAATCAACTTCGACCCCGAGGAAGACATCTGCATCGAAATCGCAGAAGGCCGCTCCCTCGACGTCCTAGAAATCGACGGTGCTTCCAACAACGGCGTTGACCAGGTCCGCGACCTCCGCGAATCCGTCAAATACTCCCCAGCTCGCGGCCAATTCAAAATCTACTACATCGACGAGGTCCACATGCTCTCCAACGCAGCCTTCAACGCCCTCCTCAAAACCCTCGAAGAACCCCCTCCTCATGTAAAATTCATCTTCGCCACCACCGAAGTCCAAAAAATCCTCCCCACCATCCTCTCCCGCTGCCAACGCTTCGACCTCCGCCCCATCCCCACCCAAACCATCGCAGATCACCTCCTCCACATCGCCTCCCTCGAAGGCATCTCCCTCGACACCACCGCCGCCTGGGCCATCGCCAAAGGCGCCGACGGCGGCATGCGCGACGCACAATCCATGCTCGACCAACTCGTCGCCTTCTGCGGAAACAACATCTCGGAAGAAAACGTCCTCGAAATCTTCGGCTTCACTTCCCGTGAAAAAATCGCCGATCTCACCTCCAAACTCCTCGCCCGCAACACCCCCGCCTCCCTCAAAATCATCCAAAACGAATCCGAATCCGGCCGCGAACTCTCCCAACTCCTCGGCGAACTCATCGGCTGCATCCGCGGCCTCCTCGTCGCCAAACTCGACCACTCCTCCGATGGCGAAGGCATCCCCGAACAAACCTGGAAACAACTCATCCAGGACTCCGACGAATACCCCCCGGAACGCCTCCTCACCGCCATCGACATCTTCGCGGAAACCGAAGGCCGCATGAAATGGGCCACCAACAAACGCCTCCACTTCGAGCTCGGCATCATCAAGGCCATCCAGTCCCTCGCCGAAGTCCGCATCACCGACGTCATCAACGTCCTCACAAAAAGCGCCGCCCAAATCCCGACATCCATCCCCCAAGCCCCCTCGCCTCCACCCGAAATCACCCCTCAGCCCACCCCCAAAACAACCCTCAACCCCAAAGTCTCCACCATCGACGAACTCATCGCCAACGCCCCGGAAACCAGCGAAGAACCGCCACCTCCTCCTCCAAAATCACAACCCGCCCCGGAACCTCCTCCCAAACAGGAACCAACTAAACCCGCCGAAGACACCTTCTACAAAGACCCTCTCATCGATGAAGCCCTCCGCCTCTTCAGTGCGCAAATCATTTCAACCACAAAATCACAATGAACATCCAGAAACTCATGAAACAAGCCCAGCAAATGCAAGCTGGCCTCGCAAAAAAACAGGAACAACTCGCCCAACAGGAAATCGAAGTCTCCGTCGGCGGCGATAAGGTAAAAGTCCGCGCCAACTGCGCCGGCGATGTCCTCGCCATCCACATCGACCCCTCCGTCATCGACCCCTCCGATTCCGAATTCCTCCAGGAACTCGTCCTCAAAGGCGTCCAGGACGCCATCGCCAAAGGCAAAGCCCACGCCGCCGATGAAATGGGCAAACTCACCGGTGGCCTCGGCATCCCCGGCTTCTAACAACTCACCATGTCACGCACCAGACGAGTCATCGGATGGACCCTCGTTGGCTCTTCCCTCCTCACTCACGTCCTCACCGTCTGGTGCTACGCCAAACAGCCGGACTCCCTCGCCGCCTTCACCGTCCTCCCCATCTGGTTCTGGGGCGGCTTCGGACTCATCCTCTCCGTCTTCGCCTTCTGCTTCCTCCGCGCCCCCCTCTCCCTCATCGTCACCGCCCTCTGGGCCGTCACGCTCTCCTTCGCCATGGACGAGGCAAAAGCCCTCTCCAACTTCTCCCACCCCGTCATCCAACCCTCCCGCCAATCCACCTCTCAAAACTCTCAAATCATCCGCGTCGCCACCGTCAACTGCGCATACCTCGCCGCTGGAAACCCCATCGAAGACCTGAAAGCTTGGAACCCAGACATCGTCCTCCTCCAACAAATCCACCCCCACCAAATCCCCCTCCTCTCCTCCCAACTCTTCGGAAAAAACGCCGATTCCCGCGCCCTCCAAACCAACGCCATCATCACCCGCTTCCCCATCATCCGTGAAGTCCGAACCCAAAACACCCGCAACCAACAAATCACCATCCAACTCCCCAATAAAACCGAAATCGAAGTCCTCAACCTCCACCTCGCCACCGCCGCTACCGACCTCCGCTTCTGGAACAAATCCTCTCGCAAAAACCACACCATAAACCGCCAGCACCGCCGCCACGAACTCGCAACCATCCTAAAAACCCTCGAACTCACCACCTCCTCTCACACCACTCCCGTCATCCTCGGCGGCGACTTCAACGCACCCGCCAACGACGTCATACACCTCCAGCTCCCGCACGACTTCATCGATTCCTTCTCCGCCGTCGGCCGCGGCTGGGGCAACACCTTCCACCGCCGCTTCCCCATCCTCCGCATCGACCACATCTACTCCTCCCCCTACCTCCAACCCCTCTCCTCCGGCACAATCATCTCCAAAAAAACCGACCACCGCATCCTCATCTCCGACCTCCTCCTAAACCAAAAACCATAACCCCCAAAAAAAACCATCTCCCCTCTCTGCTCAACCCTCTCTTAATTTCAGTATTTCAGTATTTCAGCTTTCAGCTTTTATCAAACCACCCCCACCCCCTCATACTTCCCACCCAAAATCTTCTCCACACCCGGCGCCTTCAACCATCCGCTCAACACATCCGCATACACCCTCCGGAAATCCACCGTATGCACCAGATCACCCTGCGACAAATCTGTTAGACTAGGCGCCTTCCCATAAAGCCCTCCCTTCACACCACCGCCCATCACAAACATGCACGAGGCCTTGCCGTGATCCGTCCCCGCGCTCGCATTCTCCGCAACCCTCCGCCCGAACTCCGAAAACGTCATCAACACCACACGCTTCTCATTCCCCTGCTTGCGCAAATCGATGAAAAACGACTTCAGCGCGGAATCCAACTGACCCAACAAACGATCATGCGAATTCACCTGCCCCGTATGCGTGTCAAATCCACCGTGGCTCACATAATAAACCCGCGTCGGCATCCCTCCCGCAATCATCCGCGATACCAAATTCAAATTCCGTGCGATCGGCGTCCCGTCATACTCCACCGTCGTCTTGTGCTTCGCCGCCACCTCTAAAATCTTCTTCGAGGAAACCTGCGCATCCAACGCAACCCTCTCCAGAAACGCCAGGTTCGACTCACCCACCATACCGCCCACCTTGCCCCCGGCCGCCATATCGATCGAACTCCCACCCGCCTGCTCCTCCGTCTCATCATCCGCGTGATCATCCGGCTGGTTCAGCTCCGCAAAAAACTCCTCCGCCTGCGCCTTCTGCCCACCTCCGTGTATCCACCGATACAACTCCGGCGAACTCAAACTCACCCCCGGATTCCTCATCGCCCCAAACGACTCCGGCGTCGATTTGTTGAAACTGATCCCCATCGTCGGATCCGTCCCCTCGCACGCATTGTCAAAATACCGCCCCAACCAACCCGTGTTGGACCGATTCTCCGTATCCCCCGTCTCCCAAATCGAGGTCGATACAAAATGCGAACGGTTCGGATTCGGATAACCCACACCCTGAATCACTCCCAACCCTCCCTCTTGAAAAGCCTTGCCCAAAAACGGCATCGCGCTGTTCAAACCAAGCCCATCCCCCAACTGAATCAAATCCTTCTTCGCCTTCCCCAACTTCGGACGCGCCTTGTAATACGCATCATCTCCAAACGGCACCAACGTATTCAAACCATCATTCCCACCCGCCAGCTGCAACACCACCAGAATCGTATCATCCTTCCCCGTCGCAAACTGCACCCCCTTGTCCGCGGCCTCCTCCCCAAGCTGCGCAAAAGTCCGGTCTATAAACCCCGGCAAAGTCCACGTAGCCGACGCACCCAACACCGCCGACTTCACAAAATCTCTTCTAGTCTTCATCTTCTTATCTTCTCTCTGGTTTCTGGTCTCTGGACTCTGGTTTCTAAATTCTGGTTTCTTAAATCTAAAGTCAGCAAAGCTGATAATACGGCGTGCTCATCATCAAGTGACACAACTCACCCAACTCCTTGTCCGTAAACGATACCCCGGCCTTCGCCTGCGCATACTCCACGAACGACTTCTTCGCCTTCTCCGGCACACCCGCACCAAAAAATCTCCCGATCAACAAATTAACCAACCCCTCCACATCCGCCCTCTTCTCATTCGCAGCAATCTTTTCAAAATCCGGATTCGCCATTTGCTTCATCCCACCACGCTTCATCATCTTCCCTCGCTCTCCTTCATCCATACCACCCTTCGTCAGCGCCCCCGCCAGATTATACCGCACCAACAAGGTGTTCGTATTGATCCACGCCTTGCCCCAATCCCATCCCGCCACATTCGGCGGCATAAATAAAACCTGCCCCAACTGCGTCTGACCTTGGATCGCGAAACCAAACGGCACGTCCTTCACTTCCAACTCTTTCAACATCTGCACCAAATACTGCACCGGACTTTTGATCTGCATCCCCACCACACTCTCAGCATAAAACTGCTCGCTCAAAAACACCGCCTGCAACATCGGCTTCATCTCATAATCCGCCTTCCTCAACACCTCCCCCAAAAACTTCACCACCTTCTCATCCGCACCCTCCTCCACGAAAAATTCCCACACCTTCCTCGCCATGAAATCCGCACACTGCTCCTTCCGGAAAATCAACTTCACCACATCACTCCCGTTGAACTTGCCCTTCTCACCAAATATCGACTTCTCCCCCTCGTCCCACCGCCGCTCCGACTGCGCAACCTCCCCACTCAACGGATTCAACCGATACCCCGTGAACGCACGCGCCGCCTCCTTCACATCCTCCTCCGTATAATGACCCTCACCCAACGTGAACAACTCCATCACCTCCCTCGCGAAATTCTCATTCGGACTCGCCTTGTCCGACCTCTGCGTATCCAGATACAACATCATCGCCGGATCTCTGACAACCTCCTGCGTCAAACTCTTGAAACTCCCGAACGCGTTCCTCCGGAACAAATCATTCTGCTTCATCAAAAAAATCGGCCTCTTCACCTTCTGGAACGACGTAGCAAAATGATCATGCCAAAATAAAGTCATCTTCTCCCGCAACGGTGCCTCAGTCTTCAAAATCCGCCTGAACCACCACCCCTGAGCCTCCACCCCCTGCTTCTGCAATTCCCTTCGTAACTCCTTCGCCATCTTCCTCCGCGCTTCCGCAACCTGCTCCGGCGTCTTGCCAGCCTCCTCACTCTTCTTCTCCTTGCGCGCATCCATCATCTCCATCAAATGCTCCCTCGCCGCCTCCATATCCACCCACTCAGGCATCGGAAACGCCTCAATCTCCTCCTTCGGCGATAACAAAAAATCAACCGCACCCTCACGCCCCATCCCATATAACTTTTCAATCTCCTCCGGCGACCCTCCAAACCCCGCCCTGCTCAACAAATGTCTCGCATCTCTCCTCGTCCATTCTCCTTTTGCTCTCGTCAACATGGCTTTGT
>JBGSRM010000220.1:0-3070 GCA_041737575.1 Akkermansiaceae bacterium
AGTGCGGCACGCGAGCGAAACCGCAGGGTGCCCGCGTTGACGGTGACGCTGGTGAAGCTGTTGGAATATCTGTTTCGATCTGCCGTAGGACCGAACTGTTGACCCAAGAGTGGATCGCCGAGCTCCAACTCGCCGGTGCCGTTTTTGATGAGTGCGCCGGTGAGGATCGAGGGACCGCCGACGGGCTTGGTGGCTCCCATGATGCCGGTGGCGAAGGTGACTTTGTTGTCGGAGGTGACGGTGGTGGAAGCCGGGGAGCGGCTGACGATGCCGGTGATGGTGCCGCTGGTGCCGTCGAAGAGCACGGCGTCGCCATTCGCGAAGACGCTATCGTCGCCCGACCAATTCGCATCGGTGTTGTTCCAAAGATTGTTGACCGCCCCGGTCCAGTTGAGGTTGTCGGCATGGGCGTCTTGCCAGACGAAGCAAGGGGCGGAAAGCAGAAGGAATGTGAGACGGCTTAGAGCCTGGAGGTGCTTTGTTTTATTCATAAGTCAAGGATGGCTGAGGATGCAAGCTTGTAGAAGTTGCAAAAACCGAGCCGCCTAGGAGTGCGGCGGAGCTGACCATGATTGCTTGGCTTAGAATTGCGCAAACGAGAACAGCGATGCGGCGGCAAAGAGATGATTTTGGGTTCAAGTTTTTTGAGAATTGGAAAGTTGGCAGACTGTAGGCAGATGAATCTGATAGCCATCGGGCATAGAACGACTTCAAGTATCTTACCCTCGTAATTTCAATGCTTCTTTTAATCCTCATGTCTCGTGTGAGAAGGAAAAATTTTCTAGTGACTTGAATGAAATCTACACAAGTTATCTCCAGATATGAGCAAATTACGCATTCTCTCCATCCCGGAACAAATCGCAGCCCATTTGCGGAGGCAGATCGCCGATGGACGGTGGCATGGTGAGATGCCCGGTAGGAACGAGCTGGCAAAGCACTATGAGGTGGGCAACACCAGCATGGAACAGGCACTGCAGCAGTTGGAAACCGAGGGACTCTTGGTTTCGCAGGGATGGGGGCGGGTGCGGCGGGTGGCGCAAACAGCGGTTTCGTCCAGCAGGCGGCAGCTCCGCATCGCAGTCCTGGTGTATGAGAAACGCACTTTGTTCGAAGGGGTGTTTTCCGATGCCCAACACGCGCTCCGTGAGGCTGGGCATGATGCGTTTTTCTGCCGCTCCACGCTGATGGATTTGGGCATGGATCTCGAACGGGTGGCCAAGCTTGTCAGCAAGACTCAAGCCGACGCCTGGGTGGTGTGTTCCGCACCGCGCGAAATCACGAAATGGTTTGCGGCACAGAGCGTGCCATCATTCGCACTGTATGGCCGTTTTCGCAAGATCGCGATCGCCAGCGCGGGACCGGACAAAACTCCCGCGACGGTCGCAGCTACGCAACGATTGCTGGACTATGGCCACCGCAATATCGTGATGCTGGTGCGTCCGGATCGCAGACTACCCTCGCCCGGTGCCAAGGAGCAGGCGTTTCTCGCGACACTCGCTGGGCACGGCCTGAAAGCATCGCAGCACTATCATTTGCCAGAGTGGATGGACGGAATGAAGCATTTTCAGGCAAGGCTGGGAAGCCTGTTCCAGGTGACGCCACCTACAGCATTGATCATAGATGAGTTGAAGTTGTATCTCGCGACACAGCAATTTCTGGCGGGTAGGAAGTTGCAAGTTCCAGGGGATGTTTCGCTGGTATGCATGGAAGCGGACGATGCATTTGACTGGTGTCAACCATCAGTTGCACGTGTCCACTGGGATCGTGTTCCCGTCATGCGGCGGCTCGCCTCATGGGCCAACAACATCGCACGCGGAAAGAGAGACATTCGTGAAACTCTTACCAAGGCGGAATTCATCGAAGGCGGGACCATCGGTCCGGTGGCGAACCATGAGCGGATTGGGCGGGAGATGTGACGACCCTAAAATATTTGGATTCATACCCTCCCCGCTCCTACGGAACCACCGCCCTCCTCACATGCCGCTCCTTGTCGATCAAAACCAACGAACGATTATACTTCCACTTCCCATCCTTCTCATACGGCAGCAAATTCGCCTTGAACTCATTCTTGATGAACTTGTGCAAGGTCTCCTTCTTGTTCATCCCCACCGTCCACTTCATCTGCACCAACTCCCCACCCTTCCTCTTGAGCAACAAATCCTTCCTATCACAGATCTGCGTCACATGACTCGGACTCGTATCCACCCTCTCCCACTTGGCAAGACCTCCACAAGCGTTTTTTCACCTCCTCCGCTCTTGCACTCCACTCCCCTTTCCTCAACTCTTCCCCACATGGATCACGCCACGGAAACCGAAGTAGAAGAAGCCGCCAAACACCTCCGCTCCCTCACCCAATCCCTCAACCAAATCCTCTTCGGCCAGGAATCCATCATCGAACTGGTCACCACCGGCATACTCGCCCGCGGCCACATCCTCCTCGAAGGTCTCCCCGGCCTCGGAAAAACCGAACTCGTAAAAGGCCTCTCCAAACTCCTCCACCTAGATAACAAACGCATCCAGTTCACCCCGGACCTCCTCCCTGGGGACATCACCGGAAACCCGGTTCTCCAGGAAATCAACGGTCGCCGCGAATTCGTTTTTCAACCCGGTCCCCTCTTCGCAAACATCGTCCTCGCTGACGAAATCAACCGCGCCTCCCCCAAAACTCAATCCGCCCTCCTCGAAGCCATGCAGGAGCGCCGCGTCACAGTCCTCGGCCAATCCCACGACCTTCCCGCCCCCTTCTTCGTCCTCGCCACACAAAACCCCATCGAACTCGAAGGCACCTACCCCCTCCCGGAAGCCCAACTCGACCGCTTCCTCTTCAAACTCGAAATCACCCGCAACAGCGTCGATACACTCCAACGCATCGTCAACCACCGCGAACTCGGCACGGAACCCACAGTCACCCCCATCATTACCGCCGAAACCCTCAACTCCCTCCTCCAACTCACCCGCCGCATCTACCTACCCGACGTCGTCGCCAACTACATCGCCCGCCTCGTCGATTCCACACACCCCGGCCAACACGCCGCCGCCGCACACATCCGCTTCGGCGCCAGCCCCCGCG
>JBGSRM010000254.1:0-13441 GCA_041737575.1 Akkermansiaceae bacterium
ATCATCCGACCTTCCACTAGGGTTCCAAGCACCCGGTAATCGTTGTCCACTCGGGCGGACCAGTATTGCCCCACTTTTTTGAAATGCAGGGATGGATGCTTGGGATCAAGCGTCCACAGGCGAAAACGCTTGCGTGCCTGATCACGCACCTCCTTGGGCAGGTCGGCGTAGAGCTTACGAAAGCTCGGGCTCAGCGAGGAACGCATTGAGTTCTATGGTTTTGCCATCGGCATGATCCTTGATTGCTTCCGCAGCCATCGCATCGAATCTCCCGGCTGAAATATCTTTCTCAAAGCCGGCATCTGCAGCCGTCGCGGCTGCTTCCCCGACCGCCTGTGCCAGGATGAGCAAGTCCTTTTCAGGCAACTTGCGCACTTCCTGTATCAATTCCTTTATTTCCATAGTAGCAACATACTTTCATCCCGCTTCGCTTCAAGCTTGAATTCCACCCTCCATCTCCTGGCTCAAGGACTTCCTCGGTTTTCTTTTTTTCCTACGATAGATGTAGTAGATTAGCGTTGCGACCAGGAGAAGGATGACGACGATGGCCACGGAAACGGTCAGCCATGGGATGGGTATCGGCATGGTGAAGCGGGTGACACAGGGGCCGGCGAGTGCTCTTTCGAGAGGGACGATCCAGATGAGGGTATGGTTCCCGTTGCGGGTGGAGGTGGCGTTGTGTGAGATGGCGGCTTTCGGCAGGTGGACAATGGTGGTGAGCTTGAAATCCTTGAGGTTCTTTTTCGGAATGAAACGGGCGCCCGGTATGGCTTTCGAGTAATCAATCTGCCGGAAAAATGAGAGATTGAGCCCTTCGAAATCGACACGGCTTTCTCCCATGAAGGCGGTGGAGTTAGACGGTAGGTTTTTCATCGCTTCCGGGGATGTCGCTTCCTGGAGTTTCAGCGCGTTGTCAAAAGTAAGGGATAGCTCTATGTGCAGTCTGTCATCTTCCACGGCGGTCTTGAGATCGTAGGAGGAAAAGGCATCGGTTCCCTCGATGTATTCCGTGATCGTCTCGCGTATGCCGTTTTCACCACCATAAAGTCTGGTGGGGGTATGTGGCATGGAAATCTTGAATCGGGCGGCACCGGAACCATCCGCGTTGAGCCAGATTTCCTCGTGGGATTCGAGGCAGGAGGAAAGCACCAGCACAGAGATGCAGGCGGCCAGTTTGAGGAGGATGCGGGAAAGGTTCATGGTTCAGGAAAGCTGGTCGGAGGAGCGTAAAAGGATGTCGCTGATTTCGACATGGGGCGGGGCGCCGAGTATGCTGATAATGCTGCTGGCGACATCGTCGGGCGTGAGCATACGCATTTCGGCACGGATTTTGGCAAGCTGGTCTTCGCGACCAAGGAAGTAATTTTCCAACAACGGCGTGTCCACAAAGCCCGGGGAAACGCAGGCGACCTGGCTGGGTGAGCCGATGGATTTCAGTTCGCAGCGTATCGAATCCGTGATCGCGCGGACGGCAAATTTGGTAGGGGAGTAAAAGCCTCCGGAAGGCGGCACGCGGTGGCCGGACATCGAGCTCACATTGACAATGCGGCCACCGGTTTTGGGAAAATGTTTCAGGGCTTGCTGGCAGCAAAGGGCGAGCGCGAGAACGTTCACACGCCACATTTCCTCCCAGTCAGCAGGGTTGCCATCGATGATGTGGGAGAGGTGGGCGATGCCTGCCGAGTTGATCAGGCCGTCAATTTTACCGAGCTGTTGGAAGATCGTGGAAATGTCCTCGCGCTTTGTCAGGTCGGCGACAATCGGCGAGACATCGGGATGAAGCGAAGATGGACGGCGGGTGACTCCCAGGACATTGGCCCCATAGGAAAGGAGTTGTTCGCAAACCGCCTGACCGATACCGCTCGATGCGCCGGTGACGAGGTAGGTTTTGCCTTGCAGGGAAATCATGGAGGAGGGGAGGGGGGCTCCGATTAGGAAAGGGAGCGGGTATTGAAAAGAGCCGCTAGGTCAGGAAGATCCGCAGCAGTATGTGCGGGCTGGGAAGCAATCACCTTTCCCTGATGATAGAGGAAGGCGCCCGGCATTTGCAGGCCGTCGCCCGCGAGGTGGCCGATGCCGCAACCTTTGAAAATGGCGATCATGCCACGCCACCAGACATGAGGGCCGAACAGTTCGTAAAATCCACCCTTTCCTAATCCGAAGGCACGGTAGAGCTCACAGCGCGGATCGGCGATGCGCGGCACATCCGAGTGCTGGCCGAGGTAGTTGATTTCCTCGCCGGACTGGAGCATGTGGACAATGACGAGAGAGGCATTGTTCTGTTTTGCCTGCTGCTCCAGCTCCTGCAAGCCACGCAGAATTTGACGGGTGAAGGTGCAGCCGAAATGCCGGAGAAATACCAGCACAAGAGGGGCCTCCGCGGCGCCCTCCGCGAGGCTGCGTCCGTCCGAGACACGATACACAGCGGAGGCTTCATCGATGGAATACGGCACACTGCGGGAAGGAGGAATGCCGGCGTGAGCACGCAGCGCATACCACAAATTAAGGCAGAAAAACGGCAGCCAGATCAAATCATCGATCACCAGGATGACGAGCGCCGTGGTCGGAAGTTCGCCGCGTACAATGGCCGTAGCGACAAACAAGATGGTCATCATGGACTTGAGCAGACCTAAAACAGACACGCCCCAGTGACGGATCGGATCCTTGGCCGCTATGATCAGCGCGATGCCCAGGAAGCCGGGCAACATGCCCAACACACGCCACAAGGCGGGGTGATTCGGATGCGGAAGACCTAAAAAATCGAACAGATGGAAAGGCCAGAAATTCACCCAAAGCGCCAAAAGCAGATGATAGACTCCCGCAAGGAGCAGGAGCACGCGTAAACCGCCGGTGGTGCGGCAGTTTTGGCCATTGCATCGAAAAGGCATGGGCTAGGATAGGATTGAACTTAGCCGGCGCAATGGGAAGTTTTTCGATTTTTCAGTTTCAAACATCCAGTAATCCACGCGCGGTATGCGGTGCGCACAACCCAATCGAATCCAGACATTAGAGCCCAATCTGAATTTTTGACCACGGATCCGACTTCGCCACCTACTTCGCGTAAAGCTACGAAGGCCAAGAAGGCTACGAAGGACATGTTGCACGGAGAGCACGGATTAAGAGGGTTGGCTTTTTAAACCGCGAATCCTACTACGCTGAAACTACGAAGGCCGAGAAAGCTACGAAGGACAAGTGGATGCGAATCCTACGTTGCTCTGTGAGCTTTGAAGGACAGGTGGACGCAAATGCAGAAAATTACTATGGAGGGCACAGAAGAAGAGGATTCTGGTTTGCCTTGCGGCTATGAGGTGTGGCTTTCGCGGAGTTGGATATGCCCGCTATCTCTCATTGGTCATTCTGGCTTCGTGAGAGCAATCTGCGCGAATCCCTCGAACGCAATTATGGCAAATGACCGCGCCGAAACAGGCTGGCGCTGAGGTTGCGGCATCATTTTCCTAAAACCTGACCTGTCTGCTGCTCACTGATTGCTTACCTCCGATTTCCCTTCCCGCCCAATGACTCCTTCGCTTCACTAGTGTTGTGAAATTGGATGAAGCCATCGAACGCGTCTATGGTCTCAACAACGAAGGCAAACGCGCCCCCGCGCAAACCGATGTCCTTAAGCCTTCTTCCACCGATGTCTATTCCTTGTAAAAAAATACCCCTACTCCATCCTCCAGACATACTGACAGCTCGCTTTCCCAGCTCCTCCAGAAATTTCTACTTCCATGCCCGCTTCCAACGAGTCCTCTAATTACGACCGCCACACACCGTATGGCGCGGAGACTGGAGCCATACTCGGCGACTTGACCTTACAGGCATTTCAGCTACGGTTCTCTCAACATTATGCCCTTCACCCCATCGAAGCCGCTCTACAATATCACAGTAATTCTGCCGAAGGCACCGGTGCGTCGTGCCACGCCGCAGTCGGTTTCGAGCAGGCCGAAGGTTACTACCGCGCAGGCACTCAAGGGCTACGCTTATCTGAAATCCCACAGCTCCCGCAGCAGCTCAGGGAGCTAAGTCGCCTTTCATTCATTGACCGTGCCGGACGCAAAGCGCTCACAAAATGGGCCAAAGATACGGAACAGGTGATTGACGAAGCGGATTTCCTTCGCCGCTGGAACGAGCAGGGCAAACCCGGTGGCGCCGAACATCAAGTCTTCCACGACAAGTCTAGTAACCGATGGTTCAAGCGGCTCTACTATGGAGTGAATTCCAGCACTCTTGGCGATTACCTTGTGCGAATGCGCCTTCATGCCGTGCTGTTTCCAGAAAGCGCCTATCGCTTGGAAGGATTCACCATCAATCCGAAAAGCAAAGAGTTGGCTCCGGTCGTCTCACAGCCACACATCGAGGTCGATACGACGCGACCGTTGGTTGCCAAGGCCGAAACGGATGATCTCATGGCAAGCATGGGCTTCGCCTCGATTCAGTTGCTCCATGAGGGCTTGTTGGACGACGGCTATTTCGCCTACCTCCATCCCATCAGTGGTGTGCTGGCTCACGATTTACATGACGAGAACGTGGTTCGTATTCCCGAAACCGGTGAACTTGCCGTCATTGATCCCTACATCTCCCTCGCGCGCCGAGGTGCCTGGGCCGCTCTCAAACTGGCAGAAATCGGCTATCCAATCCCACCCGACGACCTTGACCCCTGACACCTACCGATCAATTCCCCACTTCTAACGATTTCCCTTCCCGCACGCCGTCTCATTCGCTTGTCTATCTCTGTGATGTTGGATGAAGCTATCGAAATCCTCTACGGACTCAATGTCGGCATCGTCGGGATTGGCGGCGAGAGACATGAGCGGCCTCATAAACCTTTGCTTTTGATTGCGGCTCTGGATTTGATCGATCACAGCCAAGCGACTCCTACCCGCATTCCATGGAATCAAGATCTACGCACGCGCTTCTCTGAACTCTTTGAATTGGTTCGTAACCACAACGACAGCGACACACCGGAAAATCCCTTCTTCTATTTGAAATCGGATGGCTTTTGGAAGGCCTGGATCGAAGAAGAGAAAACCGTCATTCCTCTCCAAACCACGCCGCTCATCAATCAAAGCGGCAAGGTCTTCGCGAGTTTCACCGATGGATTCGAAGCTCTTCTAACCATTCCAGAAAACCGCTTACTGATTCGTTCGGCTCTCGTCTCCCGCTACTTCCCCCACTGTCTTCAGATCAAAAATCAACAATCGGAAATCCTCAATCGTCAATCAACCGTTCCAAAAGTCGCCGACGAAGAGATCGAATACGGACGCTCCCCCGCCTTCCGCCGTAAAATCATCGAGATCTACGATCATCAATGCGCTGCATGCGGCCTCCGCATCCGCCTTCCCGCCGGAAACGACGTCTCCTTCATCGACGCCGCGCATCTCATTCCCTTCTCGGAATCCCGCAACGACCACCCGACCAACGGCTTAGCCCTTTGCAAAAACCACCACTGGGCCATGGATCGAGATCTCATCGCGCCCGGACCCGATCATTATTGGCATGTGTCTAAAATCCTTGATTCCCGCCGATCTAACGGAGAGAAGGAGTTGCTCGAACTAACCGGAAAATCATTGCTGCTTCCTAAAGACGAAGCTTTTCATCCGGATAGGGAAGGGCTGGAGTGGAGGTGTGAGAGATTGATGGCTTGTTAGCTTGGTAGATCAATGAATTTTGGCATTTTTACTGGAAGTTTTTGCCTATATTTTAGATTTTATAAGGATAATTTATTCAATTTTAACCTTCATTCTTACATAAATGTCGCGTATATTACCTACATTTTAAATATGTAGGTTGACATTTTGAATAAAGTTTGTAGAATGAGTTCATGAAGGCTAATTTTAAAAATAGAAATTATGGAGATGATCTGACCTTGGCGCAGCTATGGAAGGCCAGAAGAGCACAGGAAAAGCTTGTCAATAGTCAGCCACAGAGCCAAAAACATAAGAGGAAGGAAGCAGCATGAGTGAAACCGAACGACGTGGAAAATTTGTTCAGCTTGCCGAGAGGAGAGTTGGCAATGCGATTAAGCAGATCCGTTTGATCGGAAATCTATCGAATAAAGGTAACTACAGCTACAACCCAAAGGACGTGGATAAAATTGTTACCGCCCTCAATCGTGAGGTGCGCGCGATGAAATCGCGTTTTGACGATGGCGGCGGAACCTCAGAACCGGAATTCAAACTTTAACGCGCTTTTTCAACGGAACCTCTGTCATGCACCAACCTACTTTAGAATGGAGTTTCCGTGAAATTTCATCACGTGAAATAAAAACCAATCCCGAATACTTGGAGTTCTTCCGGAGCGAGGCATTGCGCGCCGCTACAGACGCTCTTGTCCGTGAGGACATTCAAAACCGCCTTGATGCCATAGAAGATCGTTCAAAACCGGTGGAGGTCAGATACAAGTTCTTTAGTGACGGGCTGAGATTCGGTGACCGTTGGTTTGGCAAGATACGGCCCAGTCTTGAGGCGCCCGAAGTCAGTAAACTGTTGGATCGTGTCGTTCCTGATGATTCAACTGTGGTTCCTTGCCTCCTCATCGAAGATTTCAATACAAAAGGTTTACGGGGAGATCCCAAAATTCATCGAGATCCACCGCCGGACGCGGAAGTAAGGAATGATTTTTTCTGGTTTATCCGTAATGTGGGACGTTCAGGAAAAGCTGAGGGAGACCGAGGGCGCTGGGGCTTGGGCAAGATCGTCTATCCAGCTTCGTCCGAGATTCGAAGTTTTTTTTCCTACAGCGTAACTGCCGACGCATGTCCGCCTACACTTATAGGCAGATCAGTACTTTGTATTCATAGCCCCGATGGTGTGCGGGACTGCGCTCCGGATGGCTTCATGAGCTACTTTGACGAGGTTGCAAATATGGATCTTCCGTCCCATAAATGTGAGGACATTGAGGCATTCAAAAGCGCATTCCGCATCACCAGAGGCGAGGAGCCCGGACTCTCGTTGGCGATTCCTTTCCCCAAGGAATCAATCACCGCAAACAACCTGATCGTGTCGCTCATTGATCACTGGTACTGGGTCTTTCTTGATCGATCTTTGGTTGTGCGAGTTTACCTTGAAAATGGAGACGAAGTAGTGCTTAGCAAGGATACGTTAGATGATGTGATAGAACGATTCGTTCCTGAGGCAGAGAAGGAGCGAGCTCTGAGAAAATCCAAATTCGCGAGGGAAGTGATAGAACTTACTCGAAACGGGACATTGAAACCGATTGTTATTGATGGCAACGGAGCGAAGCCGAATTGGGCGGAGATTGAACCTTTGTTCGGAACAGGAGAAACGTTGGAAAATCTCCGCTCGCGCTACAATGATGGAGAACTTCTGGCCTTTCAATTTAAGTTGAGAGTGAACAAACATCAAGGCGATCCAACTCAATTTGGAGTATTCAATCTCTTTGTTCGCAGGTCCGCTGAAAGTCACCGCTGTATCGAGACGACTCTGCGCGAGGGACTTGCGATTAGCGGGGTGGGTTCGGTCAATATTCCTGGAGTTTCAGTGATCACTTATGCAGGCAATAATCCTGTGGGGACGGTTTTGGGAGATAGTGAAAACCCTGCTCACACACAATGGCGGATAGCGGGAATGAACAAGAAATATCCGGAGGGAGCAGCGTTGGTGAAACTGGTATCTGGAGCTTCGCAGAAAGTCATCGGACTTTTAACACGGGTTGACGATGGGCTCAATGAATCACTTTTAGAAGATTTCTTTTCGATTCCCGATCCGGAAAACAAACCCAAACCGAGTCCGACGAAAAAGGGAAATAAAAAGGATCCGCCGCCTTTGCCCGACCCGAAACAAAAGAATTTCTATCTTAACTGCTACAAGCTCGATAATGGCTTCAAGGTTGTCCGTCATGAAAACGCGAACCAACCGGTGCAGGGTTTTGTGATTCGGGCGGCCTACGAAGTAGCGCGTGGCAATCCATTCAATAAACATCATTTGGCGGATTTCGATTTCGCCCACCCGGATAAAGCGGGTCTCGAGTATATCGGCAAGGGGGTTGAATTCGAAAACATTCAACCAGCCAGGGTGACGGTCAAAGTAACAGAGGAAGATTTCCATTTCTCCGTAACCGGTTTTGATCCACATCGGGACCTAATTGTTGACGTTAAACCGATCAAGCGGGATGGAAGTATGGCGAATGATGAAGAGACTGGAGGCGAGGAATGAAACGACGATTCAACTATACCCAGCGCCGCAAAATTCCACGATCTCAGGTGGCAATTGCATGGGTTGAAGCGGAAAATGAAAATGAACCGCTGCGTTTTGACGGCGAACTCAATCTGGAGCTTGACCCTCCACTCCCTCCCAGCGCGGAAGTATTCTTGGAAGCATATAGCGGCCCGATTCTGATGCGATTTCCTTGCGGAACTGCAAGCAAGCCCAGTCTGCCTCCAGAACGTGTGCTGACCGATTTCGCACCGGGTCAGCGCCCCTTGTTTCGTGTGAAAGTCACTTCGCCAGATGATCCATTGAAGCGCCTTTTGGCGCGCGCGGACTCGATCAGCCCAATGTCGCCACATGAAGCGAAAACCGGCAGAAAATCGATCTTGCCTGTCGAGCTTGTGGATCTTGACGATCAGGTATGGCGTGTGAATATGGACGACCCAGATCAGCCGATTTTGCAACTGAACAAGTCGATCAATGAGCCAAATGATATATCTGCAATGGCGAAAGAAGGAGATTTCCTAGGACTGGTTTATCCAGCCATCATGCGCGAAATTCTCTCTATTCTGCTTCACAAAGACACCACAGCAGATGAAACCCATCAGTGGATAGTATTCGGCTCCCGCATGGCCGGCTGCACGCCGCCGGACAACGATGAATTTGATGAGTCCTCAGATGAAGATTTTGTGAAAGAATGTCGCGACTGGATCGAGAAAGCTGTGACTGGATTCGCATCCCACTTTGAAGTTAGCCGCGCGTTTGTAACCAGTAAGATCCAATCAAAAAATGAAGCCTGATCACTTGCGAGCATTCAACGAAGAAGGACGTAAGCAGTGGTCTGCTTACGTCGAGAGACTGAAGACGGATCCTACAGCCTACATCCCGGCATCATTATTGACTGATCCGGCCCTATCAAAGGATGTGGCATTATCAGTTGGTATGTCGGTCATACCTGTATCTGATCTTGATCCAATCGATAAAATGGAGTTTGCCGCCGCATTGGAAAAGCTTACGGCTCCGTTGGTTCAAGCAAGGCTGTCCAAAGATTCATGGCCCGGTCTCTGGGACTGGCTTGCAGCACGATACTTCGATATCATTTGTCCACCCAATGAATCCGGCAAGCGAAAGCCTCATCAGAAAGAATGGTATGTTTTCAGCGAGGCCTACGACCGCCAATACAAGCATCGGGTTGCAGGACCTGCCGACATCATTAGGCGCCATGGGGAGGACGCGCAGATTCTATTGATTTCCACCAAAAAGTCGACCCCTCCATCGTCTTTATCGCAGATGGAAGACGAAGTCGCTTCTCGACGAGAGATATTTTCATCGAATGCTGCGCTATCGGTTCTCAAGCGGATGTACTGGGATCCCGATAAGCAAAGCCAACACCGTGGCGCGGTTTCAAACAAGATGCTCCCGGGAACAATCCGCCGATTCGCTGCAATCTTCGACCAGCTTGAGAGGACTTTCGACATATCAGTAATAAATGGAGATGCGCTAGCTAATTTGCTACCCCAGAGAGAATTCGGTCGGTGGCTAAAATTGGAACCTTAAAATTTAGCATTAGCTCGACACGGTATCCTCTAGAATGGGAAAAGGTTAAACAATCTAGTCGCAAACTGTGTCGGAATTAATAATCTCCAGCGATGCTTCCCGTTATTGACCTCTTTGCTGGGCCCGGAGGCCTTGGTGAAGGATTCACTGAGGCGGGATTTGATATCAAGCTCTCAATTGAATGCAACGAAACCGCACATAAGACCCTACTGTTTAGATCGTTTTATCGGAAGATTAAAGACAGTCACAGTGCAAAGATTGAAGATTTCTTACTAGGAAAAAATGATATACAAGAGCTCTATCGAAATTACCCAGAAGAATTCGAAGAAGCATCAAAGGAAGCGTGGCAAGCAACCTTGGGAAAGACGCCTGACGAGGAGGTTTCAGAAAGAATTCATACCGCTTTGGGAACGACCAAAAAGTGGGTATTGATCGGCGGCCCACCATGCCAGGCCTACTCCTTGGCCGCAAGATCACGCGCGAAAAACGAGGGTGAAAAATTTGACAATGACGTAAGACACTTCCTGTACAAACAATATCTCCGCATTGTTGCCGAGCATGCTCCGGACGTTTTTGTCATGGAAAATGTCAAAGGAATTTTATCGGCAAACGTGCGAAAAAAGAAAATTTTCTCCCAAATTATCAGTGACCTTAGAGAGCCGCGTAAAGCAATCCAAGTCAAAGCACGACGCAATGAAGGAGATCTTGAATACGAACTATTCCCCCTCGTTACTCCCCCACAAAACAAGTTTGACGGCACGTATTCTCCTGAAGACTACCTTGTCAGAGCGGAAGATCATGGTGTGCCCCAGTGCCGTCATCGCGTGTTCATTATCGGAATACGCAAAGGGTCCGGAGCGTCGATGAAGCATCTTGAAAAGCGCTGCGATAATCCCACCACTGTAGAAGATGTCATAAAAACACTTCCAACCTTGAGAAGCGATCACACAAAGCAGATAAAGTCCGACTGGATGGGTTCACTCAGATCCATTAAAAAAGAAGCTTGGTTTCAGGCATTGAGAGAGAGCGATGCTGTGCTGTATGACGTTATGGAAAAACAGCTAAAAGATCTCTACCCGTCCGCTAACAACGGCGCGATGATATTACGCAAACGAGCCGATAGCCCGGCACAGGAAAAACTTAGAGCGTGGTATGTCCGGACGGATATTCAGTTCATTCTGAACCACGAATGCCGCAATCATATGGCGGAGGATCTCAAAAGATACTTTTTTGCAGCGTGTTACAGCCTCGCCCACAAAATCAGTCCCACATTATCCAAATATCCTGAAAGTCTGCTCCCCAAGCACAAAAATATCGACAGCTCGGCTGGAAAAATTATTTTCGACGACCGATTTAGGGTCCAGTGTTGGAAAAAACCAGCAACCACTGTCATTTCTCATATTTCAAAGGACGGACATTACTATATACACCCGGATCCTACACAATGCCGCAGCCTTTCTGTTAGGGAAGCTGCACGTCTTCAAACCTTTCCAGACGACTACTTTTTTCAAGGGGCACGTACTGCCCAATTCCATCAGGTGGGCAATGCGGTGCCTCCATATTTGGCATGGCAAATTGCCTGCAAGGTTGCTCTAATGCTGGGAGAAAAGCCACAGGGAGATTATTGAACTCGATCATTAGAACAGGATTTCAACTTTCGGTATCATCAACTTTTTTTATTGAAAAACGGCCAACATAATGATCCAATGAACATCATGTTGAAACTGATTGAACATCCGCCCGTTCCCGAAAATTTAAAGGAAGCAGCGGCTTGCTTGCGACTAGTTTTGCGCAAGCGGAAGGCACTTCCGGAAATCGAACATGAGGAATTCATAAGCGCATGGTCTTCTGTCGCCTTTCTCATGCCGGGACTGCATCCCGACGAATCGGGACAGGATGATGGAGGTTGGCCAGTTGGTTGGCGTTGCATTGCGGCGGAGGCCTTTCGTCGCAGCGAAGCGGGTGAATTGAATGACTCCGAACTCTATCCCTATGAATCATCATTGCATTCGCTTGGAATCGGCAGTCGTCAGCTTGTGCCGCAGAGATAAGGAATTCGTTGCAGGAGCCAGTTCCGTGCGTCCTTTGTTTTGAGGGCGCATTCCCAGATGGTAACCACATGCCAACCCGCGCGACGAAGTTCGTCCACGTTGCGGAGGTCGCGAGCCTTGTTTCCCCCGATCTTTTTTCTCCACCACGCACGGCGCGTTTTTGGCAGGCGGTAATGGGTGCAGTCCTCGTGTCCGTGCCAGAAGCAGCCGTGGACGAAGATGATGGTGTGCTGTTTCGGCATTACGATGTCGGGCCTTACGCGGAGTGATTTGTTTTTCGGGCCGTTCACGGTGAAGCGATAGCCCATGCGGTGCAACATCCGGCTTCGCTCTGTGAGCTACGACGGACAAGTGGAGCGCAGGGCGAGTTCGGGTTTCGTATCGCGTCCGCGTATGCGCGACATGACCTCGCTGCGTTTTTCCGGTGTGAAGATGTCCATGGGGTGAGATTGAAGAGGTCGGAAGTCGGAGGTCGGAGGTCGGAAGCCAGAAGTCAAAAGTCAAAAGTCAAAAGCCAGAGGTCGGAGGTCGGAGGTCGGAGGTCGGGGGTCAGTAGGGGAAGATTGACGATTTTTGAATGACGATTTTTGATTTTTGATTTTTGATTTGGGAGGGGGGGAACCAGAGACTGCGAGACGCAAGACTGGGAGAAGAGTCCGGCTACGGCATCTGAACTTCGGGGTCATCTCCGCGTCGAAGGTGCAGGAAGTCGTCCGTGTTCAGGGTGTGGATCACGGAGACGTTGGCCTTTATTGCCGCCACCAAATGCATGTAATCATAGACGCCGCCGCCACGCACGCCGCGGGATTGGGCGATAGCGAGTGCTGCGATGATATCCGCAGAGGACAGTTCGATCACGGCGACGCGTGGCAGAATGGTTTCCGAGAGCATCCGCACGGCGAAATCGGCAGTGACCCTGACGCCGAGTTTTCCACCGGTCAGGGTCGAGAAGGTTTCCAGCAGCGCGTGGGAATAGATGCAGTTGCCGCCTTTCAGCAGGAGGGCGAGGCATTCGGCGTGCCTGGGTTCATCGGAGGCGAGCGCGGCGACAAGCACCGAGCTGTCGAGCAGGGCGCTCATCGCGGGAGCGAGCGGTCGGCCAAGGCGTTACGGTCGGCCTGCACGGCGGCGGCGGCGTCCATTGGGATGCTCTGCCGTGCCATCACGAGAACACCATTTTCGATGATGCCCTCCGAAACGACGGGAAGCTCCGGGCAAATGTCGATGCGGTTCGGGCTGACATCGGCGCGGACCTGGTCGCCCGGCTTCATTCCAAGCAAGCGCAGGGCGCTGTTTGGCAGCACCAGCCTGCCGGCTTCATCGAGACTGAGGGTGGCGTTCATGGGAATCTGATGCCACATCCGGAGTGCCTTTGCAAGCCCCCAGTCCCGGCTGATATTGGAGACCAGAAGCCAGATGCAGAGATCGGGGGTCAGGGGTCAGTAGGAGAATATTGATGAATGACGATTTTTGATTTTTGGTTTGGGAGGGAGAGGGGAAAGCCGAGACCACAAGATGCTAGAGACCAGAGGTCGGAAGGTCGGAAGGTCGGGGGTCAGTAGGGGAAGATTGACGATTGATGAATGACGATTTTTGATTTTTGATTTGTGAGGGAGATGGGATGCAGGGGCAGAGAGGGCGACTGGTTTGCGGTATAACCTCACC
>JBGSRM010000002.1:0-11848 GCA_041737575.1 Akkermansiaceae bacterium
GCCGATGTCGGATTGGGGGGCGTATTCGGTTTCCTTGAGGAGCTCGAAGGTTTTCGAGTTGAGGTCGATTTTGAAGATGTGGCCGGTTGCGCCGTCGAGGGCGGGTGGAGTTTCGGCGATGGCTGCCGAGGTGAGGCAGGCGAGGAGGAGGATATTTTGGAAGAGCTGCATGAGGGTAGGAATACGATTTTTGTGGGGATGCGCACGCTCTAAAGTTGAGGTGACAAGTGGGGAGGAGTGTGGGAAGGATTCGGCATGTTCACGGGATTAGTTGAAGCGTTGGGGAGGGTTTTGAAGTTGGAGAGTTTGGGGGATCAGGCGCGGTTGGAGTTGGAGGTTCCGTTTGCGGGGGAGTTGGCGATGGGGGATTCGGTGGCAGTGAATGGGTGTTGTTTGACGGTGGCGGGTTTGTCGGGGGGAGTGGTTGGTTTTGATGTTTTGACGCAGACTTTGCGGGTGACTTCTTTGGGTGGTTTGGTTGAGGGGGGTGTGGTGAATTTGGAGAGGGCGTTGCGTGTGGGGGATCGGTTGGGCGGGCATTTTGTGCAGGGGCATGTGGATGGGGTGGGGCGTGTGCTTTCGCTAGAGAGCAGTGGGCAGGATCATGTGCTGGAGGTTTCGCTGCCGGGGGAGGTTCAGCGATTGTGTGTGGCGAAGGGGTCGCTGGCGGTGGATGGGATTTCGCTGACGATCGCGGAGTTGAGGGGGGAGAGTGCGGTTTTTTGGATTACGCCGCATACGTTTTCGCATACGAATTTAAGCGGGGCGACGGTGGGGGATGTGGTGAATTTGGAGGGGGATATGATTGCGAAGCATGTGGCGCGGTTGATGGGGGCGGGTTGAAACCCGCTTTCCATGGTAGGCTGAAGCCTACTCACCGAGGTCTTTGACGCAGCGGAAGCCGGTGTGGCTGATGGGTGAATCGCTTTCTTGGGAGTGCCGGGCGGCGGGGCGGTATCTCATGCAGTAGGAGATGTGGCAAAGGAACGAGCCGCCTTTGACGACGTGGCTGGGGGAGCCGACGCCGCGGTTGCCGGTGTCACGGTTGTACCATGTTTCGGGGCCTTTGGGGTCGCAGGATTCGCATTTGGATGGGTATTCGGGGTCGTAGAAGTCGGAGCAGAGTTCCCATGCGTTTCCGGCCATGTCGTAGAGGCCGTAGCCGTTCGGTGGGAAGGATTTAACGGGTGATGAGCCGATGAAACCGTCGTCGCCGGAGTCTTTGGATGGGAATTCACCGTGGAAGGTGTTGGCCATCCATTTGTTGTCGATTTTCATTTCATCGCCCCATGAGTAGGTTTTTCCTTTGAGTCCGCCACGGGCGGCGTGTTCCCATTCGGCTTCCGTGGGGAGGCGTTTTCCGGCCCATTTTGCGTAGGCTTCGGCGTCCTCCAGTGTGATGCAGACAACGGGATGGTTGCCTTTGTTTTCGATGGAGGATTCTTTGCCGAGGGGGTGGCGCCAGTTGGCGTCTTGTTTCCAGGCCCACCAGGTGAGTGCGGATGAGGGGTCGTTGAGGTCGCCCTCGAAGCTGGGTGGAGGTGAGAAGACGATGGAGCCGTTTTTGAAGGGAAAAGGAGGGAGGTGGGCGTGGGTTTCGGGTGGGAAGTCTTTGATGTCCGCATCGCGTTCTGCGTAGGTGATGTAGCCGGTGGCTTTGACGAAGACTGCAAATTGATCGTTGGTGACTTCGGTTTCATCGATCCAGAAGCCGGTGACTTCGATTTTGCGGACTGGGGCTTCTTCGGGGAATTCCTTGTGGCCGTAAGGGGTATCGAAGCTGCCCTCGGAGCCCATGGTTGTGGTGCCGCCGGGGATTTTGATCATGCCGTCCTTGCGTTCGTATTTGGAATCCGAGGTGGCGGCAGATTTTTTTTCGCAGGAGATGAGGAGGGAGGTGAGTGCGATGAGTGTGAGGGTTTTGAGAAGATTCATGGATGGGATGTAGCATGGTTGGGCGAGTGTCACAACTGAGAGGTTTGTCTTTCTATACGGTGGGGAAGGGGGTAGAGCTTTCTTTGAGCCGATGAAAGCAAGATTGACCAAGGAGTTTCGATTTGAAGCCGCGCATACGTTACCGAGTTTACCGGAGGGGCATAAGTGCCGGAGGATGCATGGGCATAGTTTCAAGGTGGAGATTTCCGTGGAGGGTGTGGTGGATGAGAGGATTGGATGGATATACGATCACAAGAAGATTTCGGATGCGATGAGGCCGTTGTTGGAGATGATGGATCATTCGTATTTGAATGATATCGAGGGTTTGGAGAGTCCGACGATCGAGGTGATGGCGGGGTGGTTTTGGAGGAGATTGGAGGGGGATTTGCCGGGTTTGGTCGAGATTGTGATTTATGAGACGCCGACAGCGAGGTGTTCGTTCACGGGGGAGTTTTGAGCGGTGGGAGGTGTTTTTCTTGACGGATGGGTGGTTTGGCGGATGGGTTGATGGATGAGAACGAGGCGATTTTTTGCGGTGATTTGTATAGGGGTCGTGTGTTTGTTTTTACCGAGAGCAATGGGGCAGGGTGATGGGACGCCGATTGTGGATCAGACGCCGGAGGGTATCCGGGAGTCGAAACGTGTGTTGATTGAAAAGATCCGTGTGATGATTGAAGAGGGGAAGGCGATTTCCCGTGAGGACGTGACGAAGTCATTGGAGAATGTGAAGCCGGAGGAGGTGGCGCTGAAAGAGGTGAAGACTGATTTATTGAGCAGGGAGGAGGTGGCGGTTGTGGCGCGAGCCGCGAATTTGCAGGTGGGGTATTGTTATCTTTGCATGCAATGTGATGATTGGCATTTGAATCTCGCGGGTGGTTATGCGGTTGCGCCGGACGTGGTGGCGACTTGTGACCATGTGATTCATTCGGGGACGAAGATGCGTAAGGGGTATCTTGTTGTGGTAGATGGAAATGGTGAGGTTTATCCGGTGAAATCGGTGATCGCGAGCAGCAAGGCGATGGATGCGGCGCTGCTGCGTGTTGAGGGTGGGAGTTTTAAAGCGTTGGCGCTGAACGGAGGGGTGCAGCAAGGGGCTGCTGCGTATTGTTACAGTTCACCGCTCGGGCAGATTGGATATTTCAGTGAAGGGATTGTGAATCGGTTTTATTGGAATGATGGGTATGAGGGTGGAGAGAAGGATGCTTTGCTTTCCGCGCGGCACATGCGGGTGAATTTCAGCACGGATTGGGCACCTGGGAGCAGTGGATCAGCGGTTTTGGATCAGGCGGGGAATGTGATTGGTCATGTTTCGAGTATTGAGGGTCGATCGAATCGGGGTGGTGGGCCTGCGATGATTACGTTTCACCAAGGGATTCCGGCTCATGCTGTGAGGTTGTTGGCTGAGTCTGTGAAGGACGCGGAAGTGATGGCTGAGCTTGCGGCTATGGAAAAAGTGGAGCGGGAGAAGGGAGCCAAAGAGAAGGTAAAGGCGAATGAGCAGAAGAAGTGACGGAGGGAGCCTTTTAAAACGGGGTGAAAAAATGCCCTGAAATGTGCTTGATTGTGAGCGGGGAGTGATGCAGTTTCCCTGCCCCGCGACGGGACGTAGCTCAGCCTGGTAGAGCGCCTGCTTTGGGAGCAGGATGTCGTCAGTTCGAATCTGGCCGTCCCGACCACTTTTTTATTACGTTGCTGCGGAGAGTTTCAAGACGCCGACATAGGGGAGGTTGCGGTATTTTCCTTTGTAGTCGAGGCCGTAGCCGACGACGAATTCGTCGTTGATTTGAAAGCCGATGTAGTTGGCTTCGACTTCTTCAGCGCGTTGTTTGTCTTTTGCGAGAAGGACGCCTGTGTGGACGGCGGCGGCGCCTTCTTCTTTGAGGCGAATGGCGACTGCGGCGAGAGTGCGACCGGTGTCGAGGATGTCGTCCAAGAGGAGGACGTGTTTGCCATTCACCTCTGGGAAATGGCGGTCTAGGAAATCGACTTGCCCAGAGCTTTCGAGTCCGCCGTGGTAGCTGGCGACGTTGAGGCATTCGATGGAGAGTTCGCGGGGGATGCGGCGGAGAAGGTCTGCGGCGAAGACGAGGGCCCCTTTAAGGAGGATGATGACGAGGATGGGGCCGGGCGGGAAGTCACGTTCGATTTCCATGGCCATGGAGTCGAGGCGTTTTTCGATGACGGCTTCGTCGATGAGGACTCGTTCGATGTCATTTCGCATGAGGGAGGATTTCTTGTTGGGGAAGTTTCGCCAAGGGTAAATGTGGTATCCGTGTTCTTGAGTTTTTCATTCCGCAGCCGCCCTCCAATTGCTGAGGAATTTTTCCCAATCTGTTTCCACGGCAAGTTGGTTTCCCATGGTTTTGCCGACCATGGCTCGGTGGAAGGCTGCGCCGGCTTGGATGAGGTGTTGAGTCGATTGTGGATGTCCGGCCCAGATGGGATCGCTATCGGGAGGGCAGGCTTCCAACATGCGGTCGATCCACTTCGTGAGGTGCGGGCCGACGCACCAGATGACTTTGTCGTTTTGTGCGATTTTGCGGAAGGTGATGGGGGTTTGGTATTCGATGACAGGGCGGTCGTCGGTGTTGATGGGGTAGTCGCGGAAAAGGTGGGAGGATTTTGTCAGGTTGCCGGCGTAGAGGAAGGGCATGGAATCTGCGGCGACCCGATACATGTCGGGGGTTGTCGATTGCCATGTGCGGCCATCGACAGCCCTGAGCATTCCTTGCCGATTTTCGATTTGATTTTGTGGCAAGGCTGAACCATGGAGCCGCCCGATGAGGGCGACTTTTTCCTGGCCCGGTTGGAAGTTGTTGCGCCACATGGTGACTTCGCCGAAGGCTTCGAGCATGGTGCGTGCGATCACGCCGAATTCGTAATCGGTTAGCTGGTAGAGAGGCAGCCATTGTACGAACACGCCGTTGTCATTGAGGTGGGAGGCGGCGACGCGGAAATGTTCCAGGCTGTAGAGACTGCCTGCGCCGCGTTGATAGGGCAGGAAGAGATCGGCGTTGATCATGTCGAATTTTTCTTTGGAGGCTTGGAGAAAATGTCTGCCGTCTTCGATCAGGATGGTTGAGCGCGGATCGGTGAACAATCCGCCGGTCATCTGGGCCGGTATCCATTTTCGGGAAGCTTCGACCACTGCGGGAAGGATCTCACAACTCAGCACCCGCTCCACATTGGGGAATCTTTTGTCCAGTGCGGCACCTGCCGAAATTCCGGTACCGAGGCCGAGAAAAAAGATGCTCTTGGTATCTGGGAAAAGATGCAGCGGGATGCGTGCCTGATAGGCCTGTTCGAGGTAGGCTTCGGTTGATCCCAAGCCGTAGCCTCCATTGACCTTGATTACGCGGTGGCCGTCGGTGCGCTCGATCACCGTGACTGTCCCATCGTTATCCTCCCATGTCTGCAATACCTTGCCGTCATCTTTTCCAGTCAGGCGCGCGGCGGCGGGCAGGCCTGTCGGATTGAGAGCTGTGAAAGTAAGCACCAGGAATCCCACGCCGATGATACGGATGGCGATGCCTGATTTGCTCCAACCGAATGGCAGAAGCAGACCAACCACCAAATAGATCGCGGTGAGAATTTGCAGGGTTTTCCACATGCCCCACATGGGCAACATGACGAAACCGCAGAGCAAGGCCCCGGCGATCGCACCTGCGGTGTTGATGGCCAACAAGCGGCCGAGTTTCAAACCGGGTGCCGCGTCGCCACGTTCGGCGAGTTTCATGAGGAAAGGAAACACGGTGCCCAGGGCAATGACGACGAATCCGACACCGCGAAAGCCGGTGTTGAAAAGCCCGCGCACGTAATCGCTCCATGGTTCCAATGAGCTTACCGGCGTGAGTCCTTGCGTGACGTGCATCAGTATCGATGGGCCGAGCACCAGCAAGCCGCCGCCTGTCAGTGTCATGACTCCGAGTGCGGCCCATTGATTCCGGACAAATCTTGAAATCAAGGAGCTGATACCCGCGCCCGCTGCCAGGCCAACGAGCACGACAATCAGGATGATCGCGAATGAATAGACCGAGTTTTCATGCACCTGTGCGAAGATCCGCGTCCATACCACTTCGAGAGAGAGGATAACGAAGCCGGAGAAAAAACAGAGGCTCGCGATTGCGATGCGCTCTTTCGTGGGGAGGAGAGTGCTGGTTTTTTCGTTTGGTTTCTTCGATTGCGAAGCCTGCGTTGTTTGTGCTGCGGGCAGTCGCCACGCGACCAAGCCAACCAGTAGGGAGATGAGCAGGGAAATGGAATACGTTATGGAAAATCCGAGCGAGGGGATGAGCACGAAAGCGGCGACTGCGGTGCCGAGTGCGGCGCCGAGCGTGTTGATGCCATAGAGCAAGGCTCCGGTGCGGCCGAGACGTTCGGGTTGGCGGATCGCCGCTTGTGCGATGGCTGGCACGGTGCCGCCCATGAAAAAAGCAGCGGGGAAAACCAGCAGCAAAGCCAAGGCGAATTTGACCAATAACATCCAACTGGTGCCAGCGATGGAACCGTAGAGAGCTGGATAGATCGCATGGAAAATTTTCAGCACGCCGAAGTAGGCGAGGGCTGAGAAGGCGATTCCGAACTCCAGCCACGCATACAAGCGCAGGGGGCGGTCAGTTTTCGAGACGCGTTTTCCCCACCACCAGCTACCCGCGCCCAAGCCTGCGAAAAACGCGGCAAGCGTGGCGGCGGCGGCTTGTGAAGTATTTCCAAACAGCAGGCCGAGCTGTTTCATCCACAATACCTGATAGATCAATCCTGCGATGCCTGAGGCAAATACCAGAGCCATAATCACGAACCCGCTCTTCTCCTTCGGTGTTGCCGTTTTGCGCTCGTATTTCGATCTACCACTCATTCACGGCAAGCCGTAGCAGCGGCCACAACCATTGGCAACTCCTTGGGTTTCCGGAACACGCTTCTAGTCCGAGGGTTGACCATGGCCGGTGGATGGGATAGCAGGGGCGCGGATGGATGTGTTTACGGGTGCGATCGGGTTGCCGTTGTTGGGTGCGGTGTTGCATCCGTTGCTGGGTGCGATGATTCAGCAGGCGACTCGGGAGGGGGTGAGGTTGCCGGTTGTCCTAGGCTTTGCGAATTTGCTGACACTCGCGGTGTTTGTCATTTATCTCAGGCCGGATTTCAGCGAGGCGTTCGGGGTGTATGACGGGTTGGCTGTATGCAATGGATTTTTATTTTTCTGGGGGCAGTGGTTTTCAATACAATCGGTGAGGAAGGGGGATTTGGTGGTGCACTCCTCGGCCTTGGGATTCAAGGTGATTCTGGTGGTGCTGCTTTCGGCGAGTGTTGGTTTAGAAAAGGCCGGGATTGGATTGGTGGGAGGCGCGGTCTTGGCGGCGCTGGCGGTGTATCTGGTGGCGGGGGCGACTTGGGAGAGGTTGAAGGCGAACGGCTTGACCTTGTGGCTGACGATTCTGGCGTGCGTGTTTTTCGCAACGAATGATTTTCTAACAGGTTGGAAGAGTTATGAGGTGGGTGGGGCGAGGTGGTTGATTATTATGATGATGACTTCGAGTCTGTTGTCATTGGGGATGCTGCTGCCGAGGTGGGGGCATGTGCGTGAGGTTTTTGGAAATAGGAAGATGTCGTGGCCGGTGGTGGGGGCGGGGTTGGCGCTCGGGGTGCAGGCTTTGTTGGTGAATCTTGCGTTCAGCGGGTATCGGGAGCCGGCGTTGAGCAATATCGCTTACAGCACACGCGGGGTGATGGCGGTGTTTTTCGTTTGGGTGGTGGTGAAACGCTGCAAGGAGCCAATGGGCGGGAGGCAGTTGATCGGCGCGGTGCTGATGGTGGTCGCGCTAGGGCTGGTGCTGATTTAATCAACCATCAGATCAATCAAACACTGCCGCGCCGGAGCGATGCCTTTGTAGACGGCCATGGGTTCCGGCATGGTTTGCAACGCGCGGATCATTCCATGGCGGGTGGCGGGGTTGTTTTTAATTTCCTGGATGGGGATGATGACGAGTTTGATTCCGAAGAGGATGCCGCCGGAGTTGGGAAGGGCGACGAGTGTTTGTTGCTCAAGACGAAACCAGACTTCATCGAGAGTTACAGAGGCGTCAAGGCGTGGGAGTTTTCGGGAAGGATGAAGATTGAGCTCGGGGGTTCGGCTGAGTCCCCAGTTGGCGCGCTCCCATGAAGTGCCGGGTTTGATGCGTTGGAGGAATCCATCGATTTGTCGTCCGAGAGTTTCGTTCAGGCCGGGAACCGGTGCATGGATGGCGGACATGGGTTGGCCAAGTTTCTCACGTAGATCCCAGTGAGACGGAAAACACAAGCAGCCGCCGTAGAGGCGGAACACGCCCTCCGGATCGGGTTTCATCAGAAGAAAATCCGCCTCCCAAAGTTCGCCTAGCTGTCGGCATCGGTTCATGGGCGGCAGGTTCGCGAAGAGCCTTGAGAAGTCATTTGGTAAGGTTCCGCGATCGGTTGCGAGTTGAATTGTCTCATCTAACAGATCCAGGCCTTCTGGCTCGATCGCGAGGTATTTTTCAGGTTCGGTCGAAATCCATTTCCTTCGCTCGGCGATGACTCGTGTGTGGGCGCGTGTTGGCTTGAAAAAGGAGGCTACATCCTCTTTTTCAAAACGCATTCTTAACCCAAAATCCTTATCGGCAAGGATTTCAGTCAGGTTGATGTGTTGCGTCATTGGTGGTGAGGATAATTCCCGGAACCGCTTCGCCAAGTTTATTGAAAATGTGTAGAAATACTCACTTCTCGTTTCTTGGAACTTCCACGAGCAATGTTGAAGCTACGATGTCGGATGGAGCTACAACTTTTTCGTCCAGGGGCAGGCGATCTATGCTGCCGTAACGATTTTCGATCATCTTTTTGACCAAAGGGTGCTCAAGATCGTAGTCACGGAACTTTCGTGGCTTGCAAAGCTCGACTCCCGCTTGCTCAAAGAATTTCCAGACGAGTTCTGAGCAATAGAGTTTTTTATCGTCCCAGCTGAAGCGAATATCGTAGTCGCTGCCGACTTGGACGGTGGCCCACTCGCGGGCTATCTGAATAGCTTCAGGAGTTGGGGCGGTTTTCAGCCTGCGTGCGGTGAAGGTATCCTTGTCAGCGCCAGCTATGAAATTTTCCAAGGTGGTTATGCTGACCGGTTGCACGGCCTCAAGCACCATCCAGCGGCCTTCATGTTTGAAGGCAATGCCGCAATGGGTGTAAGGAGAGCCGGTTGCGGCGGTGATGGCGGCGCCTTGGCCCTTGGAGGAACCACTGAAAACGATGTCGCCGTCCTGAAGTGTGTAGGGGTTGGTTTCCTTGGCTTGGATGGGAGAAAAAGCAGCGAGTGCCAGACTAGCTGTGATGATGATACTCCGGAAATTCATTGATGCATGATCCGCCAAATTCAAAGCGAATCAATACGAAAGATGACGGTGGTCTGCAGTAGTCATTTCATGAATGGTTTAATCACGATCCATCCGCTTACCAAAGCCAAGCCACCGGCCATTAGAACAAGAAGGAACACGCCAATTACCCACCAATACCATTTCACCCCGATCTTTTTGTGCGGCAGATGACCGAATTCTTTCGCGACGAATTCATCATAATCAAAATCCTCGTCCGGCAGATCGAGGTCATCGTAAATTTTGTCCTGCTCCCATGATCGCATGGTCTTTACCGGCGCGGGTTTTTGTTTCTTTGAGCAACCTCCACATGGCGCACCCACCCGAACCTCGCGGTCGCAGAAAGGGCAGATGTATGTGAGTTCTTTTTTCATGAGGAGGTCGATTCAGTGATGACTAAATCCAAAGAAGCATGAGGAAGCAAACTCCGGTTTCATTTTAAGCATCGGGATTTCTTTTACAGAATTTACAAAGACTTTGCTATCCGCAGGACAAGTTCGGGTTATTTTGGCAATGAAATGAAAAGGAATTCCTCGCTTCGCTGGCTCGCGTTATTTGGTGCCTTTGTAATTCCCACGTCCTTGCAGGCTTTGGAGGTGCATGAATGGGGAACATTTACGGTTCTTGTTGGTTCGAATGGCAGCATGGCGAACTGGTATCAACCCTACTCAGACATCGCGCAACTTCCGGGCTTCACTGACAATCCTATGGCGATGAAGCGAGGAATCAACGTTGCCAAAGTGCGGATGGAGACCCCCGTGATCTATTTTTACCCTCAAGAGGAAACGAACATTAAAGTGAATGTGTTGTTTCGTGATGGTCAAATTACCGAGCGCTTTCCTGCTGCCATGGCCGATCCTTATGATGCATTCAACAGGAGAAACGCCTACGAGCCAGGAGTCATTACGAGTCATTATACATTCAATACGCGATATAACGAAATCAGTGAACGAGCACGTCCTATCGTCACTCACTGGAGCGGCAAGCTGCTTCCTCCCAGCCATGCCGATGCCAAGTTGATACCTTCCGTCGCCGGTCACAAAGGTGAAAACTATGGCGCGGCACGCGAGGTTCCGGACGCATGGATTTTTCGATCCGACGGCCCGGTTATCAAAACTGAAAACCAGCCGGACATTCATCCGGTGGAGAAATTCATTTTCTACCGTGGTGCGGGCCAGTCCGTTCCGCCTTACAGCGTCTCGATGAGCGATGAACAGACGATGACGTTCAGCAATTTCAGTTCATCAGAAAGCGGTTTCCAAGTGGCCTTGCGCGTTCGAAATGGGAAGGCATCATGGAAACAAATGCCAAGCCTTCCTGATCCGAAGGTGAATGCCGACCGCAGCACCTCCATCACTTTTCCTGAGGAAACCATTTCCATTGATCAAGCCGAAGAAGAGCTCGGTGCCCTTTTTCTAACACAACTAACAAGTCGTGGACTCACCCCGGATGAGGCGAAAGCGATGATCAACACATGGAATCATACCTGGTTTACGGAACCGGGTCAGCGGGTGTTCACCATCGTTGATCGCGCATGGGTGGAGGACTCTTTGCCTCTGGCGATCTCGCCGGAGCCGAAAAAAATCGAGCGTGTATTTGTGGCCCGCTACGAAGTCCTCTCCCCCGAGACCGAACAAAAAATCGCCACACTGATGAGTGAGGATACTCAAAGCGATCATGCCGTCATTGATTTCAAAGCGCTCCAGCTCGGACGTTTCGCCAATGGTGCGGTGGAACTGGTGGCAGAACAGGCAAAACAGAAAGTGTTGGGCAATTATAGCCAGTTGCAGATCATCGCCAACCAACCAGAGAAGCCCTGAAAACGGAGAGATTGTAATCTCTTGATTTCTGTTCCAAGCCCGAAGAAACGGACAAGTTCAAAATTACAGCAAGAAACTCTGGACTCACCAGTTTTGCCAGATGACGAAGGCCCCCGTGGCTATGACCATGAGTGCGAAGCCTTGGCGCAGGATTGCGACTGGAAGGCGTAGGGCAAATGCGGAGCCGATCAAAACACCGGTTGCGGCGAGGCCAGCGAAAATTAAGGCAAGAGACCAGTGCGGCGGGGCTTCACCGTAATGACTGATGAAGCCTGCGGCGGAGTTGAAGGCGATGACAGCCAGCGAAGTGCCGGTGGCGACACGTATCGGCAGGCGGGCGAATTTCACGAGCGCGGGCATGAGCAGAAACCCGCCGCCGACACCGATGAAGCCGGTGAGAATGCCCACGCCCAAACCAGCCAACAGGCAGCGCACCTGTTTGCAATCCGCTTTCGGGTCGGCGTCCTTGTTTCTAACAAAAAGCATGTTGAGCGCGACGATGAGCATGAGCGCGGAGAAGATAAGCATGAGTACCCGACTGGAAACCAAGGGAGTAAGATGCGCCCCACCCGCCGCCCCCACCATGCCGGAGAGGGCGAACATCAGGGCGGCTTTGAAATGGATTTCACCTGCCTTCAGCCGTTGGAGCGCGCCCACTAACGCGGCACCGCCGACGATGAACAGGCTCAGGCCGACGGCTTCTTTCGGTGCAACACCGGC
>JBGSRM010000012.1:0-3651 GCA_041737575.1 Akkermansiaceae bacterium
GTTCCCACTTATAATCCGCACTGGTAATGAAATTACGAATCCACATCACCATTGCAATTGCTATTATCTTGAACACGTCTTGTGCTACTATCTATACAAAAGCAGAGATTTCAAAAATTGATACCAACGGTCGAGGGGAGATTAGCGTAAATCAATTCCCCATTTATAAATACAGAATCCACGGATTGCAGCAGATGGCTATTTATGTGGTCCCAGAAAAAAAGTTCTTTTCGGCAAAAAAGCAACGGAATATCTTTACTCAGAAAGAGCTTTCCAAATTTAGAATTAAAGTGGTGTCACTTGGTGGTATATTAAGTGTCAATGGACTCAAAATTGACAAAGGAAAAACACTACTCGTCGATCTCAAGAAGGAATACGATATGTACGGAGATGGCGTAGTGAAAGATTTCGGGAATTATACTTCAGTTATTCGATTCGTAAGTTACAATGATGTGCCAGCATCCGAGAACTTGTGCGACTTCATGTTGACGATAGAAGACCCTGAAGGGATCACGCGTACAATCGGCTTAGTTGTGCACGGCGGATTTACGGATAGTCTTTAATTCTAGATGTTAATTTCCTATTATTGTTTCCTATTATTACATGGGGACAGACATAATTTGCTCGAAAACACCTCCCGTATTACATGGGGACAGACATGAATGGCACTAACTTAGGGGTTGTTTGTGATGATTTCCGGCTTGCCCTTCTTGTATCGTGAACGGTGGCTGATCTCGACCATTTCGTGGCGTGGTTTGTTGAGCAACTGGTGCGGTTTGGGTCTTCGTTTCACCGCTCTGGGTTCACGCCGGAAAGGCCTTTCCGGAACCTGGTCTTCGGCTATAAGTTCGATCAGGTCGGACACCATCCGCTTGCGCATTGTGGCGGTGGTTGCGGAGTGGACGCTGGGCAACCAATGGCTGAGCCTGTCGATGGTTCCCTTGAAGCTCGGGTTCTCGCATCCCACTGTTTTCCCGCAGGTCATCAGAGCGCGCAGGAGGTTGTAGGCGATGATGTGGACAAGCAGTTCGCGCCGGATCATGGCGGGGCTGCGACTGGTGAGCACGGCCATGCCGAGGGTGGTCTTGAGATCGTCGATGAACAGCTCCACCTTCCAGCGCGCCAGGTAGAGGGAGCCGATTTCCGTTGCGGCCATTTCCTCCAAATCAAGCACGGTGCTTGCGAGTTGGAGTTCGCTCGTCCTGAAGCCGGCTCCGGGATCCACGGCGACGGTCACGACCCGTATCGCGATGCTGTCTGGCATTTCGGCGTAGTCGGAAGCGGCCACCCATTTCGGCCTGATGTTGGGTTTCCTCCAGCGTTCCAGCCGGTCGCCCTTGCCGAGCTTGGCGGCACGGGGGTCGGCTTTGCGGATGGAGTTGATCCGCATGACGACCTTAACGCCCCGTTGCCTGAAGAGATACAGGGTGAACCAGCAGCAGAAGCCGCTGTCCGCCACGATGGTGTCACCGGCACTCACATGCCGCCAGAGCTTGCGGCAGAGGTTGCGCTCGCTGCTGCGGAACGGGGCGGTGGCCGCATCGATCCAAACCCCGGTGGCGAGATCGAAGAGCCCAACGAGGCGCATGATGGGGAAGCCGCAGCCCTCTTTTTGTGAACGCGATTGTGGCCATGAGGCTTGGTTGGCGGGTGTGTCCGGCATGCTGATGGTGGTGCCGTCGATGACGAAAGTGCGAGGCAGACGCCGGGGGCACATCCCGGCGACAAGGCGGCGGTGGATCTTCAGCAGCAATCGGATCGGGATGCGGACACGAGCCTTGCAATAGGCGGCGGTGTTGGGCGAACAGATGGCCTTCCCCTTCCGGCTGAGCAGCGACTGGACAGAAGAAACTATTACATGGAGACAGACATAATTTGCTCGACAAAAAATTTTCAAATTTGTCAACTTTACCTCATGCGCAAGGCGAGATGGCTGGCTGAGTGGCGGGATTCTCAGGAAAAACCCGCGATCTATCACTGCATCAGCAGGGTGGTCGACAGGCGTTTCGTCTTCGGCAATGAGGAGCGCGAGCAGTTCCGCATTTTCATGCGCATGTATGAAAAATTCTCCGGCTGCCGTGTGCTTTCCTACTGCGTGATGTCCAACCACTTTCACCTCCTGCTGGAGGTGCCGCCCATGCCTTTCCTCGACCGCAAGGCCGATGCGCGTGGCTTGTGCGATGACGAGTTACTAAGACGCTTGCGGGCTTTGTATTCCGAGGGTGCTGTCGATGAGGTCGCTGCCGAATTGGCCGCATCTCGAAAGGATGGGGACCTAGAGTGGGTGGCGAAAATCCACGCCCGCTACACCTACCGAATGCACGATCTTAGCCAGTTCATGAAAGGCCTGCTGGGGCGTTTCACCAAATGGTTCAACAACAATCACAAACGCAAGGGGACCTTGTGGGAGGAGCGTTTCAAGAGTGTCATCGTGGAGAGCGGGACGGCGGCTAGGATGATGGCGGCTTATATTGATCTAAATCCTGTGAGGGCAGGAATGGTGGAAGACCCGGCGGAGTATCGTTGGAGCAGTTATGGGGAAGCGGTGGGTGGTGGTAAGAAAGGGAATGGGAAAAAGGCTCGGGAGGGCTTGGTGAGGGCGATCTTTTCGGATGATTTGGAAGTGGGATTTGATGCAGGGGAGTGGAAACGGGCATCGCGGAGGTATCGCGTGTTGATGGGAATGGCGTTGGAGAGGAAACCGGTGAATGCGAAGGTGGTTGTGAGTTCGGAAAGGGTTGAGAAGCATTATGAGAGCTATGATGATGACAAGCGGCTATCGAAAAGCCGTGATAATGGGACGGTGTTTCCGGAGTTGAGCATGGCGGCGATGCTGAAGCATCGAGTGAGGTATTTTACGGATGGTGCTGTGATCGGGAGCAAGGAGTTTGTGAATGAGGCGTTTGCTGCGGCGAGAGAGAGGTTTTCAGAGAGGCGGAAGGATGGCGCGAGGAGGATGCGGGGGAGTGGAAAGGCGGCGGCGGGTAGTTTGTGGAGTGTTCGGGATTTGAGGGTAAGAACTTAAATAATAGCTACATCTACTGTGGCAATCTGCACAAATTACAAAATGAAATCAAAGCGATTTACCGCTTTCCCCCCAAGCTACTTTTTGGGATAAAACCCGCCGTGCTACGCTGTTCCTATTCCATGCTGCTTTGTGCGGCTCTCCTAATCGGCGGAGCATCCATCGCTCCCGCCGATGAACTCGCAGACGCCCTAAAACGCCAACCCTCACCCGAATCCCTCGCCGCCGCCCTCCCCCTCCTCGCTGACCCCGCACAACGCAACCAAATCCGCTCAACCATCCAGGATCTCAAACCCTACCCCGCCAAAGACCTCACCGCCCTCCTCTCCCACTCCCAGCTCGCCGTTCGCCTCGGCGCCCTCGAAATCCTCGAGGAAAAAGCCGGCGGAGACTTCGGCTACAACCCCTGGACCGAGCCCACACATCCCGATAACGAAGCGCCCCTCGCCCTCTGGAAAAAATGGTCTCAATCCACCGATGAATCACCACAGAAATCCTCACGCCTCCTCAGCGAGGAACAACGCCACGCCTACCTCCGCGATCTCCTCTCAGACGACTCTAACAAATCCGCCCGCGCCCGCCGCATGTTGGAAGCGGACGGCCTCTCCTCCGTCGGCTTCCTAGAA
>JBGSRM010000028.1:0-3243 GCA_041737575.1 Akkermansiaceae bacterium
TGCTGCATGAAATGCGCGTCGCTATGCAGATCAATGATAGGTTCCTCGTTCATCACCGCCGTCTTGTAATCACCCATTCAACCCTTGGCAACCAACGAACCATTCACTCGGCACCAGCATATTCTGGAACACTCCGGAGAATTTCCTCCCCACATTTCCGTTCAGCCACTTCCAAGTCGTACTGCGCCTGCAATCGCATCCAGATTCCCGGCGTTGTCTTGAAATATCGTCCTAGCCGCATCGCCGTATCAGCAGTAATGCCACGTTTCCGCCTCACAATTTCACTGATCCTCAAAGGAGCCACACCCAAATCCATCGCCACACGATATTGACTGAGCCCGAGAGGCTTCATGAAATCCTCAAGCAATATTTCCCCCGGATGCACTGGTTCTAACAATTTCTTTTTCATGATTTTTTAATGGTAATCTACAATCTCAACATTCCCTGCCATATCGTCCTTCCAGATAAAACAGATTCTCCATTGCTGATTGATTCGCATGCTCATTTATCCGCCTTCTGAAAAATCAAAAATCAAAAATCATCAATCATCAATCATCAATCATCACTCATCAATCATCAATCATCAATCATCAATCTTCAATCTTCAATCTTCAACCACATCGACGACTTTCCGACTTTCCGACTTTCCGACTTTCCGACTTTCCGACATATTCCCCCCACATGATCACAAGAACCTTCCACGACCGCGTCATCGCTCCATCCCTCCTCGCCGCCAACTTCTCCAAAATCGGCGAGGAAACCACCCGCGCCATCAACTCCGGCGCCGATTGGCTTCACCTCGACGTCATGGATGGCCACTTCGTCGATAATATCTCCTTCGGCCCCGCAATCGTACAGGCAATTCACGAGTCCAACGACATTTACTTGGATGTGCACCTCATGATCTCGCGCCCCGATCACTACCTCCCCCGCTTCATCGCGGCCGGCGCCGATCTCATCACTGTCCACGTCGAGGCCGATCACAATGTCTCCGAAACACTCCAACGCATCCGCGATGCAGGCATCCTCGCCGGCCTCGCCCTCAATCCCGCAACCCCTTTCGATGCCGTCGTCCCTTACCTCGAAAACATCGACCTCCTCCTCTGCATGACCGTCGTCCCCGGCTTCGGTGGCCAACCCTTCATGCACGAAGTCATGGATAAAGTCCGCGCCGCCGCCGACTTCAGAAAACAAAAAGGCCTCTCCTACCACATCGAAGTCGATGGCGGCATCAGTGCCGAAACCGCCGCCATCTCCTACGCCGCTGGCGCAAACGTCATGGTCGCCGGCTCCACCACCTTCGGCAAAAAAGACATGGCCGCCGCCATCACCGCCATCCGCAACGCTTGAATCAAATCTCATGAAACCCATCCTCATCTCCTCCACCATCACCCTCATCATTGGCTTCTCCTTCGGTTGGTTGTTCAAATCCTCATCCCACGAAATCCAGGATACCCCAAAACCCATCACACAAAATACCCGCCAAAACAACTCCACATCACCCTCTGACAACGACACACCTCCCGATAAACCAAATCGCCCCATCTCTAACAATCCAGACAGAACCCTACGCACCGACCCCTACATCCCGCCCACCAGCGACGCCAAGCTCGACGCAAAATGGCTACGTCTATCCGAAACCCTCTCCCTCACCCCCGAACAAACCAAAACCCTCGCCGCCATCATCGAAAAAAATCACCCCGACAGCTCCGGCGAAACCTCCCTCCAAGACGCCATCTCCACCGCAGGTAAAAACCTCGAAGCCTCCATCCTATCCTCCCTCACCCCGGAACAACAACAAGCCTTCAAAGACCTGCAAAATCGCAACCTCCAAAACCAACTCTCCGCCAAAGCCATGCGCTTCTACTCGGACGAACTCGCCGACCTCGACCTCACCCCCCAACAACGCGAACAAGCCCTCGAAACCCTCACCCAGGAATACCAGCAAAAAGCCGAATCCATCCCCCACAGCACCCGCCTCCTCCTCTCCAACTCCTTCCTCCCCGTCACCGTAAACACTATCGCAGAAGACGGCTTCCTCCTCCTAAGCAGCCTCGGCGAAACACCCGACCCCCAACAAATCGCCGAAGCCAGACGCACCGAAATCCAAAACAAATCAACCCGCTTCCAAAACATCCTCACCCCCGCCCAACTCCAAATCTACCAACAAAAAGTCCAGGAATCCCTAACCAACCTCGAACAAATCTTCCCCAATTAAACCACCTCCCCATACTCCAACAACCCCTGCCTCCCCCCCTCTCTCCCGAACCCCGACTCCTTGAAACCTCCAAAAGGCGAAGCCGGATCAAACTTGTTGAAACTATTCCCCCACACCACACCACTCTTCAACTGCCCCGCAATCTGAAGGTACTTCGATCCCTTGTCCGTCCACACCCCCGCGCTCAACCCATACGCCGTATTGTTCGCCCTCTCCACCGCCTCCTCCGGCGTCCGAAACGTCATCACCGATAACACCGGCCCGAAAATCTCCTCCTTCACCACCCGGTGACTCTGCGTCACCCCGCTCAACAAAGTCGGCGCAAAATAAAACCCCTTCTTCGGCAGCGCACACTCCATCTGATACCTCTCCGCACCCTCGTTAACACCAGCCTCCACCATCCCTGCAATCCTCTCCAACTGCCTCCTCGAATTGATCGCCCCCACATCCGTATTCTTATCCAACGGATCACCCACACGCAGCGTCCTCATACGCATCTTCAGCTTCCTCATCACCTCCCCCGCAATACTCTCCTGCACCAGCAGCCGCGACCCCGCGCAACACACATGCCCCTGATTGAAAAAGATCCCGTTCACAATCCCCTCCACCGCCTGATCCACCGCAGCATCCTCGAAAACGATATTCGCACCCTTCCCCCCAAGCTCCAAAGTCAAACGCTTCCCCGTCCCTGCCAACTCACGCGCAATCCATTTCCCCACACCCGTCGAACCCGTAAACGCAATCTTCGCAGCCAACGGATGCCTCACCACCGCCGCACCCGTATCACCCGCTCCCGTCACAATATTCACCACCCCGGCAGGCAACCCCGCATCCAAAATCAACTCCGCAAACTTCATCGCAGTCACCGATGTCGTCTCCGCCGGCTTCAAAACCACCGTATTCCCCAAAGCCAACGCCGGAGCCAACTTCCACGCCAACATCAACAACGGAAAATTCCAAGGAATCACCTGCCCCACCACACCCAACGCCTTCAAACCCCTCCCCGGCACCACATACTCCAACTT
>JBGSRM010000081.1:0-5206 GCA_041737575.1 Akkermansiaceae bacterium
CGGCCTTCGATGAGGGCTTTGGCTTGGCGGGCGTATCTTTGTCCGAGAAGTTTGTAGCCTTCTTTGGTGTAGTGGAGGTCGTTGGTGGTTTTGCCGTCTTTGGGTTTGTCGTTGAGGTCGTCGCAATCGACCCATGCGCCGTATGTGTCTGCGTTGGCTACATCGACTTGGATTTTGCGGATGGCTTGCCATGATTTGTCATCGGCTGCGCCGAAATCGCTGATGCGTGCGATGACGACGTTCATTTTGGGAGCGTCGAGGTCGCGGCGGAGGTTGGAGATGAGTTGGTTGAGGGCGTCGGCGTAGGCTTTGTCCATTTTGGTTTTGGCGTCGCGTTCGCCCTGCATCCAGCAGAAGGTGATGGAGGCGGGTTTCGGATGTTTTTTGAGAAGGGCGGTCATCTGGTTGATGATTTGTGGGTAGTAGGGTTTTCCGCCTTCTTCGCCTTTAAGTCCGTGTTTGGTGGCGATTTCATTCCACTCATTGACCCATTTAAGGATGGGTTCGCCGCCTTTGGCGACTTTGATGTAGGCGATTTCGGCATCGGGGAAGAGGATTTTGGCTTCCGGGAGGAAATCAGTTTCCGGCTTCATGCCGGCCATGTTGGACTGCCCGCTGAGGATGAATAGGTGGAGGGGTTTTCGGCGAATGCCGGGGTAAGAGAGAGTACGGAGGCGAGGAGGGTGATGATGAGTTTTTTCATGGCGATGGGATTTTTACAATGGCTTTGTTTTTTCGGCTTTGGCGCGGGCGAGTTGGAGAGATTTCAGGGTGACGCGTGGGCGTAGTATGTAGCGGGCGTAGAGCCAGCCGGCGAGGGCACCGCCGAAGTGGCAGGCGTGGGAGACATGGAAAAGGTCGAAGAGGGGGGAATCGTTGAGGGAGTGTTTGGACTTGGCGAGGGGGCTGAAGGGGAGGTTGGGATCGAGGAGGGCGAGGATGAGGGAGGCGAGCATGAGGGCGAGGCCGAGGGTTTTTCCGCTGATGAAGAGGGGGAGGAAACGGGATTGGGGGGAGAGGGTTGTTAGAAAGACGAGGAATGCGAAGCAGATGGAGGAGGCGCCGACGAGGGTTTGCAGGGCGAGTTCGCCGTGGGTGGGGATGCGGAGCGGATTGAGCAGGAGGAAGAAGAAGGCGCCGGCGAGGGTGGAGTAAAGGGTGAGGAGCCAGAAGGTGCGTTTGGAGCTGATGATGTGTTCGAGTTTCGAGCCGAAGAGGAGGATGGCGGCGGCGTTGAGCGTGAGGTGGATCCAGTTTCCGTGGATGAGGGCGTAGGTGAGGGGTTGCCAGAAGTTTCCGTAGATGAGTTGTTCGTAGTTGAGGCCGAGGAGGTGCTGGGCTTGTTGGAGTTTATCGGGGCCTGTGGGGGCGATGAGGTTCCAGATGGTGGGAATGGCTTGGATGATGAGGAGGATGCGGATGAGCTGCCATGTGGAGGCGGAGCTGCGGATTTGTTTGAAGCTGCGCTGGAAGCGGCCTGATGAGGAAGCCATCGCCGATAAGGCATCGGGTGAGGCTGGGGGGACCATGGGCGCGGGTGTGGGGAAGAATTTGTGATTTACTCCTGGTGGCGGGCGCGTGGCTCGCGTTTGGCGACGGTATCGGCACCGGAGGAGGTGACGAAGGGGCCGCCTTCGAGGGGGGCAACGCCGGTGAAGGCGACGTCCGGCATATCGGTGGGACGACCGGCGAGGGGGAAGTCTTTGCGGAGAGGGAAGAAGGGGTAGCCTTCCCACATGAGGATGCGTTTCAGGTTGGGGTGGCCGGAGAAGGGGATGCCCATCATGTCCCAGACTTCGCGTTCATGCCAGTCTGCTGCATGCCAAAGGTGGATGGCGGTGGGGACGGATTCTTCTTCGGAGACTTTTGCTTTGAGGCGGAGGTGGCGTTTGTCGTCGAGGGAGGCGATTTCATAAACGACCTCGAAGCGCGGGTCGTCGCCAAAGTGGTCGAGGGATGAGATGTCGAGGAGCATTTCGTAGCCGAGCTTTTCCTTGCAGTGGGCGAGGGCTTTGGGAAGGGCTTCGAGGCTGAGGGAGATGGTTTGTTCGCCGCGAAATTCGGTGGCGGAGAGGAGGCCGTCCGCGAGGAGTTCGCGGAGGGCGGGGATGTCTGGGTTGTCCATGGACATTGATTATTGAGTATTGATTATTGGGGAAATTAGGCGTTTTCCTCGAAAAAGACTTTCTTCTGATCCTGAGTGGAGTGCTCCTTTTCAATTTTTTCTTGGAGTTTCATGAGGCCTTCGATGAGTGCTTCGGGGCGTGGGGGGCAGCCGGAGATGTAAACGTCCACAGGGATGAGTTTGTCGATGCCTTGGAGGACGGCGTAGGAGCGATACATGCCGCCGGAGGAGGCGCAGGCACCCATGGCGATGCACCATTTGGGTTCGGGCATTTGATCCCAGACGCGTTTGACGGCGAGGGCCATTTTGTAGGTGACTGTTCCGGCGACGATCATGACGTCTGCCTGACGGGGGGAGAAGCGCATGACTTCCATGCCGAAGCGTGAGATGTCGAAGCGAGATGAGGCGGTGGCCATGAGCTCGATGGCGCAGCAGGCAAGACCCATGGGCATGGGCCAGAGGGAGTTTTTGCGCATCCAGTTGATGGCGGCATCGACTTGAGTGAAAATGACGTTGCCTTCGATTTTGGAATCGTAGGCGGCGTGAGTGGGAGTGAGGGTTGAGCTTTCCATGGTTCGGTGTGGCTTCGGGTGAACGATGGTGGTTTATGGCGGATGTCTCAAGTGGATTGTGAAATTTTTCACAAGCGGCTGGGGCGGGTAGGGATAATGCCCCTTGACGTGGCGGGAGGGTGTCGCATGTTTGTGGTGAGTGAAGAAATTGCTTCAGAGTTGCATTGCGTTGGTCTTGGCGATTTCTATCGCGAGTCCTGTGTGCTGTTGCGATTTTGCGCATGAATCAGCCGCGACGGAAGTTTCCTCTTGTTGCGGGGGCGGTGAGGAGAAGCCGACGCCGGATCCTGATTGTGGCTGTGAGAAGATGACGGCGGCCACGGAGTGGAAGTCGCAAGAGGCGATTGGCTGCAACGTTGTGATACTCCCTGCGTTTGCTGAATATGAAATGATTTCTTTCAAATTAGTCCCTCACCTTATCGTGGCTGAGTGCGGCCACGACCTGTGGATCGATACCAGTCCGGCTGCTCGAAGGCGGGCATGGCTGCAGAGTTTTCTTATTTGAGGAGATAGAGAATCCGCCATGGCGGCCGAACGCTGAGCCTTTGCTCGGATGAATCTAATTTAGGCATTTAAGCCTCCAAGCTCAACACACCTTGTCTTTTCCTATGAAAACACTTTTTCTATTTTTTCTCCTGATCGTTCCTTCGCTGCATGCTCGGCTGGTGGAATATGATTTAACTATCGCCGAGCAAAAATGGACGCCTGGCGATCTCAAGCCGGTGCGGGCGATCACCGTCAACGGGGGAATCCCAGGGCCAACGATTCGATTTCGGGTCGGCGATACCGCACGAATCCGCGTTCACAATCAGATGAAAAACGAGGAGACATCGATTCATTGGCATGGCCTGTTGCTGCCGAATGAGCAAGACGGCGTTCCCTACGTGACCACTCCTCCGATTCTGCCCGGAACGACGCATACCTTTGAATTTCCGATCACGCATTCCGGCACGTATTGGTATCACAGTCACACTGGCTTGCAGGAACAGGTCGGTGTTTACGGTTCGATTGTCATCGAGCCCAAAGGTGGCGAAGCGGTACGAACGGATCAAGATCACGTGGTGGTTTTGTCCGATTGGACATTGGAGAGCGGGGAAGAAGTCATGCGCTCGCTCGCGCGGGGGACGGAGTGGTATCAGTTCAAAAAAGGCAGCTCGCAAAGTCTGTTAGGCGCGGCGAAGGCGGGCGCGCTCAAAGATTTCTGGGCACGCGAGCGCTCGCGGATGCCGGCGATGGATATTTCCGATGTCGCGTATGATGCGTTTCTTGCGAATGGGAAGCGCTCGATTCATCTACCCGGAAAGCCGGGTGAAACCGTGCGTTTGCGTTTCATCAATGCGGGGGCCTCGACGTATTTTTACTTACATTCGGCAACAGGGCCGTTGCGTATTGTCGCGGCAGACGGGCCTGCGGTGCAGCCGATCCAGGTGAAACGACTGTTGATCGGGATGGCGGAAACTTATGACGTGACGGTAAAAATTCCTCTAACAGGAAAATGGGAAATCCGCGCTACGGCGCAGGATGGATCGGGCCATGCATCGATTTGGTTGGGTGAGGGACATGAAAACGCTGCGCCCGATGTGCCTAAGCCGAATCCTTACAACATGGATGATCACATGATGGCGGCGATCGATCAGATGAGCATGACTGCAGACAATAAAGCCGCAAACATGAGCGATGCGGAAGCTCTTGCGATGGAGCCGGAACGGCCACTTTCTCCTTACCCTCGCTTGCGTGCGTTGAAATCCACGGAGTTGCCCGCCAACTTACCTCGCCGCACGATTACCCTGCGCGCGACGGGCGATATGGAACGCTACGTATGGTCGTTCAATGGAAAAACCTTTGCTGAAGAGGGCGTCATTCCGATCAAGAGAGGCGAGGTGATTCGCATCGAGTTTTTCAACGACACGATGATGCATCATCCGCTGCATTTGCATGGGCACTTTTTCCGCGTGCTGATGGGGCAGGGGAAATATTCACCGTTGAAGCACACGATCGATTTGCCACCGATGACGTCGCGCACTATCGAATTCGAAGCGAACGATAGAGGTGATTGGTTGTTTCACTGCCACTTGCTCTATCACATGCATGCAGGGATGGCGCGGATCTTCTCTTACCAAGATGATAACTGGCAGCCTCCGGGAAAATTGAAGGAGGGAACCAACATCGTTTGCAATAAGCTTTGCTGTCTCCCCGGAAATCCAGATGCACGAACCGGCTCGGTCGATCCACGCCAGCTTGGTCACGTTCCTCATGCAGGTGGCCATGATCACGACATGATGTATCTTTTGTTAGAAGGAAATCTGCAAAGTCATCTCAGTCAGGGCCGCTTGAGTCTCCGTAATTCGAAAAATGATTGGGTTGCGGAATGGCGCGCGGGTTATTCGGATGAAAGCGAATACGAAATCGATCTCGCCTGGGAGCGTTATTTCAATCTCAGGAGGGTTTGATTCCCCGCCGCTTGCGGCGTAGAAGGGAATGTGAGTGAGTATATCCACAAAAGCCACAA
>JBGSRM010000083.1:0-10190 GCA_041737575.1 Akkermansiaceae bacterium
CGGCCTTCGATGAGGGCTTTGGCTTGGCGGGCGTATCTTTGTCCGAGAAGTTTGTAGCCTTCTTTGGTGTAGTGGAGGTCGTTGGTGGTTTTGCCGTCTTTGGGTTTGTCGTTGAGGTCGTCGCAATCGACCCATGCGCCGCGGGTGTCTGAGTTGGCTACATCGACTTGGATTTTGCGGACATTTCGCCATGATGTGTCATCGGCTGTGCCGAAATCGCTGATGCGTCCGATGACGACGTTCATGTTGGGGAAGTCGAGGTCGCGGCGGAGGTTGGAGATGAGTTGGTTGAGGGCATCGGCGTAGGCTTTGTCCATTTTGGTTTTGGCATCGCGTTCGCCCTGCATCCAGCAGAAGGTGATGGAGGCGGGTTTTGGGTGTTTTTTGAGTAGGGCGGTCATCTGGTTGATGATTTGTGGGTAGTAGGGTTTTCCGCCTTCTTCGCCTTTAAGTCCGTGTTTGGTGGCAATTTCATTCCACTCATTGACCCATTTAAGAATGGGTTCGCCGCCTTTGGCGACTTTGATGAAGGCGATTTCGGCATCGGGAAAGAGGGCTTTTGCTTCCGGGAGGAAGTGGTTTTCCGGGTTCAAGCCCGCCATGTTGGATTGACCGGTGAGGATGAAGATGTGGACGGGTTTTTCCGCGAATGCGGGGGTGAGAGAGAGGACGGAGGCGAGGAGGGTGATGATGAGTTTTTTCATGGTGATAGGGTTTTTATAGCTTTGGTTTTTTCGGCTTTGGCTCGGGCGAGTTGGAGAGATTTCAGGGTGACGCGGGGGCGGAGGATGTAGCGGGCGTAGAGCCAGCCGGCGAGGGCACCGCCGAAGTGGCAGGCGTGGGAGACATGGAAAAGGTCGAAGAAGGGGGAATCATTGAGGGATTGTTTGGATTTGGCGAGGGGGCTGAAGGGGAGGCTGGGATCGAGGAGGGCGAGAATCAGGGAGGCGAGCAAGAGGGCTAGGCCGAGGTTTTTTCCGCTGATGAAAAGGGGAAGGAATCGGGACTGGGGAGAGAGGGTTGTTAGAAAAACGATGAATGCGAAGCAGATGGAGGAGGCGCCGACGAGGGTTTGGAGGGCGGGTTCGCTGGGGACGGGGATACGGAGAGGATTGAGCAGGAGGAAGAAGAGCGCACCGGCGAGGGTGGAGTAGAGGGAGAGTAGCCAGAAGGTGCGTTTGGCGCTGATGATGTGTTCCAGTTTCGAGCCGAAGAGGAGGATGGCGGCGGCGTTGAGTGCCAGGTGGATCCAGTTTCCGTGGATGAGGGCGTAGGTGATGGGTTGCCAGAATTTTCCGTAGATGAGTTGTTCGTAGTTGAGTCCGAGGAGGTGTTGGGCTTGCTGGAGTTTATCGGGGCCCTCGGGTGCGATGAGGTTCCAGATGGTTGGGATGGCGTGGATGAGGATGAGGATGCGGATGAGTTGCCATGTGGAGGCGGAGCTGCGCAGTTGCTTGTAGCTGCGTTGGAAGCGGCCCGATGAGGAAGCCATCGCCGATAAGGCATCGGGTGAGGCTGGCGGGACCATGATCGGGGTAGTGTTGGGGAAATCTGTGATTTACTCTTGGTGGCGAGCGCGTGGCTCGCGTTTGGCGACGGTTTCACCACCTGCGGAGGTGACGAAGGGGCCGCCTTCAAGTGGGGCAACACCGGTGAAGGCGACATCTGGCATGTCGGTCGGGCGACCGGCGAGGGGGAAATCTTTGCGTAGGGGGAAGAAGGGGTAGCCTTCCCACATGAGGATGCGTTTCAGGTTGGGATGATCGGCGAAGGGGATGCCCATCATGTCCCAAACTTCTCGTTCGTGCCAATCGGCAGCGGCCCAGAGATTTATCGCGCTGGGGACGGATTCGTCTTCGGAGACTTTTGCTTTGAGGCGGAGGTGGCGTTTGTCGTCGAGGGAAGCAAGTTCATAGACGACCTCGAAGCGCGGGTCTTGTCCGAAGTGATCGAGGGAGGAAATATCGAGAAGCATTTCGTAGCCGAGCTTTTCTTTGCAGTGGGCGAGGGCTTTGGGCAGGGCTTCCAGGTTGAGGGAAATGGTTTGTTCGCCACGGAATTCGGTAGCTGTCAGGAGACCGTCTCCGAGGATTTCGCGGAGAGCGGGGATGTCTTTGGTGGCGACGGAGTTGTCGGTGGACATGGCTTGGTGGTGTTAGGCGTTTTCCTCGAAGAAGACTTTCTTTTGATCCTGAGTGGAGTGCTCTTTTTCAATTTTTTCCTGGAGTTTCATGAGGCCTTCGATGAGGGCTTCGGGGCGCGGCGGGCAGCCGGAAATGTAAACGTCCACAGGGATGAGTTTGTCTATTCCTTGAAGGACGGCGTAGGAGCGATACATGCCGCCGGAGGAGGCGCAGGCACCCATGGCGATGCACCATTTTGGCTCAGGCATCTGATCCCAGACGCGTTTTACGGCGAGTGCCATTTTATAAGTGACGGTTCCCGCGACGATCATGACATCGGCTTGGCGGGGGGAGAAGCGCATGACCTCCATGCCGAAGCGGGAGATGTCGAAACGTGAAGAGGCGGTTGCCATGAGCTCGATGGCGCAGCAGGCGAGACCCATGGGCATGGGCCAGAGAGAGTTTTTGCGCATCCAGTTGATGGCGGCATCGACTTGAGTGAAAATGACGTTGCCTTCGATTTTGGAATCGTAGGCGGTGTGAGTGGGAGTGAGGGTTGAGCTTTCCATGGTGCGGTGTGGCTTCGCGTGAACGATGGTGGCTTGTGGCAGATGTCTCAAGTGGATTGTGAAATTTTTCACAAGCGGCTGGGGCGGGTAGGGATAATGCCCCTTGACGTGGCGGGAGGGTGTCGCATCTTGGTGATGAATGAAGAAATTGCTTCAGAGTTGCATTGCGTTGGTCTTGGCGATTTCTATCGCGAGTCCCGTGTGCTGCTGCGATTTTGCGCCTGAAGCGGCTGCGACGGAGGTTTCCTCGTGTTGTGGGGGCGGTGAGGATAAGCCCATGCCGGATCCTGATTGTGGCTGTGCGAAAATGACGGCGGCTACGGAATGGAAGGCGCAAGAGGCGATTGGATGTAACGTTGTGGTGCTCCCTGCGTTTGCTGGATATGAAATGATTTCTTTCAAATTAGTCCCTCAGCTCATCATGGCTGAGCGTGATCAAGAATCGTGGATCGATACCAGTCCGCCTGCCCGAAGGCGGGCATGGTTGCAGTGTTTTTTGATTTGAAGAGATAGAGAAGTCGCCATACCGGCTGAACGCTAAGCCTTTGCTTGGGCAAACCTATTTTAGGTATCTAAGTCTCTTACCTCATTTTGTCTCTATCTATGAAAACTCTTTTCCTATTTTTTCTTCTTATCGTACCCCCGCTGCATGCTCGGTTGGTGGAGTATGACTTATACATCGCTGAGCAAAAATGGACGCCCGGCGATCTCAAACCGGTGCGCGCGATCACTGTCAACGGGGGAATTCCGGGACCGACGATTCGGTTTAGGGTCGGCGACACGGCGCGGATCCGGGTTCACAATCAGATGAAAAACGAGGACACCTCGATCCATTGGCATGGCTTGTTGTTGCCTAATGAACAAGACGGCGTTCCCTACGTGACCACTCCTCCGATCCTTCCGGGAACGACGCATACCTTTGAATTTCCGATCACCCATTCAGGCACGTATTGGTATCACAGTCACACAGGCTTGCAGGAACAGGTTGGTGTTTATGGTTCGATTGTGATTGAGCCGAAAGGGGGCGAGGCGATACGGACGGATCAAGATCACGTGGTGGTTTTGTCCGATTGGACATTGGAAAGCGCGGAAGAAGTCATGCGTTCACTCGCGCGGGGGACGGAGTGGTATCAGTTTAAAAAAGGCAGTTCGCAAAATCTGTTAGGCGCGGCCAAGGCGGGTGCGCTTAAAGATTTCTGGGCACGCGAGCGCTCACGGATGCCGGCGATGGATATTTCCGATGTCGCCTATGATGCGTTTCTGGCGAATGGTAAGCGCTCGATTCACCTGCCCGGAAAGCCGGGTGAAACCGTCCGTTTGCGTTTCATCAACGCCGGGGCATCGACCTATTTTTACTTACAATCAGCAACGGGGCCATTGCGCATCGTCGCCGCAGACGGGCCTGCGGTGCAGCCGATCCAGGTGAAACGCCTGCTAATCGGGATGGCGGAAACATATGACGTGACCGTGAAAATTCCGGCGAGTGGCAAGTGGGAAATCCGTGCGACTTCGCAGGACGGATCGGGTCATGCATCGATTTGGTTGGGTGAGGGAAATGAAAACGCAGCACCAGATATACCTAAACCTAATCTTTACAACATGGATGATCACATGATGGCGGCGATCGATCAGATGAGCATGAATGCAGACAATAAAGCCGCGAGAATGAGCGATGCGGAAGCGCTTGCGATGGAGCCGGAACGGCCGCTTTCTCCTTACCCTCGCTTGCGTGCATTGAAATCCACGGAGTTGCCCGCGAACTTACCTCGCCGCACCATTACCTTGCGCGCGACGGGTGATATGGAACGCTACGTTTGGTCGTTCAATGGCAAAACGTTTGCCGAAGAAGGCGTTATCCCGATCAAGAGAGGTGAGGTGATTCGCATCGAGTTTTTCAACGACACGATGATGCATCATCCGCTGCATTTGCATGGGCACTTTTTCCGCGTGCTGATGGGGCAGGGAAAATATTCACCGTTGAAGCACACGATCGACCTGCCGCCGATGACGTCGCGAACCGTTGAGTTTGAGGCGAATGAAAGAGGGGATTGGTTGTTTCACTGTCACCTCCTCTACCATATGCATGCGGGAATGACGCGGATCTTTTCTTATCAAGGCGACGGATGGGAGCCACCAGGAAAGTTGAAGGAAGGCACCAACATCGTATGCAATAAGCTCTGCTGCTTGCCGGGGAATCCGAATGCAGCTTCGGGAGCGGTCGATCCACGGCAGATCGGGCGCATGCCCCACGCCGGTGGTCATGATCACGATATGATGTATCTTCTGTTAGAAGGTAACTTACAAAGTCATCTTAGCGAGGGTCGCTTGAGTCTCCGTAACGCGAAGAATGATTGGGTTGCGGAATGGCGCGCGGGTTATTCAGATGAAAGCGAGTATGAAGTCGATCTAGCGTGGGAGCGTTATTTCAATCCGAATCTTTCCACGGTGGTGGGATGGCGTTTTACGGATCATGATGATGCGGAAAACCGTGCGTTCGCGGGGGTGGATTATCGTTTGCCCTACCTGATCCAAAGCTCATTGCAGATTGATTCCGAAGGAGATCTTCGTGCTTCGTTAGGCAAGAGTTTACAGCTCACGGATAGAATTTCCGGCTTTGCAGAAGTCGAGTTCGATACGGGCTCGAAATGGGATTGGCGTGCCGGATTTGAGGCGACCGTGACCAAACAATTTTCTCTGATTACCGAGTATCACTCGGACTACGGCTTTGGCGGAGGCATCGGCTTCCGCTTCTAACAAAAAACAAAATCAAAGATATGAAAAAGATACTAACCTTATTATCCGCTGTCGTCCTCGCATCATGCGCGGCACCAAGCAACAGCGCGAGTGTGAAACCATACACCCCAGATACCTGCATCGTCACCGATAACAAACTGGGTTCGATGGGAACTCCCATCACCAAAGTTTACGGCGACCAGGAAGTGAAATTCTGCTGCAAACCTTGTATCGCAAAGTTTGAAAAAGAACCGCAACGTTACTTGAAGAAAATCCAATGAAAACATCCGTGATTTATCTAGTTGCAGTCGTACTGGCTGGTTGTTCTCCGGAGCAAGAAGCCGTTACGGTGGATCCCGTGGGGAAAAATTCAAACGTCGTTGAACCACGGACAAAACAGGCGACTCCACGTCCCTATCCGCTTACCACTTGTTTGGTGAGTGGTGAGGGTTTGGATTCGATGGATGAGCGTGTTTCGACGGTTCACGAGGGACAAGTGTTCGAGTTTTGCTGCAAACCTTGCCTGTCGAAATTTCGCAAGAATCCTGCGAAATACCAAGCCATGCTCGCAGCAGGAAAGTCTTACTGAGAGGAGCTTTGCATATTATCCGCAGCAGTCATTCGGCTGCGGCGGTGCGGGTTTTACGCAAGTAGGTGAGACTTGGTGTTGCTTGATAAGACTTGATCGTGGAGGCTAGTGGGCATGGAACCGAAGGAATTTCTGATAAATGGGGAGAAGTACGTGGCGCGAACGCCTCGTGAAGAGGATTTCGTGGCGATGATCGAGCTGCATAAGAGTTGTTTCCCGGCAACATTGGAGGAGGACAGTGCGTGGCGGGAAGATCAGTTGGAGAGTCACTTGCAGATGTTCGAGGATGGTCAGGTGCTGGTGACGAAGGGCGAGAAGATTGTGGGCGTTTCATCGAGCTTGGTGGTGAGTTTGGGAAGGGATCCGCTGCGTCACCATTCTTATTATGGGATCACGGACGACGGTTATTTTTTCAATCATGATCCGGAAGGTGATACGCTGTATGGCGCGGAAATTTATGTGGATCCGGCGGAGCGTGGGCAGGGGATCGGGGCTTTGCTTTATGAGCTGCGGCGTGAGCTTTGCAGGAGGTTGAATTTGCGGCGAATTCTGGCGGGCGGGCGTTTGTGGAACTACGATAATTATAAGGATAAATATACGCCCGAGGAATATGTGCACGCGGTGCAGGATGGTTTGGTGAAAGATCCGGTGCTGGGGTTTCAGCTCAAGGAGGGTTTTGTGGTGCGGGATGTGATGTCGAATTACATCCGCGATCCGCGCAGCATGAATTACGCGACGTTGATCGAGTGGTTGAATCCGGATTATCAGAGCACCGAGGGTGAGGATCGGAAGGTGCGCGTGGCGTGTGTGCAGTATCAGATGCGGAAGATCGCGGACTTCGATGAATTTGCGGCGCAGGTGCGGTATTTCGTGGAGACGGCGGGTGAGGATTACGGGGCGGATTATGTGTTGTTTCCTGAGTTTTTCTCGGTGCAACTGCTTTCGGCGATGGAGCCATATTCGTCGCGGGACGGGATTCGGAAGTTGGCGGAGCTGACGCCGAAGTTTCGAGAGTTGATGGCGACCTTGGCGCGGGAGCAGGGTTTGCATTTGATCGCGGGGTCGCATCCTGTGATGAAAGACGATGGGAGTTTGCAGAATGAATCGATGATTTTCCGTCCGGATGGCACCTTCGTTTCTCAGCCGAAACTTCATATCACTCCATCGGAAACGACGTGGTGGGGAATCACCGGTGGGAATCAACTGCACGTTATCCAAACACCGAAAGCGAAGATCGGGATTTTGATTTGTTATGATGTCGAGTTTCCTGAAGCGGCGCGTTATCTGGCGGAACAAGGCCTCGAAATTCTTTTCGTGCCGTATTGCACTGACAACCGTCAGGGATATTTGCGGGTCACCAAATGCGCTGCGGCGCGAGCGATTGAAAACCAGATCTACGTCGTCACCACAGGCGTGGTCGGAAACCTTCCGGATGTTCCGGCGATGGACATTCATTACGGCCGTGCGGCGGTGTTCACGCCATCGGACTTCGAATTCGCCCGGGATGGCATCCAAGCGGAAGCCGATCCTAACGTCGAAACCATGTTGGTGACGGATTTGGATATCAGGGATCTTTACCGTTCTCGCGAGGCCGGTTCGGTGACTCCGTTGATGGATAGACGCAGGGATTTGTTCGAGCTAAAGGTTCATTTGGATAAAGAATAGGGATTGCCACAGGCCAATTCCCTCCTTGTCCACCGCACGGGGGATGGGCTTTATTCGGGAACATGATACGTATCGTTTCGCGTGCGATGCCACGGCATCTGATGTTGGCTTTTGTTGTCGGCGTGCACATGGAGGCTCCCCACGGCATCCATCTGAATGCCCTCGAACTCGCCACCTTCGGCCAGATCGTCCTCAACAAAGGACGTTAGAGGGATCTGGAATTTTTTTCCGAGAACACCTACCAAAAGATACTCCCCACACCCTATGATCAGATTGAGAAACCTGATCCCAACAACAAGCAGGACTTCTACGGCCTCGGCATCCGCTGGGTGCGGGATCACAAGGATGCGGACGGGGAACTTATCCTCAGCCCCCGAACGCCGGGTCACGGCTCGTTCTTCGGAGCGGTGATACTCATCGATCTGGAAAACGAGATCGTTGTCACCCAGATCCGCACGGGCAATCACAAGTCCTCTGACACCAGGCTTCCGCAGTATTTGGAGACGGTGAAACGCATGGCCGGGAGGTAACCTGACCGCTTACAGGATCCACATGATTGCCTTAATGATCGCGGCAATGACGCCGATGAAGCTGAGGATCACGGCGAGGGTGCTCAACGCGCCGCCACGTGTGCGCGGGGCGAGGGCGAGGATGGCTCCGATGACACCGAAAATGAACGCCAGTGCCGCGAAGATGAGGCCGAGGATGGCCCCGAAGTGAAAGCTCAGGAACGCCGATACGAGCGCGAGGATGGAAGGGATGCTGAAAGATGCTTTGTTTTCACTCATGATCACGAAACCTCGTGCGGTTCGGCGGTGGGTCAAGGTGGGATCGTGGACATTTCGTACGCTCCTTTTTTCAAGATTCCTTCCGCTCCATATCGGAGAGCAGAATACGCAACGCCCCGCCGGATATCCAGATTTTCCAAACCAGACTGGCGAGCGAGCAGCCCATCAGCAGCAGGACCACCCAGAAGGTGGGCACGGCCACCCATTGCGCGGAACTGATCACAATGACCATGGAGACAACGCAGAGCAACAGACTCAGTGCACCGAGGAACTGCATGAACCGGATCAGGATTAGGCGCTTGCGTAGGTTCTCAATTTGCCGGCGGGCGAGGCAATCGCCGCGCTCTTGCCAATCCCGGTGAAGTTGCCGGATGAGGGAGGAGAGACGGAGGAAGCGGTTCGTGTAGGAAAGGAACAGCAGGCTAATGGCCGGGAACAGCAGGGCGGGAGTAGAAACTTCCAGAGGTATAAGGGGCTTCTACCCTTTCGCCGCAGCTTTGCAAATTCGATACGCGATGCCAGATGTTTGAGAAACAGGCAATCACTTCAGACCGGCTCTTCAGTGTTTTTCCGCGCTGGTGAAAAATGCGAATTCCCAGTATTCATTCATTCATTTCGTTACCATGAGGGCAATTTTCGTAAAACTTGGCTTGATTCCTCGGTTTTCGCGATTACAAACGCCGCCCCGCGTGGAGGCGGGAATGAACGAAGCATGTCCAATAGTTTAAAAATCGCGATTCCCAAGGGAAGTTTGCAAGAGCCGACGATCGAGCTTTTTGCAAAGGCGGGGTATGAGATTTATGTTTCCTCGCGTGGATATCGTCCGGCATCGAATGATTCGGAGCTGGATATTTATTTGATACGGGCGCAGGAAATCGGGAGGTATTTAGGGCAGGGATTCATCGATTGTGGGATTACCGGGTTGGATTGGGCTTCCGAGGGTGGAGCGGAGTTGGAGGATTTGGCGGAGTTGCCTTACTCGCGTGCGACGGTGAAGCCGACGCGTTGGGTGCTGGTGGTGCCGGAGGATTCGCCGATTCAGAAGCCGCAGGATTTGGAAGGGAAGCGTATCGCGACGGAGGGGGTAGGCATCACACAGCGCTATCTCGACAAGCTAGGGATCAAGGCGGAGGTGGAATTTTCATGGGGGGCGACCGAAGTCAAGGTGCCTGATCTGGTGGATGCGATTGTGGATGTGACGGAAACCGGTTCTTCGCTGAAGGCGAACCGGTTGAGGATTGTGGATACGCTTTTGACTTCGTTTCCTCATTTCTATGCGAATCCGAAGGCTGCGCAGGATGCTTGGAAGCGGGAGAAGATGGAGCGCATAGTTTTGCTTTTGAAGTCAGCGATCGCAGCGAGGGACAAGGTGGGTTTGAAGATGAATTTACCGGCGGATCGCTTGCAGGAACTGCTGAGCAAACTGCCTTCGCTCAGGCGCCCGACCGTTTCACAACTCTCGGAAGATGGCTGGGTGGCTGTCGAAACCGTCATTGACGAGGTGCTGGTGCGAGACATGATCCCCGACCTCAAAAAACTCGGTGCGGAGGGAATCATCGAGTATGCGCTGAACAAGTTAGTCCCTTAAAATTTTCAACTGAACGATAACCCCGAACAAACGAACCATGGGCTCCATAAAGAAACGCCGTAAAACGAAAATCAACAAGCACAAGCGCAAGAAGCGCATGAAGCAGAACCGCCATAAGAAGCGCCTGCGTTACAA
>JBGSRM010000112.1:0-12134 GCA_041737575.1 Akkermansiaceae bacterium
CTCATCAACCGCCTCGACTACTACACCCGCGAAGAACTGGCCGACATCATCGAACGCTCCGCCGGTCTCCTCAACGTCGAAATCCAACGCCAAGGCGCCCTCGAAGTCGCCTCCCGCTCCCGCGGCACACCCCGCGTCGCCAACGCACTCCTCCGCTGGGTCCGCGACTACGCCCAAGTCCGCAGCTCCGGAATCATCGATCAATCAAACGCCGCCGCCGCCCTCGCCATGATCGAGATCGACTCCGACGGCCTCGACGAAATGGACAAACGCCTCCTCGAAGCCATGATCTACAAATTCGGCGGAGGCCCCGTCGGACTCAACTCCCTCGCCGTCGCCGTCGGCGAAGACGCCGCCACCATCGAGGAAGTCCACGAACCCTTCCTCATCATGCAAGGCTTCATCCAACGCACACCCCGCGGCAGAACCGCCATGCCCGCCGCCTACAAAAAAATAGGAACCACTCCCCCACCCACCAAGCCAGAAGACCCCCAAACAAAACTATTCTAACCAAGAAACCGCGAATCAACTACCTGACCGTATATGAGTCCTATCAATCAAAGAAGTCTGTTAGTAAAAAGACATCAACTCCGTGTATTCCGTGCATTCTGTGGTCAAAAAACTTTATGCTCTAATCGCCAACTAACTTTGGGCAAAAGTCATAAATCGTCACGACGAATTAAAAATTAGCGTTCATTCGCGTTCATTCGCGGTTAAATTTTCTCACCTAGGTTTCAATCATGACCACACCCATCAAACAAATCATCACCCGCTGCCGCGACCTCGGCCTCCGCCGCACCAAAGCCCTAGAGGAACTCCTCAACACCCTCCTCGAAAACCCATCCCCCATGACCCTCTCCGAGCTAACCTCCTCCCCCCGCCTCATCGACCTCTGCGACAAAGCCACCGTCTACCGCCTCCTCCAACGCCTCAACTCCCACGGCATCATCCGCCGCCTCGGCCTCCACGAACGCGCCGCCTACTTCACCCTCATCCAACCCGGAACACACAGCGACTACCTCATCTGCACCGGCTGCGGAAAAATCGAATCCATCAAAGCACCCTGCCCCGTCCACCACCTCGAAGACGAAATCCGCCAAAAAACCGGCTACCAAAACCTCTACCACGAACTCGAATTCTTCGGAACCTGCCCCAACTGCGCTTGAAATCTCCCACGATTTACATTTACCAATAACCAATAACAAATAACTTCTAACCAACAAATCATGAAACCAATCCTCCTGCTAACCGCGTTCATCACCACCGCCACCGCCCACGAATTCCATCTCGAAAAAGACTGGCTCAAAACCCCGGAAGGCATCGCACACATCGGCGATTCACACGGAGAAATCGACGTTGACTCCGCAGGCAACTTCTACGTCTCCGTCGTCGGCGGCGAAAAAAGCGGCATCCAAATCTACTCCCCGGATGGCAAATACCTCCGCAACCTGCCCAACGCACGCAATAACCACCACGGCTTCACCATGGTCCAGGAAGACGGCAAAGACGTCATCTACGCCGCCTGCTTGAAAGATCCCAAATCCGCCTTCATCAAACTCTCCCTCGAAGGCGAAATCCTCCTCGACATCCCCATGACCGAAATCCCCGAATCCGTCGGCAAACAATTCGCCCTCACCCACGCCGACCGCGCACCCAACGGCGACATCTGGCTCATCGATGGCTACGCCTCCGACCGCATCCTCATCTTCGACAAAGACGGAAAATTCAAATCCACCACCGCCGGCAAAGCCGAACCTTGGAACTTCAAAACCGCCCATAAATTCGCCTTCGACTACCGCTACGAGCCAGCACGCGTCCTCATCTGCGACCGCGCCAACAACCGCCTCATCCACCTCAACCTCGACGGCACCGTCATCGGCGTCTTCGCCGAAAACATACCTCACCCCTGCGCCGTCGATTTCAACGGCGACCTCGTAGCCGTCGCCCAACTCGCCAGCGGCGTCAGCGTCCTCGATAAAGAAGGTAAAGTCGTCAAACTCCTCGGCCCCAACGACAACCCCAAGGAAATCAACACCAACGGCGTAAAACCAGAAGCCTGGCGCGAAGGCATCACCACCTCCCCCCACGGCGTCACCTTCGACAAAGACGGCAACGTCGTCACCACCGAATGGAACAAATGGGGCCGCATCCTCCGCTGGAACAAAGAAATCCAAAAATAAGGAGAAGGGATTTTCAATCCCTTGTTTCTCTCACACAACTCGCCGTTTCTTATTAGTCTCGGAGAAAGTAAGACACAGATAAGATGAACAACGGCAAAGCATCTACAATGTCGATGTTGCTACTTATCTTACTCGCTGGCGGGATCAACATAATGCCGTGTTTTGCAGATTCGCCAGTACCGCCGTTTTCCGAATCCGAAACACTGGAATATGTTCAAACGCTAAAAGCGTCAAAAGATGAGATTATGCCAGGCGACGATATCCCCCGTAACCTGAGGTTAGCCTATGAATTGCATTCGTTGGCAAAATTCTACAAAAGCAACAAGTCCTATGAAAAAACTGACCAATACTATGGCGAAACATTCGCAATACTCTCAGAGGAAAAGTCCGCCGCAGGAGTCAGGAGTTACCGGTATTTCACGGAATTAGCGGCGCGTGATTACATGGAGCGAGGCGACCTTGTGAAAGCCAAAACTCATATTGATATTGCGTTGAAAATCTGCCGTGAGGATCCCAAAGAAAAGGAAGGACTGGCATCAATACTATCAGCGCTAGCCCGCTGGCAAAAGCAGATGAAGCTATTTAAAGAAGCAGAAACAACGTTATTGGAAGCGATTAGCTTGGCAGGAGACAGCTTGGGCCAGCGAAGGGTATTGGCGCAAATTTATTTGGATACAAATGAGCTTGAGAAGGCTGATACGACGATTGCCGAAATGGAAAAGTCACCCTACGCAAATTCTACGAGTATGTTTCTTCGAGCCAAGTGGCTTCGAGCAATGGGTAAAACCAGCGAAGCCGATGAGCTTGATACAAAGGCGCGGACACAAGAAGTTGAGGAGCTCAAACGACAGATACCTGTTCAATAGTCAGCTAAAGATTCACTTTGGAACATCCAAAGAACATGGTCTCACATTCTCAGACAAACTGAATCTACATTCACACAAGATTGTTTGAGATTTCCTAGAGTTCTGAATACAAAAATAAGCAAAATTTATTGTATTAGCGTTCATTCGCGTTCATTAGCGGTTGAAATTTTTCTTTCACTAAATCCCGCCACCCCCAAAACAACTCTTCCACCTTGCAAACCACCCCAACGGCTATGATTCTTCTCCCATGCCCTACATCGAACCCCACGCCCACATGGTCAGCCGCACAACGGACGACTATGAAAAACTAGCCCTCGCAGGCTGCGAAGCACTCTGCGAACCAGCCTTCTGGGCCGGCTTCGATCGCTCTTCCGCCGATGGCTTCTACGACTACTTCCGCCAACTCACCGAATACGAACCAAAACGCGCCGCCAGATTCGGCATCAAACACTTCTCCTGGCTCTGCATCAATCCCAAGGAAGCCGATGACCCCGCCTTCGCCCGCGAGGTCATGTCCCTCATCCCCGAATTCATCAAAAAGGAAAACGTCCTCGGCATCGGCGAAATCGGCCTCAACAAAAACACCCGCTCCGAGCTCACCATCTTCGAGGAACACGTCCAGATCGCCCTCGATTACGACCTCCCCATCCTTATCCACACCCCCCACCTCGAGGACAAACTCAAAGGCACCAAAATCATCATCGATTCCCTCTCCAACTTCTCCAAACTCGACCGCTCCAAAGTCATCATCGACCACGTCGAGGAACACACCGTCGGCCTCGTCAAAGACGCCGGCTTCTGGGCCGGAATGACCCTCTACCCGGAAAGCAAATGCACCCCCAACCGCGCCATCGACATCCTCGAAACCTACGGCACCGATAACATCTGGATGAACTCCGCCTGCGACTGGGGCGTCTCAGACCCCCTCGCCGTCCCCAAATGCGCCCTGGAAATGAAACGCCGCAAACACTCCCAAGAAACCATCACAAAAGTAACCTACCAAAACCCCATCTCCTTCCTCCAACAATCCCCCAACTTCCAACTCTAACCCTCTGGTCTCTGGATTCTGGCCTCTGGCCTCTCACATCCCCGTCGAAAAATCCCCCCCCAACGCCAAATGCAGATCAAACCGATTCTGCAACCTCTGGTTCTTCAACCGAATCATCGCACCCCGCGCATTATTCGCACGCCGCTGCGCCTCCAAAACCGATAAAATATTCGGATTCACTCCCTCCGCATACTCCCTCTCCGACTGCGTCTCGGCCAACACCGCCTGCGCCACCTCATCAGCCAAAAACTTCTCCTGCGCCGCCAAAGACCGATCCGCAGATAACGTCGCCTCCACCTCACGAAACGCCTCCAGAGCCAACTGCGAATACTCATAAACCAACCTCTCATTCCTCGCCAATGCACCCCGCGCCCCAGCCTCCCTAGCCCCTCCGTCGTACAAAAACTGATCCACATTCCCCGCAATCGTCGTCACCAAAAAATCCGCACTCAACAAATCCGAAAACCGCGCCCCCGCACTCCCGCTCCTACCTGTTAGAGAAATATTCGGTAACAAATTCTTCCTAGCCGCATCCGCCCGATTCGCAGATCCCAATAACCGCGCCCGCGCCGCCGCCAAGTCCGGCCTGCGCTCCACAATACCCGCCGGTATCCCCGCAGGAACCGACCCCGACAACACCGGCAACTCCCGCCGCCCACGCGTCTGCCCCCCCGGATAACGCCCTTGCAAAACCTCCAGAACCCGCGCCGCATTCTCACGATCCAAACCACGCGCCTCCAACGCTCGCTGCGCCGAGGAAACATTCGTCCGCGCAAACTTAATATCCAACGCCCCCTCACCCGTCGCCTTGTAATTCCTCTCAATCACCCGCAAATTCTTCTCAAACGAATCCAAAGTCTCCCTCGCCAAATCCACCTCCTGCTCCGCCGAAATCAAATCCACATAAGCCTTCGCCGCATTCGCTGCCAGCGACAACCTCGCCCCCCGGAAATCCTCCACAGCCGCCCTCTCATCCGCCTCCGCCGCCCTCGTCAAATCCCTCAACCTCCCCCACAAATCCGGCTCCCATGACGCCGCTAAATTCAACCCATACGCCTGCGCCCGCCCGCCCCCGGATCCTCCACTAACACTCCCCCCCGCCCCCAATCCCACACTCGGTAACCTCTGCGCCCTCACCAAAATCGTCTCCTCCCGCGCCTCCTTCAAACGCGCCGCCGCCCCCTTCAACGACTGATTATATGCCAACGCCTCATTCACACTCCGCTTCATCCCACTATCCTGAAAACCATCCAACCACCCCGTCGAAATCCGCCCATCATTCCCCCTCGCCGCCCCCGCCCAAGTCCCAGGAACACGAATGCTCATGTCCTCCACCGGCGATTCCATTCCACAACCCCACACAAAAAAACCTGCGACCGAAACGCCCAGGCATTTTGAAATTCTAGAACTCATAACCCCGCAAGGATAGCATCCCCCATCCCACTCGTCCCCACCTTCTTCTCCTCCGCTCTCCCCGTCGCAATATCCCCGGTCCGATACCCATCCGCTATCGCCTTCGCCACCGCCCCCTCAATCGCCTCCGCCGCATCCGCTTTCCCTAAAGAAAACCTCAACAACATCGCCAACGACAACACCTGCGCAATCGGATTCGCAATCCCCTGACCCGCAATATCAGGCGCCGAACCACCCGATGGCTCATACAACCCGAAATACAACCCATCATCCCCACACTTGCCCAACGAAGCCGACGGCAACATCCCCAGCGAACCGGAAATCATCGCCATCTCATCCGATAAAATATCCCCGAACAAATTCTCCGTCACCAAAACATCAAACGAACCCGGCCTGCGGATCAACTGCATCGCCGCATTGTCCACATACATGTGCGAAAGCTCCACCTCAGGAAACTCCTTCGCCACCTCAATCACCACCTCCCGCCACAAAACCGATGACGCCAAAACATTCGCCTTATCCACCGATAGCAACCTCTTCTTCCTCCCCATCGCCGCCGTAAAAGCCACCCGCGCAATCCTCACAATCTCACTCTTCTTGTAAATCATCGTGTCCAATGCCACCGGCTCCCCATCCTCCTCATGCCGTCCCTTCGGCGATCCAAAATAAACCCCACCCGTCAACTCCCGCACACACAACACATCAAATCCATCCGCAATCAACTCCTGCTTCACCGGACTCGCATCCGTCAACGCCGGCAAACAAACCCCAGGCCTCAAATTCGCAAACAATCCGAAATGCTTCCTCAACGGCAGCAACGCTCCACGCTCCGGCTGAATCTCCGGCGGCAAACTCTCCCACTTCGGCCCACCCACCGATCCAAACAAAATCGCATCCGCAGCCTCACACGCCGCCACCGTCTCCGCAGGCAACGGATGCCCCGTCGCATCAATCGCCGCCCCCCCCACCAAATGCTCGCTCCGCTCCAACTTGAACCCAAACCTATCCTCCACCTCGTCCAACACACGCAACGCCTCCACCATCACCTCAGGCCCTATCCCATCCCCCGACAAAATCGCAATCTTCGACATAACTTTAAATTCTCACTCCTCCTCAAATTTTCTCGCGATCAAATCCCCAATCGCATCCAGCGCCGCCTCCGCATCCTCTCCATCCGCACTCACCACAATCACAGAGCCATGCCCGGCCGCCAACATCATCAACCCCATGATACTCTTCCCATCCACCTCCTCACCATCCTTCTCAACCGTAATATCGCATCGGAAACGATTCGCCATCTTCACAAATTGCGCCGCAGGACGTGCGTGAATTCCTAACTTGTTCTGAATCGTAAAATCTCTCTTGGCCATAAGCAGTGTTTTCTCGGACACCGGAGACTAGAAAGCCAACACCCCAACCTCCAAGGTAAATTTTCAAAGAAAGGAGCCGCGATTTAAAATCGCGACCTCACAAGCCGCATATCTCTAAGCACCATCTCCCAAAAAACTCCCGCAAACTCCCCCCTTTCCCCAAAATCAAAAACTTGTCCATCGTAGATTCAGCGAAGTCGGATCAAAAATCAAAAATCAAAAATCAAAAATCATCAATCATCAATCATCAATCAATTTCCCCAATCTACAATCCGGCACCACCTCCAACAAAACCGCCCCCTCACCATCCTCCACCCCATCAAACTCATCCACCCGCGCCACCCTCACATACCTCATCCCAAACCCCCTCGCCAAAGCCCCAAAATCTACCTCCGTCCTCGCAACCATCCACCTCTTCGCCCCATCACACATCGCCTTCAGACGCGGCACACCCTCGAAAATCCCACCACCCCCGTTATTCATCACCACCATCACCCGACCCCGATTCTCCACCTGCCCCAACATCTTCAACCCGGCCAAATCATATAACGCCGTCAAATCCCCGAAAATGCCCCACGCCCCCTCCTCACCCGCACTCGCCCCCAACCACGTGCTAACCTGCCCATCAATCCCATTCGCCCCCCGATTCGCCCTCAGCCTCCTCACCGGCCTCTCCCACTGCGCATACGCATTCCACTCCCTGATCGGCAGACTGTTCCCCAAATAAACACTCCCGCCAATCGCCGCATAAATCGATAACGTCCTCACCCAACCCGCCTCACTGTCAGGAAACGACTCAAGCCTCTCCTCAATCCGCTCCCCTCGCGCCTCCGCCCCTTCTAACAACTCCGCAACATCGCCACCCAACCCGTCCACATCACCAACCGCCGCCAACACCCGCCTCGGTGATCCACGCAACACATCCGCCTCCCGTCCCAATCCTCGCAATCCATTCCGACACACCGACCACACACTCACCTCCGGCATCCCCTCCAAATCCCTCCAAAATCTCCCGCTCGGAACCCCACCAATACGCAATACCTTCGACGGCGGCCTCTCCTTCAAAACCACATCCGCATCCACCACCGCCAAATGCTGCAACGCCTCCCTCAAACCACTCGTCCCCTCCGCAACCACCGGCGCTCCCAACTCCTCACAAAAATGAAACACCTCCTCCTGATCCTCCATCTCCAAATCCCCAATCATCACCACCAAACCTTTTAACGTCCGCTCCCGTAACCACCTCGCCAACCCACCCACACTCGGCCTCCCCTCATCTACCGAAAAATCACCAACCTCCAACCCCTCAAACCTCTCCTCACCCAACACAAAATCCTCACCCAACCGAACATTCAAATGCAAAGGCCCCATACCATCCCATCCCTCCCAGCCCCCACAAGCATACTCCCCAAAAATCCCCACCTGCTCAATCGCCTGCGGCGCACCACTCCCCTCAAACCCCTCCTCCCGATCCGCCGTAATCAAAACCAACGGCCTCGCCTGATAATACCCCTCAATCACCGCCGGCAACAACTCCGCCACCGCGGTCCCGCTCGTAACCACCACACCACACGGCCTACCCGTCGCCATCGTCCTGCCCAACGCGAAAAATCCCGCGGACCTCTCCTCAAAATGACTCCAAACCCGCACCTTCCCCGCCCGCTCCATCCGTGCCAAAACCTCCAGCAAAACCGCATTCCGCGCCCCCCCGCAAACCACATACTCCCCCACACCGGCTCTCACCGCCTTCTCCAATTCTTCAACCGCTATCCGCCAACTGCTCACACCCATTCCCTAAACCTCACACCACACCTTGGCAACTCACTTCATCCCCATAAAAAAAAGCGACGGATCACAATCCGCCGCCTCAGAGCCATAGGGAAACTATTTCTCTCAATAACAAGTTCTACCACCATACCCACCTCCGCCATATCCTCCATACCCGCTGTAACTCCTCCGATATCCACCACCATATCCACTGTAATTGCCGTAACCAGATCCACAGCTCCGGTTGCCATAATATCCACTAGATCTATAGTAACTGCGCGAGCTGTAGTCATTGTCATTCGCAAGCGCATAACCAAGAACCCCCGCCGCCGCCACCCCAGCCATCGCAACCCCCGGGTCCACGGTCTGCTGCGGATTCCCATACGCATCATAAGTCGTCATGCAACTCGTCGCCAAAAATGGCGCCATCATCAAAACCACACCCATTTTTAAAAAGCCCGATAACCCACAGCAAATTTTCGCCTGCATACCAACTCCGACACGTTTCCCCAAAATTTATTCACCCCACCCCAAAAATAATTTCAAATTTTCCGCCCCCCTTCATCCTTCTTCAGCTTCCTCTCCAAATAAAACGGCGCAAACGGCAACAACGAACAGACAAACGCAAACCCCACCTTCTTCCACCCCCACCCCCGATCCATCCACACATGAAACAACGCCATACAAAACAAAATAAACAAAACCCCATGCACCATCCCGGGAACCGCAATCGCATCCTCCTTCCCTAAAATCCGCTTCTCATAAATCGAACAATACAACAACCACAAGTAAGACAACCCCTCCAACAAACTAACACAACGCAACATCCGAATCGACATACCCCAACTCTCCACACCTCCCCCTCCCCACTCAAGCCCTTCCCACCAAAAAAAATTCCCCCCCCTCTCCAAAAAATCAAAAATCATCAATCAAAAATCATCAATCATCAATCTCTTCATCTGGCCTCTGGTCTCTCAAATCAGACCTTCAGACTTTCCGACTTTAAGACTTTCCCACTCCCCCCGCCTTCCCCACCCTCTCCCCCGTGCCCGATGACATCGTCATAACCCCGATCGACCAGATCAAACGCGCCATCCTCGCCGAGGACGGCACCGCTCTTCTCGCCGCCGCGGAAGACATCCACTACGCCGACCTCGCCGCACTCTACGAAGACCTCGACGACGAAGAACGCGACATCCTCTTTAAAACCATCGGGCCGGAACTCGCCACCGATGTCGTCGCTGAACTCCCGGATTCCCTCATCGAAGACGCCCTCGGCCACTTCAAACCCGCACAACTCCGCTTCCTCCTCAGCAACCTCTCCGATGACGACCGCGTCGACATCTTCCAAGTCGTCTCCAAAGAAGCTCAAGTCCGCTTCTTCTCCCTCCTCGGCCCCCGAGACAAGGAACTCACCAAAAATCTCCTGAAATACGAGGAAGACACCGCCGGCGGACGCATGACCACACACGTCGGCCGCATCACCGGAGACATGACGGTCAAACAGGCACTCGCCATCCTCCGCCGCGACCGCGAAGACGCCGAAACCCTTTCCCGCATCTTCGTCGTCGATGTCCAAGGCCGCCTCGTCGGAAAAGTCCGCCTCCGCGATCTCGCTTTCAATACCTGGGACACCCCCATCCGCGACATCATGGAAGATGCCGATGAATTCATCCTCGCCTCCGCCGACCAGGAAGAAGCCGCCCTCACCCTCTCCAAATACGACCTCATCGTCCTCCCCGTCGTCGATGAATTCCACCACTTCCTCGGAGTCATCACCCACGATGATGCCCTCGAAATCCTGCGCGAGGAATCCACCGAGGACATCGAAAGACTCGCCGGCATCAGCGGTGACAACGCCGAACTCTCCTACCTCAACACCACCGTCGCCACTCACTTCCGCCGCCGCGCCGCATGGCTTGTCGGCCTCGCCTTCGTCTCCATCCTCTCCGGCTACGTCATGTTCCGCTTCAGCGGCATCCTCCAGGAAGCCTTCGTCCTCTCACTCTTCCTTCCCATGGTCGTCGCCTCCGGGGGAAACGCCGGCGGACAAGCCGCAACCATGGTCATCCGCGCCCTCGCCCTCGGCGAAATCGGCACCGGCACCGCCCTCCGCATCGCATGGAAAGAAGCACGCATCGGCATCTTCCTCGGCATGACACTCGGCATCGCCATCGCCGCCTTCATCTCTTTCATCCTACCCAATTTCCTCCCCGCCGCCGCCCCCACCTTCTCTTTCGCCAAACTCTCCCTCGCCGTCGCCGCCGCCATCACCCTCCAAGTCCTCTCCGCAACCACCTTCGGTGCCCTCCTCCCCATCACCGCTCGCGCCATCCGCCTCGACCCAGCCGTCGTCTCCGCCCCCTCCCTCGCATCCATCGTCGATGTCTCCGGAATGCTCATCTACTTCGGCACCGCCGCCGCAATACTCGGACTATAAAATTCCTTTCTTCATTGAGTTTTGAAGTTTAAAGTTTGAAATTTCAATCCATATGAACGCCCTCATCACTCACCTCGAAAACAACGAGGAACTCAGCCCACGCGAAATCGACGTCGCCGCCAACCTCCTCCTCGACCCTTCCGCAGACGACTCGAAAAAAGAACGCCTCCTCCTCGCCCTCTCCAAAAAAGGCGAAACCCCCGCCGAAATCGCTGGCTTCGTCGAAGCCTTCCTCCAACACGCCGTCGATCCAATGATCGACTCCCTCGACCTACCCGGCCCCACACTCGACGTCTGCGGAACCGGCGGCGACAAACTCGACCTCTTCAACATCTCCACCACCTCCATGTTCCTCGCCGCAGCCGCTGGCGCAATCATCGTCAAACACGGCAACCGCGGCATCACCTCCAAATCCGGCGGCGCCGACGTCCTCGAAGCCCTCGGCATCCGCATCGACCTCCCACCCGATCGCCTCCGCCACTGCCTCGAACACGCAGGCGTCGGCTTCCTCTTCGCCCCCAACTACCACCCCGCCTTCAAAGCCGTCGTCCAGGCCAGAAAAAATCTCGCCACCCAAGGTCACCGCTCCATCTTCAACCTCATCGGCCCCCTCCTCAACCCCGCACGCCCCCAATGCCAGCTCGTCGGCGTCTCCGACCCCTCACTCTGCCCCGCCTTCGCGGAAATCCTCCAACGCCTCGGCCGCGAAAGCGCATGGGTCGTCTCCGGCACCGCCCCCAACCACCAAGCAGTCGATGAAATCTCCCTCATGGGCTCCACCACCATCTTCAAATCCGGCTCCTACCAGGATCTCGAAGACGAGGAAATCAACCCCGAAGACTTCGGCTTCCGCAAAGCCCTCATCGACGACCTCAAAGGCGGCGACGCCAAAACCAACGCCACCATCCTCACAAACATCCTCTCCGGAAAAGAATCCGGCCCCAAACTCGACATCGTCCTCCTCAACGCCGCCGCCGCCATCGCCTGCGCCGGCCTCGCCGACCACATCGGAGACGCCATCGACATCGCCCGCGAAACCATCACCTCCGG
>JBGSRM010000140.1:0-5553 GCA_041737575.1 Akkermansiaceae bacterium
GAAGCAAAAACCATCGCACGTGCAGCTTGCGATGGGGATTTCAGAGGAGCAGGCGAAGACAAGTCTGAGGTTCAGTTTTTCACGAATGAATACAATGGAAGAGGCGATGGAGGGGGCTGAGAGAGTGATTAGGGCGGTGAACAAATTGAGAGCGGTGCAAGGGGGTGGGGTAGGTCCGGTGGTGATTTATGGGGGGTGAGTAGGTCTGCTAAATAGTTAAGATATACGAAGGATTCGGGATTCTGTTTACAAGGGAATCTGTAGTGGGATAAAAAATCAAAATCATCGATTTGGATCGGTGATTTCCTGAAAAACCTTGTCCCCCGAAGAGTTTGATATGTCATTTTCGCCGCCTGTATTGAATCCGTCCCAAACGGTTGACCGAATTCGAGAGATTATTGTGGGCAGGCAGTTGGATCATTTGGAGGGAAGGATTGCGCATTTGGAGAAGGTTGCGAAGTCGGCGGGAGACGGGAGGAGTGGAGATGTTTCGATTTTCGAGGGGAGGATGTTGGAGGCGGAGGCGAAGCTGGAGGCGCTTCATGAGAGTGTTGGTAAGATGAGGGGATATGGAGGAACTGTGGAGGAGCCGCGTGAGGAGGTGAAGCAGATGGCGCAGAGGATTCATGAGATTGCGAAGGCTCGTGCGGAAGAGACCGTGTTGCCTGCGGTGGAGGGTTTGGAGAGGAAGTTGGGGCAGTGGTTGAGTGATTGGCAGATTTCGCTACGTCAGCGGCTTGAGGAGCGGGATCGGGCTTTCGAGGAGAAGCTGGGGAGGGATTTGGCAGGGTTGCGTGGTGTGATTGAAGGTCGGTTTGAGGAGGTGGAATCGAGGATGACGAGAGGTGTGGAGTCGAGATTCGAGAGGATTGCGGAAGCGGCGAGGATGTTGGCAGATTGTGCGTCGGAGGTTGTGGAAGCTAACCGGTCGAAGATATGATGAGTTGTTCGATTCCGATGATGCCGAGTGGTTTGATGGCGGGAGGTTGTCCGCCGACGGAGGAGAAGGAGGGTGGTTTGGAGCCATTGCCGGCGATGTTTGCAAAGAGGCAGGAGATGTGGGTTTGTTCCGGAGAGGGAGTTGGCGAGGAGATCGAGGGTGAAAAGTTGCCGCCTTTGATGAGAGTTGCGGGGGAGGCGGGGGAAGAACAGCATTTCAAGAAGGAGGAATTGCCTGAGTTGGAGGTCGCTGCGGGTGGTTGTGAGGTAGGTTATACGGATGAGGATTTGGCGTTGGCGATGTTGCCGATGATGGAGGTTCTGTTAAGCAGGCGGGGGGGTGAAGGGGGAGAAGGGAATCGGTTGCTGGAGCCGATGTTGAGGGCGACGGTGCGGAGGGCACTGGCGGAGTATTCGCCTGGTGCACGACCGTTTCAGAAGCCCGGATTTTTTGATCGGACGATGTGGAGGTTGCAGGCGATGTTTACGAGCCGGACGTATGAGGATATTGTTTTTGAGAAGACGCACCGGTTCCAGGTGGATGAGGTGTATTTGCTGGATGGGGAGACGCTCGCGTTGGTGTCATTTGCGAGTAGCGATCCTGCGAGGCACTCGATGACCAAGCGGGTGGAGATTTCCGCGAAGCGGGTGGCGATGGAGTTGAGGGGTGAGGACGGGGTGATGAAGCGTGTATTTCAGATGCAGGATGGGCGGTATGTGGTTGTTCAGGCAGGGAAAGCGGTGATTTTGGCGGCGGTGGTGCGGGGGCAGATGAATGACATGATTCTGGCGGATTTGGATTTTTCGGTGATTCGAATTGAGGAACGATTCGGGGAGCAATTGAAGATATCGGGGACGGCTTTGATGAGGACTTTGCAGCCATTTTTGGAGGATTGTTTATTGATTCAGGCGCCGCCGGGGTCAGGGTATTGAGATGGTGTGAGAAGATAATTTCGGCTTGCATGGAAGGAATAGAGAATATAGGAACCTTCCACGAACAGCCTCTGGAACAAGGAGAGTGGGTCATAAGCCCACTCTTTTGCGTCTAAAGGATTCTCGATAAATCGGGGATTGTGGAGGTTGTTTGAGAATTGATTTCCCAAAAGCAGCCATGACCAACGATATTGTCGCCTTAATAGAATATTACGAGAAAGAGAAAGGTATCGAGCGTAGCAAGATTGTTGCCGCCTTGGAGTTTTCGTTTGTGTCCGCGTATAGGAAGATGGTTCCGGGTGCGGAAGCGATTGAGACCTTGAGAGCGGATGTGGATACGAAGAAGGGTGTGATCAAGATCTATGCGTCCCTGGAGGTTGTGGAGGATGGTGAGAGTCATGATAAATTCAATGAGGTTCCCTTGAGTGTGGGTCAGAAGAAGTATCCGGCGATCGAGGTGGGTGGTGTGTTGGAGTTCAATGTGACGCCGAAGGATTTCGGGCGCATTGCGGTTCAGACAGCGAAGCAGACGATGATGCAGAGGTTGCGTCAGGCGGAGAAGGAGATGATTTATGAGGAGTTCAAGGATCGTGCGGGGGATATTGTTTCCGGGACGGTGCGCCGTTTTGAAAGGAACGATGTGATGATTGATTTGGGTAAATTCGAGGGGATCATGCCAAACAAGGAGCGTGTGCAGGGGGAAGATTACAATATCGGGGATCGGATTCGCTGTTATGTGTTGGCGGTGGAGAACGAGGGTAGGGGGCCGGAAATCATTTTATCACGGAGTCATCCGAATTTTGTTCGTCGTTTGTTTGAAGCTGAGGTGAACGAGATTTCCGATCATACGGTTGAGATACGATCGATTGCGCGTGAGGCGGGATTCCGGACGAAAGTGGCGGTATGGAGCAATGATCCGAAGGTTGATCCGGTTGGAGCCTGTGTGGGTATGCGTGGTGCGCGGGTGAAGAACATCGTTCGCGAGTTGAACAATGAGAAAGTGGATATCATCCGGTGGAGTGAGGATCCGGCGGAGTTGGTTCGTGAGGCGTTGAAGCCTGCGGAATTGATGAGTATTTCTGTGGATCGTGAGGGTCGCGTGGTGCATGTCACCGTGACGGAAGAGGACTTGAGCAAGGCGATCGGACGCAAGGGTCAGAACGCGCGATTGTCGTCCCGTTTGATGGGATGGGACATTCAGGTGAGAAGGGACGAGTCCAAGGAGGAGCAGTTCAAGGAGAAAATTGGTGGTGTTGCTCATACGTTGGGTGCGCAGCTCGGAATTTCAGATGATCTCGCGGAGCGGCTCACGCTGTTCGGAGGAGTGAGTGCGGACATGATCAAGGATATGCCAGTGGATTTCCTTACCGGTTCGCTGGGGATCACGGAGGAGGAGGCGCAGTCGATACTTGACCGTGCGAATGAGATTTTAGGCCAAGCGGCAGGTGAAGAGAGCCTGGCTTAGCGAGATTTCTGAAGATTTTATTATTATACAAAAACTCCAAACAACCAATTTAGAGACCTACATAGAGAAGCCGGATGCCAGAAAAAAGCGATAATTCCCAAGGGAAAAAGAAGAAAGTTTTAGATCTCATTGATGATGAGAGTGCCATAAAGTTGTCCCGTAGGGAACGGCAGCGGAAGGACGCGGCGGAGGTGGTTGCAGGGCCGTCCGAGTTGGATAAGGCGAAGGCGAATGCGTTGGATTTGTTCACCGAGGATGAGAAGCCGAAGGTGAAGAAGAAGGCGACGAAGTCGAAAAATGTTTTGGGAAGCATCTCGAAGATTCTTGAGAGTGACAAAGAGGATCCGAATTTCGTAAAGGTGAAGGAAGTTCCGCAGGTGGTGGAAGCGGCGCCAAAAGCAGAAGAGGAGGAAGCTCCCAGTTCGGATGATCCATTATTGATTGTGATCAAACCGCCTATTCTGGTGCCTGATTTGGCGGCAAGGTTGGGTTTGAAGCCGTTCAATGTGATGGCTGACTTGATCAAGCTGGGTGTGTTTCCGGCACCGAACCAGCCTTTGGAGCCGGATGTGGCGGCCCAGGTATGCGAGATCCATGGATTTACTTTCGAGCGTGAGCGACGGGACAAGGTCAAGGGATTCCATAAGGTTGAGGAAGTGATTGTGGAGCCAGAGGTTCCAGAGGAGGAGCCTGAGGATCAGTTGAAGCCAAGGCCGCCGATTGTGACGATCATGGGTCATGTGGATCACGGTAAAACTTCGATTTTGGATTTTTACAGGAAAAGCAAGTTGGTGAGCGGCGAGGCGGGAGGGATCACGCAGCACATTGGTGCTTATCAGGTGACGCACAATGGCCATCAGATTACATTTTTGGACACGCCGGGTCATGCGATTTTCTCAGACATGCGTGAGCGTGGAGCGAACATCACGGACATTGCGGTGATCGTGATCGCGGCGAATGACGGGATCATGCCGCAGACTTCGGAGGCGATCAAACATGCTAAAAAAGTTGGCAAGACCATCATTGTGGCGATCAACAAGTGCGATTTATCATCGGCGAACGTGGATCGTGTGAAGACACAGTTGGCGGAGAACGGTTTACAAACGACTGATTACGGTGGTGATACGGAGTTTGCCTGTGTTTCGGCTTACACGGGGCAGGGGATGGAAGATTTGTTGGAATTGATTTTATTGCAGGCTGAGGTTCTTGAATTAAAGGCCAATCCGAAGGCTACGGCGCGGGCGGGTGTGATTGAGTCACGCGTTGTTCCGGGCAGGGGCACGACGGCCACTGTGATTGTGGAGTCGGGGACATTGAGGACGGGCACGCCGTTCATTTGCGGGCCTTACTCCGGGAAGGTGCGTTCCTTGATCAATGATCTGGGTCAGAACGTGAAAGAGGCGGCTCCCGGTATGCCTGTGGAGGTGATTGGTTTTGAGGAGTTGCCGAATGTTGGCGACCATTTGACCGAGATGAAGACGGAGCGCGAAGCGAAGGCTCTGGCTGGCGAGCGTCAGGAAGAGATGCGATTAAAGAGGCTCAAGCCGCAGCATCGCAACCGGATGGAAGATTTGTTCGCGATGGTGAACGATGGTGGCGGCAAGAATCAACTGAAGATCATTTTGAAATGTGATGTCCAAGGTTCTGTGGAGGCGATCAAGAAGGCGATCCTTGCGATTCAGAGTGAGAAGGTGGAATGCCATTTCATCACAGCGGCAGCGGGGCCGATTACGGAAACGGATGTCGGTTATGCGAATTCCTCGGATGCGGTGGCGATCGGTTTCAACGTGAAGGTGGATGCGAAGGCGGTGAAAGCCGCGAAGGCGACGGGTGTTGAGATCAAACTTTACTCGATTGTTTATGAGCTCATCGATCAGGTCCGAGAGGCGATGCTGGGGCTTCTGGAGCCGTTGACGAGAGAGTCGGTGATCGGGCATGCGGAGGTTCGGCAGGTATTCAAGGTCAACAAAGGCAAGGCGGCGGGATGTTTCATTACGGATGGCAAGGTTCATCGCAAGGCTCATGCGCGGGTTATCCGGGATGGAATTCCGGTTTTCGACGGCAAGATGTCAACGCTGCGGAGATTCCATGAGGAGGTCGAGGAAGTGCGGACAAACTTCGAGTGCGGAATCCGTCTTGGGGAGTTCAATGAGTATCAGGAAGGTGATATCATCGAGTGTTACAAGCTGGAGAAATATGCGCAGGAGCTTTGATGG
>JBGSRM010000162.1:0-6001 GCA_041737575.1 Akkermansiaceae bacterium
AACTTGTATTGTAGTTTTCGAGATCTAACCGGTTGTTCGGAGTCCGGAGGCTATCGCATTGATGGAAAGCAGAAGTTTGGGGAGGAGTGCGTCGGCGGCTGTTGTATTGTTTTCTTTGAGGCGATGGCGCCATTCGCGCAGCAGTGAAATTTGTTGATGGTGCAGGACGCGCAGGGGAGTCTCACGGATGGACAATGTTTTGAACATGCGGGGTCTGCGCTCTTCCATCGGTCCGTCGAACAGTTCGGCCAAGAGATCACGAGTCAGATGAAATTCGTTTGTGATCATGGATATGAAGGTATCGCGAAGATTGGGTTCATCAACAAGATCCGCATAAGCAAGCATCAGATCCAAGTTTGCTGAAGCCAAATTGGTCTCAACGTTGGTGAGGACATAGGACAGGAAAGTGGATTGCTTGAGAGCATCCCGCAAGGAAGCAAAGTTTTCTTCCGAGTCCTGCTTGAGTTTGGAAAGGGAGGTTCCCACGCCATACCATCCCGGCAAGTAATATCGTGCTTGTGTCCATGAAAATACCCATGGAATAGCGCGTAGATCCGAAATGGAATGTGATTTGGTTCCTGTTCTTCTGGCGGGACGCGAGCCGATTCTGGCATTCTCAAGCGCATCAATAGGTGTTGCCTGGCGGTAGAAATCTATGAATCCGCTTGTTTGCAGCAGAGATTGGTAAGCGTGTTGAGAGTGAGTTGAGAGGACATCGAGAAATGGTTCGGCAGGATCCGGAGTTTCTTTCAGATGCCTGTGTTTGGCAGTATTGATGGCAGCGCCCGCGAGAAGGAGTTCCAGGTTATACGTCGCACTGGCTAAATTAGAGTATTTCTGTGCGATCGTTTCTCCCTGTTCTGTCATGCGGAAGCTACCCGACATGGCTCCGTGCGGCAAAGCGGCCATAAACCAATGGGTAGGACCCGCCCCTCTGGATATCGTGCCACCGCGACCGTGGAAGAAGCATAGATTGATTCCTTTCTCTTTACCAACTTGAGTAAGTGAGGACTGTGCACGGTGCAGAGCCACTTGGGCTGCCAGGATGCCGCAGTCCTTGTTCGAGTCGGAATAACCAAGCATGATCTGTTGCTGTGGTATCTTCATTGCCTCGAATGTACGGCGGGTAAGCGGATGTTCCAGGAATTCAGCAAGAATCCTGGGCGAGTTGTGAAGGTCATCCATTGTTTCAAAGAGGGGAACAACTGGAAGAGGGCAGATGATTCCTTTATCCGTTCGCTTCATGAGTCCTGCTTCTCGTGCGAGAAGATAGACGCTGAGAAGGTCTGAAAGTTTCCGCGTCATGGAAATAATAAGAGAGCCGAGTCCGTCATTACCCCATGAGGAAATGTGCCGGACAAGAACCCGATATGTATCCAAAACATTGTCCGCGAAGGCTCCGATTCGAATGCCGTCATGAAGGAACGGGCGTGTTGACTGGAGTTCGGAATTAAGAAAACCACATCTTTTTTCCTCTGTCCAAGATGAGTAGTTTCCGCCGTCATCAATACCCGCAGCTACAAGAATTTCAGTGATCGCATGGTCGTGAAATTCGGAGTTCTGTCGAATGTCCAACCGAGCCAGGTGGAATCCGAACATTTCAATTTTGTGACGTAGCGGCCGTATGGCCTGCTCCTCAACAAGACGGCAACCGGAGGCACTGAGGGTGGAAGATATAAGATCCAAATCTCTCGTAAGAGCCGATGGACTTGAATATCCTTCGCTACCGACACTCTGTTCCTTGAGGCGGAGAGCCATCAGGCTTGCCAGTTGGCGCCAAGGCTCCTCGCTGTGGAGATCCAGTATTTCCTTTACGGATATTTGATTTCTGATGATGAAGCTAAGTTCGTCTATCCGTTCCTGGAGTTCTTCCGGGACATTGACGAGCTGGCGAGAAACCGTGAGTTGAGACGATAGTGATTGGAGTTCACGTTCAAGGAGTTGAAAAGCCGCGGTTCTCAGTTCGTGCAGACTTTGCTCGGTCACGGCTGGCGTTACAAGCGGATGACCATCCCGGTCTCCTCCGATCCATGAACCAAAACTGAGATGCGGTATATTTCCGGCGGAGCGCAGGAGTTCCAGAGGCAGCCCTGCGTCGCGCCATGCCTCGGTGAAATGAAGATCCAGCCGGTTGATCGCAGCTGGGAACAGTTCTTTGAGATAATGGATGGCGTTACGAAGTTCAGAGTTGATATCAGGTCGGATCAAGTGGATTTCCGCTGTCAACCAGAGTGTTTCCAAGGTGGCAACCACTCTTTCTCTTATCCTGTTTTTTTCGCGTGCTGTGTATTTCGGGTATTCGTTGCGTACCATTTCCTCGTAGAGAGATCGTTGTCTTGCACGAACAGATTCCCGTTTTGCCTCCGTAGGATGAGCCGTCAAAACAGGTTCGACATTCACATCTTTCAACACCTCAAGGATTTCCCTAGCGCCCAGTCCCACCGATTGAAGTTCCTTGAGAGCCTGTGGCCAAAGGCCGCGTATGGAATCGGCTCCGAGAGCCTTTTCCCGTTCACGGCGTATTTCGGCAGCAACACGCTCTTCGATCATATTCAAGAGTTGGAAGCCGATCGAGTAGAGTTTGGGAAGGGATTCAGGATAATTCTGATAGTCACTAGGTTCTTTTCCAGACCAGGGCATGTAGGCCAGCAATTCGGTTTCACCCGCGCTTTTGAGAGCGTTTTCCAAGCAGGCGAGGAGATATGCAAGGCGTTCTTCGATGAGATCGAATCCTTCGTTCCGCAGCTGTTCTCGGGTAGGGCTAGGCATTTGAGATGATAAAGTTAGGGATGAAAATTCAGAAGCCAGTCAATCGAAACAAGCATATTGCACACCGTCTGCGAATGAAATGAGGGTAAATTTCAGGTTTTTGCCTCAATCTGACCACGCACGTCGTGAGTTGCTCAGAAACTGAAGAGTGAGGTCACGGATTGCCCCCCGTTGATGCGACGAATGGCTTCCCCAAGCAGCGGGGCAATGCTGACGGTATGGATTTTCGCCCCATGAGCTTGAGGGACTGAGTCTGTGGTGATGACTTCTTCAATAAATGAATCCGCAAGCCGTGTATTGGCAAGCTCGCTGATGATGGCGTGGGAAACTCCTGCGAAGATGCGCTTTGCTCCGTGTTTATGAAGAATTTCCGCGGCTGCCGTCAGAGTTCCCGCGGTTTCTGTCATGTCATCCACGAGCAAAACGTCCCTACCTTTCACTTCACCGATCACGTTCATTGCTTCGACGCGAGTGGCTGAAATGCGGTGCTTGGCGACGATGGCAAGCTCAGCTCCCAGTGCGTCAGCATACGCTCTTGCCATTTTTACGCCGCCTACGTCCGGGGACACGACTGTGAGATTGGATGTGTCGGGATGGCGTTCGCGAAGGTAGCTGATAAGAACCGGTTTGGCGTATAAGTGATCTACTGGAATATCGAAAAAACCTTGAATTTGTGGAGCATGGAGATCCATCGTAAGAACCCGATTCACTCCGGCAGATGTCAACAAGTTCGCGACCAGTTTTGCAGTGATGGGTACCCTTGGCTGATCCTTCCGGTCTTGTCTGGCATAACCGAAAAATGGCATGACCGCCGTGATTCGTTCCGCGCTTGCGCGCCTTGCCGCATCGACGAGGATAAGGAGCTCCATGATGTTGTGATTCGTAGGAGGACATGAAGGCTGGATGATGAAAACGTCCTCACCACGGACATTCTCATTGATTTTCACAGCAGTTTCGCCATCAGGGAAGGCATCGACTTGAACGTCAGCCAAGGGCTGGCCCAGGGTCTCGGTTATTTTCTGAGCAAGTTCGCGGTGGGCGGTTCCACTGATTATTTTCATGTGATTGAAGTATTGTTATGTGTCCGGGTGTCGGGGGCAACACTTTGCATCAAAAGGCACCAATTTAATAAATGGGAGCAAGGATAGATGATCAAAGTGGCGGGTTTACAGATGGTTGAATTCTTGCGCCTTCCAAGTAGAGGATCGTTTTTTTGAGATATGAAATGTAATCGTTGCAGTTTTTCTTAGAGATACCCTGAGGCAGATTTTTCGCAGAATTGACTCTCTCCAGAGCTTTCATGAACAAAGCTAGCGCATCTTCACTTCTTCTTTCCGACCATGCGGCTACAGCACGTCTTCCGAGCAATACGCCAGCCCGGTAGTGTGCCGATTTGCCGTAGTAGAGCTGTGCCGTGTCGTCGTATACTTTAAGGGCTTCCGAATAATCTTCTGTTTCTTCCAGGACACGGCCGTAGCTCTCTCGGACGTTGACGACCAGTGTCCGGGCTTCTTTCCAAACCAGAGGTTCACCATGGATTTCAGCCATAGCGTCCACGTGCGTGACTGCCAATCGAAGAGTGGTTAGAGCTGCTTGAACGTCTTTATCCGCAAATTGTTTCAAACCGATTTTCAACAGGTGTTCGGCGTATTCCTGATTCACATGGAACACACCTTCCATTTTACCCTGTGTGACGACCGCGTGGTCGAACGAAATGCTGGCTTCTTTGTTTCGGCCAACCTCACTAAGCAGGAGTGCCGCGTTGATCGCAGGTTGCGGATTTAGAGGATGTAGGCGTCCAGCCATTTTGTAGTCAGAAATCGCTTTTTCGATCAATTCGTCAGCAATCTTTTTATCCTCCGATTTCGAAGCCATACCTTGGTAGGTGAGTCCTCTTTGATGATATAGGGAGCCAAGTGGCCATGCGGCGATCGCGCCGGTAAGCGCATCGACTCTAGTTTCATAATCAGGGCGAACGTTTCCAAAATAGGAAACCCACAATTGTCTGGTTGCCTGAGTGCCCCGCCAGCCGAAGGCCGCCAAAAACAAGGCTGCGATGAAAGCCGAAGCTGTGACAAGGGATTTGGATATATAAACAGAGTAGTCTTTAGATATTTGACGGGATGCAGGCAAGCAGGCAGCAGACAGGCAAAGACCCAGCAAGATAGCGCCCGTGGGGAGGCGGAAGATTCCCTCGAAATTCGACTGGGCGAATAGTCCGAGAAATCCTGCGACGCCCCCTATTTTCCAGTAAGTATATTTGCTAGGATCTGTGGAATTTTTTTTGGTGGCGATCAGGAATATACCGGTGATCAAAACAACAAGGATGAAGGCCAAGAGCAGCCCGGCTCCCAACAGACCGTATTCGCTGGCGGTTTGTATGAACTCGTTGTGAACATGTTCGGGTCTGGCTACCGCGCGACCCATTGCGGATGTGTCCCAAAATTGAAAACATTCCCAGCTGTAGCTTCGGCTGCCACCACCCAGTATGGGGTGCGATGCAATGCAGGAAAATGCGATTCCCATCAAATAGAAGCGTATGGAGTTGTCCAACATGGCGGTTAGATCTTTTCCTCCGGAGCGAGATTCCTGGATTTGAGCAAGGACGAACAGTGAACCCGCTGCCAGAATCATGAGGACGAATGGCAGGGCCAGCATGAGGATAGGAAAGGATTTCTTCGTATCTCTTTTGACTGCCAGTATGGCGACGATTGCCAAGCCGATTATGCCTACGCCCAGACCGATATATCCACCACGCGATTTCGTGAAAAAGACGGCGGTACAACCGGCAATAGCGATTAGACCCAGAAAAATTCTCAAATAGAACTGCTTGTCCGACCTTAAAGCCACGGCACCCAGCAAGAGCGAGACAGGCACCAGAAATGACGCGCCGTAACTGTAGTGAGCAAAAAAACCTGAAGGGTGTGAGCGTTCGTGTTTTGGAAATATTGGAGAATAGGTGGGATCGATGATTTGCTGAGCTATCACAGCCAGGCTTGGCACAAGTAGAAGAGCCAAGCCGATTATGAGAATTCGATTCGCGACTGGATGATTTGCAATAGCGCGGAAAGACACAAAGGTGGCCACTGCCATGGCGGTGAGCAGACCATCCGCTTGGGCGAGTTCGATTACAGGAGAAGTAGCCGCCCGTATGCCGATCCATGCCACCAGTGAGAATCCACAGATGATGATGAATAGATCGGAATATGAATTTTTCCTGCTCCAATATGAG
>JBGSRM010000212.1:0-4274 GCA_041737575.1 Akkermansiaceae bacterium
ATACCCCCGTCTTCCGCGCGTCCTCCTTCGCAACACCTCCCAAATCCTCCTGCAAATTGCACAACTCCACCGCCTCCTTCTTCTCCGCCGCCACCCCCGCAATCCCCTTCCCAAACGGAATCTTCCCGATCTTCTCCATCAAAAACTCAGGCACCCCAAACGCACTCACCAAATACAACCACCCCTCCTCCGCCCGATGCACCGTCCCCGTCTGACACCCAAACTCCTCCATCGCCCCCTTCAACTTCAAATCTGCTTCTGTCATAAACAAATCCTACAACACCCCCCCACCCATTGTCCATAACCTCATAAGAAGCACTCAATCATACTCCCTCTCATCCCATCGGGATGAAAGAAATTAGCCCGGCGGTCAACGACCCCGGGAACACCCCACCACCCGAATCCGATCCCGGCTGGGATCGCAGAATCGCCCAAAAAGGAGGGGCGAATTTCTTTCGCCCACATTCACGAAACGACAACCAAGACGCATAGCTCCCCTCAGAAATCAAAGCAGCGGATTGACCCACTTGATCCCCGCAAAACGATCAAAATCCCTATCATTGCTATGAATCGTGGCGGAATGCTCGCGACCGTGCAGCGCGATCAAAGCATCGGTCGCAAGATTGCCGCCCATGCCCGCCTCCTCCAGCAAATCAAAAAAGAGATCAAGAGCCTGGTTGGAGAGTTGAATCACTCTCACATGCGGCAGCTCCATCCACTGGCTCACCACCCGCCGAATATCTTCCACCCCAAGCGGGTTGGCACAAATCAGCGGATGCGTTAGGATTCGGGTAAAACCCAGCACTACCACCCACGGAATGCCCACGGGTTCCGTCCCGGAGAGCGTGTTCTCCCACCAATGCCGTGCCTTGGAATGTTGCGGGCTCGTCTCATCATACGCATAAACCAACAGATTCACATCCGGGATAATCATAACACCTCCTGCCGGACCACACTCTCCGCCTCCAGTTGATCGTAAAGTTGGTTCATACTCATACCACGGTATGCCGGCTTGATCCCCACTGGAAACGGCGTAATCCGCACCTTCTTCGCCGCTCCTTCCTGACTGGAAAGCCCCACCCTCAAGGCATCCTCCGTAACTTGCCGAAACGTACGTCCCGTACGCTTCGACCGCTCACGCAGCTCCTCGAGAAGCGCATCACTGATGTTCAATGTTGTTCTCACAAAAGCATCATGATGCTACTTATCACAAAGTCAAGCACACGGCTTGATCTAAAATAATTCTACACATCCCAAAAACTACCTCCCCTCTTTACACCTCACCCTCACCCACCATATCTATATTACAAAGTCATGAAAACTCTCCTCACACTCACAGCGATCACCACAATACTAATCCTCTCAGCAATCGCTAAGGAAGCAAAACCACTCATCCTCTACCGCATCGGTGATGTCCCAGTAGAAATGCACGAAGGCGACGATTACGCGGTCATGCTAATCAACGACGGAGGGGAAGAAGACCCAAGCCCCCGTTACATCTTGGCAATCGCCAAAACCAGAACCGTCATCGACACCAAAGACCTGGAACTCTTCACCTCCCTACTCAAACGCATCCCAAAAGAAAGCACCCTCTACGAATATGGCTCATGCACCGTCCCAAGATCATGGAGCCTTACAGAAGCTCACCTCGAAGCCTACAACAACACATTCAAAGATCTCGGCCTAAAAATATCCGAAGACCCACGAACCACCTGCTACTGCGACTCCCTCAAAAAATAGAGGGCCAAAATCACAGGAAAAACCATATTCCTAAATTTTCAGGACGCATATTCTCGTTCCGCGCCGCGTAATTACGCTTGCCGTAATAATTATCCAAGCTATGTTCGTCAGGTGATCGAAAGTTTCGGCGATGTAGTGACTGAAAACATCTATCGTGGATTACGTGTTCGTGGATTACCTGGTGACATTCAAGAGAGAGCACGACGCAAACTACGCATGATCAATCAGGCTCGTATCGTTATGGATCTTCAGGTTCCCCCAGGGAACCGACTCGAACAGTTAAAAGGAAATCTGGCCGGATTCTGGAGCATTCGTATCAACCAGCAGTGGCGGGTAATTTTCCGTTGGGAAAATGGCTCAAAAAAAGAAGTAACCATCATAGACTACCATTAATTTAATGAGCACATCCAAATACCTTCCTGTCATCCATCCAGGTGAAATCCTACTCGAGGAATTCATCAAGCCGATGGAATTGACCCTCGCCTCGGTATCCCGTGGAACTGGAATCCCTCCGTCACGTCTCACTGAAATCACAAAATACAGACGCAGCATAAGCGCTGAAACGGCCCTTAGACTTGCCAACTATTTCGGCACCTCAGCCGCATTCTGGATCGGCCTACAAGCTGAGCACGATCTGGAAGTAGCAGAAAGAGCCGTTGGGGCAAAAATCAAACGTGAAGTCCACTCCCTCCATTAACCCAGAATCCATCGATTCATCCAAATATAAGCCCCTTTACCAATAACTCCAAGAATCCGCAGCGCACCTGCCGATTCTATCCCCCATTTCCTTATTCCCAAAACCCAACATCCCCCGATAGCCTTCGCCAACGCATGGCAAGCAAACTAAAGCATCGCTGGTCGATGGCCAGCTATCTAACAGGCATCACCCTCAGCCGTTGGCTTGAGCTTCTTGCCGACAACCGCGTAAGCCCCGCCTACTGGCACCGCGCCGCCTTCATCACCCTTGCCGCCGCCATGAACTCGATGGCTTCACGCCGCGAACAAAAACTGGACGCCGCCGTCCGCTCCACACGCGTCCACCCCGCACCGCTTTTCATCCTCGGCCACTGGCGCAGCGGCACCACCCATCTGCACAACCTCCTCGCCCGCGATCCCCGTTTCGCATTCCCCAACACCTACCAGGTCATCAATCCCCACACCTTCCTCACCACAGAGGAAACCAACACCCGACGCTTCGCACACATGGTCCCGGAAACCCGTCCCATGGATCAAGTCGCCATGGGTTTCAGCGAGCCACAGGAAGATGAGTTCGCACCCTGCCTGATGACTCTTCTTTCACTCTACCTCGGCATCTCCTTCCCCAGCAACCTCCCCCGCTACGAGAAATACCTGACTTTCGAGCACGCATCGCCCCATGAAAAAGAAGAATGGAAACAAGCGCTCCTCTGGTTCTGCCGAAAACTCACCTACAAGCAAGGCCATCGCCCGCTCGTTTTGAAATCACCCACACACACCGCCCGCATCCGCTTGTTGTTGGAAATTTTTCCCGATGCGCGCTTCGTCCACATTCACCGCCACCCGCACGATGTCTTCCGCTCAAACCGTCACTACTGGGACACCGCCGTATGGCACACGTATTTGGAAAAACCCGACCGCTCCGATGTGGACGACGGCATCATCCGCCGCTACCGCCTCATGCACGATGCCTTCCACGAGCAACGCTCCTTGATCCCGCCCGGACGTTTTCATGAACTCTCGTTTCAAGAATTGGAAACCGATCCCATCGCTTCTCTCGACAGCATCTACAAGAAACTCGACCTTCCCGACTTCGCAGAATTCCGCCCCAACGCGGAAGCCTACCTCGCCACCCTCGGCGGATACCGCAAGAACCGCTTCGAGCCGCTCGACCCCGCCCTAGCGAAACGCCTCGCCAGCGAATGGGGTCGTGAGTTCGCACTCTGGAATTACGATCCCTACCCGAGCGAATAAATGCCCAAGCCTCCCCCATCACCACCCGCATGGCCTCTCATCGGACACATCCCGGGCTTCTACCGCGATGTGCTCGGACTCCTCTCACGTTCGGTTCAACAACACGGTGACATCCTCCGCTTCCGTCTCGGCACCCGCCCGATCTATCTGGTCAACCACCCGGATGACATCCAACACGTCCTCCGCAGCCACGCACGCAACTACGACAAAGCCACCCGCACCACCGCCTACCTCCGCGACGTCACCGGCGAATCACTGCTCACCACCAACGGCGAAGCATGGCTACAACGTCGCCACCTTTTCCAGCCCGCCTTCCACCGCGAGGCCATCGATGGCTTCGAGCAAATCATGCACGAGGAAGCGGAAAACCTCACCGCACGCTGGCAACCAGGAACCACCGTCGAAGCCGCATCCGACATGATGCACGTGACTTTTCGTGTCGTCGCACGAGCCCTCTTCGGTGCAAAGGTTTCCTCACAAACCCTCGCCGCACTCGAACAACCCATCGACCTGCTGCTCGCCGAAAGCTTCGAACGGCACGGCCGGCTCTTCGGATACAAAAAGCCCTGCTTCGCCCCTGCTCT
>JBGSRM010000231.1:0-5513 GCA_041737575.1 Akkermansiaceae bacterium
AACGTCCGCGACCACCTCGGCCAACCAGCCCAAGCATCCTTCGCCATCACCGCCTACGATCGCTCCCTCGAAGACCTCTCCAGCCCCCTACCCAAAACACGCAGCCTACTGCCTTACTCATTCGTACCGTTCGATGGGGAAAATCCCCTGCCGGTCGCCAACCGTTATGAATCCAGTGAAAAGGAAGCCTTCCTTCAACTCTGGGAACCTGGCTGCTTCTCCGACAGATACGGAATCGTCGGCGATGTCATCAGGACAAAGGAATCCCGTTTCGCCAAACTCGACGACGAACTCTTCATTGCCTACGAACCACCCGAACTCCCCACGAATGTAGGCGGCGGCGGCGGTGCGATGTTTCCCATGACTCCCGCAACCCCCACTTCCTACGGCTATCGCCGTACTTCCGCCAACCGCATCGATCTTGAAAAAAATGCCGCCGACTTACTGAAAAACACCACAGCTCGCAACAACTTCGCCGACTACGCCCACTGGGGTGCCGCCGTGTTAACCGATGAGCAAGGGAATGCCAAAATCTCTTTCCCGCTCCCCGACAACCTCACCGCATGGAAAGCACAAGCATGGGCCTTCGGACAATCGAACCGCTTCGGCGATGCGGAGATGGAAATCACCGCTTCCAAACCACTGCAAGTCCGTCCCATCATACCCCGCAGCGCCGTCCACGGAGACAAACTTGAAATCGCCGCCACGATCCAAAACCTATCCGAACAAGCCGCCGAGTTTCATCTCCTGCTCGAAGTCCATGATCTGGCAACCAACCTCCCCGACGGAAAAGGCGATACCAAGGCCGTCACCATCCCAGCCGGAGGAGAGGGCATCGTCTCCTGGCCCGTCGAACTCCTCGCCGCAGGCACCGCTAATTTCCGCTTCATTGCACGCTCCTCCGATGGCTCCCTAACCGACGGCACCGAGCTTCCCCTCGTCGTCGCCCCACGAACAACCCCATTCGTCGCCGCTGCCAGCGAAACCTTGGATGCCAAAAAAACCGTCCAGAAAATGACTCTCGATCTTACCTCCATGCCTCAACAAGCCACCCTCCGCCTCAGGCTTTCCTCACAATCCGCCATCGATGCCATGGGCGCCGTCCCCGTCCTCGCCGACTACCCTTTCGGCTGTGTCGAACAAACCCTCAACCGCTTCCTGCCCCTGCTCATCGCTTCCAAAAAATACGAAGGCATGGGCGGCGACTGGGATGCCCTGATGAAAAAAATTGGTAAACCCGACGATTCGATGGGCTGGATTCGCGGTCGTCCCGTCTTCCACATGGAAACCGCCAACGAGCCGCTGACATTGGAAAAATCCAACATCCTCATCCGCGCAGGATTGAAACGCCTCGAGGACATGGCAAACGAGAACCACCATCACTCATGGGGTTGGTTCAAGGACGGGGAACCCTCGCCCTACATGACCGCTCTGGCGATCCGCGCCTTCGAGGTCGCGAAGCGGCTGGGATACGAATTTCAGGAAGATGGAAATCCCGTTCAAAGAATTTCAACAAGCTGGCTCGAGACTCATGCGAAGTCTCGCGCGAACGCTTTGCAAAGCCCCAACCCAGTCCCCCTACCCGAAGACGCCTTCATCGTTTATGTCCTCTCACTCACCGAGAAAAAGGAACATCTCCCCTTGCAAGAAATACTCCTCAAACAGACCGACAAGCTCGCCCTCTCCTCCCGTATATTTCTCGCCCTTTCCTTACACCCAATCGAACAGGCGGGTACAATCGATGATTTACTGCCCGCCATCCACAAAGAAATGCAGTTACCGGACGACACGTCCTCTGACTACCGCCACTGGTGGCAGGACTCCACCGAAACTCGCGCTTGGTATCTCATGCTACTCACCCACAACGATCCCAATGACCGCCGCATCCCCGAACAGGTCGAACGCCTCCTCGCCATGCGCACTAACGGCCTCGTCTGGAAAAGCACCCGCGACACCGCCCTTTGCGTCGAAGCCATCGCCGGGACGTTCTCCTTTTTCGACCATGGCACAGAAAGCACACCGGAAATCCCCATCGAGATCGAAGTCGCTGGAAAAACACAACAAACAACCCTGAAATCCGCCGATTTCTGGACACAGGAACTCAGCATCCCCATCACCCGTGATCAACTCGTGGACGGCAAACTCCCCCTCGTGATCAAGCGGCAAGGAGTATCCAAAGCCATCGTCCGCGCCTCCGCCACCGTCGAGTATGATATGGACGCAGCAAACCACCTCACCGCCTCATCCAACGGCCTCCAAATCCACAAGAACTTCTATCTCATCCGCAAAGACGAGCCGCCTCTCCCACTCGAAGACGGGGCGAAAATCACAGCCGGAGATATGATCGAAGTGGTGATCAAAGTCAGCTCACCACTTCCCCGCGACTTCGTGCACATCAGCGATCCCATCCCCGCCGGACTCGAACCTCTCCATCAGCTCAGCAGACAGGAAAGCGGAGCCTATCGCGAAACCCGCCTCGGTGAATCCCATCTTTTCATCCAGCAACTGAATCGATGGAACGATACCTTCCGTTACCGCTGCCAAGCCGTCACACCCGGCACCAGTCTAGCTCTACCCACCCGCGCCGAATGCATGTACGCCCCTGCCATCTTCGGCTCCACCCCCTCCACCACAATCACCGTCCTCCCACAACCCTCACGCTGATATGAAAACATCTTCCAAGGAGGGGCTGCCTGCGGCTGCCCTTTGCCAATACGGCAGCCACAGGCAGCCGCTCCTTGACTTCTATGTGCTTCCAATAACCACTTTCAAATCAGCCATCTGAACTCCTATTTTCAGAAATCAAAGATTCCCCTTCTTCATTTCCTCAAAAGCAAAATCTGCAGCTCTCGCAGTAAGCGCCATGTAAGTTAGCGAGGGATTCTGGCAACCCGAAGAAACCATCGCCGCCCCATCCGTACAGAAAACGTTGGGCGCGCCCCATACCTGGTTGTGACTGTTGAGGACAGATTCCTTGGGCGAGCTCCCCATTCGGGCTGTACCCATTTCATGGATGCCAAGCCCGATCGATGGTTTGTTGCGTGAGCTCACGATTTCCTTCGCACCCATCGCTTCCAACATCTCCGCAGCATCGCTCAACATGTCTTCCCTCATGGCATGTTCGTTTTCCTGAAACTCCGCATCCGCGACAACGAGGGGCAGACCCCATTTGTCGGTCTTGTCCGGGCTGAGGGAAATTCGGTTGTTTTCATAAGGCAGGCACTCGCCGAATCCATAGATGTTGATGCCCCACGGACCGAAAGAAGTTAGCTCCTTTTTGAAATCCTCACCGAAACCGGGAATCGCACGAGTCCATCCCTGCCGCATACCCTCGCCCTGGTAACCAAAGCCACGGAGATAATTTCCTTTCCCGGGTTTCTCGGTGAAATTCCGATAGCGCGGGATGTAGATTCCACCGGGTCGTCTGCCGAACTGCACTTTGTCCGCATGGGTTTCCACATGGCCCTTGGCTCCGACTCCGAGATGGTGATCCATGAGGTATCCACCCAAGGACCCGCTTTCGTCCATGCCGTTGGGAAAACGTGATGACTTCGAGTTCATCAGAATTGCTGTCGAGGCGATGGTGGAGGCGTTGAGGAAAATGATTTTCGCATAGTATTCGGTGGTCTCCATCGTGACTTCATCGATAAGTTGCACGCCGATGGCCTTGCCTGCTTTGTCATCATAAATCACGGAATGCACGATGGAATGCGGCCGCAAGGTCATGTTCCCGGTATTCGCCGCAGCTCTCAGGGTCGCAGCCTGGCTGCTGAAATACGCACCGAAAGGACAACCACGGATGCAGAGATTCCGGTAGTTGCAAGAGGAACGACCCAGTGCGATTTGCTCCGGGGTCGGATCTGTTAGATGGGCGATGCGGGCTTGGACAACTCTTCGCGTTTTCCACTTCGCTTCCACACTCGCCTTGAGATCGAGCTCCGGTGGAGTCAGTGCCATCGCTGGTTGAAATTCACCGTCGGGGAGTTGCTCCAAGCCATCGGCATGGCCGCTGATGCCCGCGAATTTTTCCACATAGGAATACCATGGAGCGATCTCCTCGTATGTGATCGGCCACGGAATGGAAATACCCTCCTTGGCATTCGCCTCGAAGTCCATCGGACTGAGGCGATAACTCTGCCTTCCCCACATCACCGATCTACCGCCCGTGTGGTAACCGCGCATCCAGTCGAAGCGTTTCTTTTCTTCATAGGGATGGTCCAGGTCATCGACGAAATGTGCATTGTGCGATGGCCTCACCGTATAACCCGTGCGGCTTTGCTTTTCCTGCTGGGCGATCATTTCCCGGGAGGGCTTGTTCAGCCACTGAAGTTCCCACGGAGCCGAGTGCATGGTTTTGTAATCGGCGATGTGCTCCAGCTTGTGACCACGCTCCAGCACCAATGTTTTGAGACCTTTTTCACAAAGTTCTTTGGCAGCCCATCCGCCCGAAATTCCCGAGCCAACCACGATCGCATCATAGCTGCGCTCTGCCTTTCCCTTGGTATTGAGATTCATGATTTTAAAATGTTTGGATCAGAGTGAGTAGGCTTTCATGCCGGGTTCGAGCGGCATGTCCGGTATCCATTTTGCCGGAACAGGTAGGAATTGGAACGCCTGCGTCGCGCCAACCTCGGAGTTCACATAACAAAATTTCGTAAGCTCCTTGAATTGACGGAGAAAAGTTTGGCGTGGCTGTTTGTCCTTCGACCACTCCAACTGTGTTTCCTCATCATAAGCTGTTAGAAACGCCACCTGCTCGGCAGGAGTCAGTTGGTTCAACCCTTTGCCATGATCTTTTGCACAGCGCAGCATGATGGCCGCCAATCCATCAGTGATGATCTTTTGATCCTCAGGATCGAGGCAGTCTTTCACGATGACCTCAATCCATCCCGGCACTCCCGCCTCAATCGCACCCGGCGTATCGGTTTTCGGAAGAATCGCCTCCGCCAGAATCGCAACCTGTTCCCGCTGGGCAGGACGGAAGAAAGTGAGATCGGACTCATCGAACGACTCACCGATTCTAGCGAACACACTTTCCGGAAGCGCAACTCCGCCTCCCAGCGTCATCGCCATGATTTTTAATAGTTCTCTCCGTTCCATAAATTCGATCTTAAATCACATTCGCCCTCCTCACCCTTGCATTTCGCCTCCTCCTAAAAACAAACCCGAATGTCTTCCAAATAATCACCACCGACAAAACCAAAACTACCAAAAAAACAAAAAACGCAACCACCGGTGCCGTCGCCAAAAGCGCCAGCCCGCCCAATACCAACCCATCCTCCGCCACACTCGCCACACTGTTCGATACCGGCTCCGGCGACATATTCACCAACAACCTCGTCCCCGCCTTCGCCCCATGTGTCGTCAACGCCGCACCACCTGCCAGAATGCCCGCAATCACCATCACCTTCGGATCCATCTCGCCCAACGCTGCCAAACCCAACAAAACCCCTCCCGCCGGTCGAATCACCGTATGCAACGCATCCCAAACACTGTCCAACCAAGGCACCTTG
>JBGSRM010000233.1:0-5790 GCA_041737575.1 Akkermansiaceae bacterium
CGCCTCGACCTCGCCCGCAACCGTGAAGAAGACTACCGCTCCATCTCTCTCCAAGAAATCAACGACCTCGCCAAAAAATACTTCCCCCCCTCCAACCTCCACAAACTCTCCATCCTCCCCAAAGAAACCGAATAGTCCTTCAGCCTTCATCTCCATTCAAAAAATCAAAAATCATCAATCGTCAATCAACCCGAATAACCCACCCACCGCTCCCAGTTTAAAACTTAAAGTTTCATCCACCCTCTCCCCTTGAAGTTTAAAACTTAAAATTTAAAGTTTCCCCATGCTCCGCCTCCCCTTCCGCAACAAAGTCTGGCGCGGTGCCGCCGGCGAATTCGCAGGCTCAGGATCAGGCTCATCCATGGACTTCCAAGACCACCGCGCCTACGCCCCTGGCGACGACCCCCGCCACATCAACTGGCAGGCCTACGCACGCACCGGCCAATACTCCATGAAGCTCTTCCGCGAGGAAATCCGACCCGTCGTCGACCTCATCCTCGATGCATCCCCCTCCATGTTCTTCTCCCCGGAAAAAGAAAAACGCACCACCGAACTCCTCCGCTTTCTAACAGACTCATCCCTCGCCCACGGCGCCTCTGTCCGCATCTACGCCATCTCCGGCGATGCCAGAATCATCATCGACCCCCTCACCATCCGCTCCCAACGCTGGCTCGATGACATCAAAAACCTCCAACCCGCACAACCCTCACTCCCCCCGGAAATCCACCGCCTCCCCCTCCGCTCCCACGCCCTCCGCGTCCTCATCTCCGACCTCCTCTTCCCCGCCGACCCCAAACCCCTCCTCATCACCCTCTCTCAAAAACAAGGCTTACCCATCTTCTTCGTCCCACACTCCGCAGCAGAGTCAAATCCCGAGTGGTCCGGAAACTACGACTTCATCGATGCCGAACTCAACACCCGCCACCCCCACCGCATCGAACCCGCCACCCTCCGCCGCTATCTCGAAGCCTACAACAACCACTTCGCCCTCTGGAAAGAAGCCGCCATCCGCCACCAAGCACCCCTAGCTCGCATCCCCTGCGAACCCGAACTCATCCCCGCCCTCCACCAATTCGCCCTCCCCGTAAAAGCCCTCGAAACCACCTCCTAATCAAAGACCACACCCTTCCAGCGCTCCCCAATCTGACGGATCGATGATGATCCCCAAAGGAGCGGCGGATCAGAATCCGCCGTTGCCCATGCGAAGCCGATTCTGGGTGCTTCACTCTTTCCATCGTCACTTCATGGACAAGAGCGGATCTCACCACCACCCCCCCACAAATCCCGCGCTCTGTAAGGGCGCACGGAACCCACGTACCAACGCCAACACATCCTTCGCCCCAACGGGGCGAACGGCGATAGCGAAGGGTGCCAACGGCACCCTGGAACCCCCCACCCCCCACAACCCCCGCGCCCTGGCGGGGCGCACGGAACCCACGAACCACAAAATCACTCCCCCACTTTCAACGCAGCATCTTATTCGCCTCTTCTTTTTTACGGATTGTTGTGGGAAATGCCAGCAGGTTTGTAGGTGGCTGAAAGTCTTGAATCCAATCGATGTGACTTCCAGTAGATCCCGTCCTGTGCATTTGGAATGTAGACAAACTCGATTGCGTCTCCTCGGTGACCATTCTCCTCAACGACTCGAATGTCCTTGTAGCCATCTGAATCGAGGTCTGGAAACGCCACCCTCAGGGGCCAGCCTTCGACTTCTGGCCCTTCAATCCAATGGTCGCCAATCTTATGGTAGAACTGGACAGCGTGATATGAGCCGGATGCTCCGGGCGGAGTCCCGAAGTTGAATCGAATATTCGATGGCCAATAGAGCAAGTTGAAACACTGGAATGCCAAGAATCCAAGAAGCCCAGGCAACAGGAGGAAATGAAGCAGAAACCTCCACTTCCCCGCCAAAGCAAGGAACAGGATTGCTACAGGAACTACGAGAAGCAGTAGAAAGGCCAAATACCAGAGAGCTAGTTCACTACTCTGCTTGTCGACAACCAGAGCGTATCCGACCATCACGGCAAGGACTGCGAAAAGTGCTCTCAACCATGCTTGGCGATTCATGTTTCTGGCAAACGCCTATAGAATGGCGCCGCCGGTGTAAACTCCCAATTTAATCAGACGGCTTCCTCGGCGTCGCCATCTCCGCCTTGTTCTGCTTCTTTTTTTGTTCGTATAAGTCGAGCTAATCACTCTCGGAAAAGTAAAAGATCCCCTTATCTAGGTCGATCCACATCTGCGGAACATGGCTGGCATTGTCGCCAACATAGAGTCCGTTTGTAATCGTCTCCGGTTTGAACCATGCGGCCGGTTCAAGCCACCCTGCTCCTTGGAGGTCAACGTGGGTGACCTTGATGCGTGGAAATGAAGATTTGCGCCCGGAAATACTGTCACTCCATTCGATCACCTTGTCGATGTGGCTGATGCAGTCTTCAACAGGAGCCGTGAATCTGACGATGCGTGTGTATGCCTGCCAGTCAGCATACATCCCGTAATAGATGTCGGAACTAGATGCAGGAAGCGGGAAATCGATATCCGACTCCTTCATCGCTTGTGAATAGGTAAGTGGGTTGTCGTAACGTTTGAGATAGTCCGGTTGATCCGGTTGACTGCACTTATAAAAGATCAGGCAAGATAGAACGATAATAAGTCCGAGTACGATGAATAGGGTTTTCTTCATTTCTTTGCAGAACAGTATGTATTCGTATGACCAAAGGACAGGTTATCCAAGAAGTCATTGAAGCGAGCTTGGATAAGAAACCCTTTATATAGCAAGGAATTATTCGTCGTGCGTGTGTATATCAGCGCTTTCTTCAGGCCGTCTGAACGGGATGACTTCCCTCGCTGATATCACTTGTTACCATCGCGCAAGGAACGGGTGTATCATGGTATCAACTGCCTCGAAATTCCATCATCCGTGCCCCACACTGGATGTCACCATCTCCTCCAACCTACCCCTCTGCAATTTACCGAGTAAACTTCTCGGAAACTCGTTCACAACATACACCTTGGAAATTCTCTCCAAACCCTCCGCAGACGCATTGTATTCCTGGATACACTCATCTCCCACCTCTCCCTCGAAAACCACGGCGATCACGTTTCCTCTGCGCTCATCGGGCAACGAGATCACCGCAAGCTCCATACCCACGGCCATCTTCCGCACCTTCATCTCCACCTCATCCAAATCCACCAAAACACCCAGCACCTTCACCAGGCGATCACCCCTTCCCAAGACCTCGATGTTTCTCCCATCCAATAAAACCCGATCACTCGTTCGATATGCCCCCTGCCTCCTGATCAAACGCCCTCCTTGAATCACCCCCAAAAATAAAGCCCCTCCCGAAATCACCAAAAACCCATCCTCCACACCCACCTCCCAGATCGGCAAAACCTCCAGCCTTCCTCCAGCCTCTCTCTGCGTCGCAACCTGCGAACAAGCCTCCGTCATTCCATAACTCGCCAAAACCGGCCAACACAACTCCCGTGCCTTCTTCTCCAGTTCAAGCTCCAGCCGTCCCCCGCCCACCACAACAGCCACCAAACACCCGGGCGCGGCCCATCCCTCCCTAACAAGATCATGCACCTGCGTCGGCACCAAAGACGTATGCGTCACCCCCTCCCTCTCCACCCATCGAACAAACTCACCCGCATCCCACTTACCCTCAAAAACCGCAACCCCACACCCCGCCACAAACACCCGCGCAAAAATCGCAAACCCTCCCACATGATCCAACGGCAACGCCACACCCCACCTCGACTCCTTACTCACGCCCAACGACTCATTCACCGCCCGCGCCGAAACCAACATCGCCCTCTTCTCCAAAACCACCCACCTCCCCTCACCCGTGCTACCCGATGTCCGAAAAATCACACACCCCTCCAAATCCGCCACCTCCCCCAATCCCTCACCCGCCACATAATTCTCCCTACCCTCCCAAAACTCTCTAGAAATCAAAAACTCATGCCTCATAACATTTTAAATCTTCACCCAATCCAACGCCGCCAACTCATCATCAAAACCCAATCCCGTCCCCGTCGGCATCTGAAACTCCGGCCCCCACTCACCCAACCCATCCACAAACACATTCTTCTCAAACAAATGATGCGTCTGCAACCCACACACCCCCACCAAACCCGGAAACATCAGCTCCATCCTAGCCGCCTCCCACGCCGCAAACGCCTGCCCTAACGGATGCTCCATATAACTCGTCACCACCACACGCTGTCGATTCATCATCGCCCCCTCCGCCAGCAAAAACGGCTCATCCACCGCCGGCTTGATCACACAATACTGCGCCGCCTTCCGATGCGGCCCACTCTCCCGATCCACCGCCAACGGAATCCGATACTCCTTCCACAACCTCTCCCACACCTCCTCCGAAAACGGACACACATCCTCCAAAAACTCAATCGCCCTCCTCACCTCCACCGGCAAACTTCCCAAAAATCTCTCCGCCATACCCACTTCCAAACTCTCATTAAAATCCAACCTCCAACGTAGCCCCGGATACGCCCCCACCATCTCCACCAAAAACTCCCCCTCCGCCGCCAAATCCCTCCCCATCTTCATCTTCACCACATCAAAACCCGCCTCCACCGCCAGCCCCAACTCCTTCACATCCCCACCAACCAACGTCGCATGACTCCGCGGCACCACCATCTCATCAAACAAAGAATCCCAAACCAACCTCGCCGCCTCATCATACTCCGCACATCGCATCGCCCGCCTCACCACCGGCCAAAACCTCCTCCCCTTCAAATCCTCCAAACACTTCTCCAATGGCGGATCACCCAACTCCGGCCAAGGATGAATACACCCATACCCCTCGCCCACTCGAATCAACACCCCGTCAAAATCCCTCCTCGCCGAAATCGAATTCAAATACCCCTTCGACCGAAGCCGATACGGCGAATACCAAACATCCTCACGTTTCAAAAAATCCATAAAAACAAAAATCCTCTCAACCTAACAACTCCCTCGCGATAACCATCCACTCCTCCTCCAGACTCACACCCCTCCCCGGCATCTCCTTCCCGGCACGCGAATACCAATACCCCGCATTCCCCAAATCCCCCTCCTGCCGGTGCAGCCACGCATGAATCCAGCTCCCCGCACTCCCCACAACCTCCTGACACAAATCATGCGCCTCATCCCACCGCCCCGCCCGCGCACACCACAAAGCCTTTCCCGCCAAACTCAACCCCTCCGGCAACTCCCCACCCCCAATCGCCAATCTCTCTAACTCTTCCGCTTTCATCTCCCCCAAATCAAAAATCAAAAATCAAAAATCATCAATCATCAATCGATCAACCCAATATCACACACCTTCCTCTCTTAAGACTCTTCCAACATTTCTCTCGCAGAACCCTCACCTGTATCTATAAATACACATTATGAAAAAACTCCTCCACCTCATCACCGCCCTCACCCTCATCGCCCCCTCCTCCCTCCGCGCCGAACTACCCGTCCTCAAGGACAAAGAATGGCTGGGCTACTTCCTCGGAACCAAATCCAGAAAATGCCTCTTCGCCATGACCCGCAATAGCGATTCGGTTTTCCTCCCCGTCGATCGCAAAGGCGAGCCCATCCGCGTGGGCAATCCCATAGGAATCAGCTTCCGCGTCGTCGAAACCACACCCGACGGCAAAATCACCAGAAAAGAACTCGACTTGCCCTCCCTCACCGCCTCCTCGGAAGCCGTCCTCAAACCCAAGGAACCAATCACCTTCTCTGGCAAAGTCACCGGCAACGCCTCCTTCGAAAGCACCATCAAAATCCTCCCCGCA
>JBGSRM010000237.1:0-8968 GCA_041737575.1 Akkermansiaceae bacterium
AACGTCCGCCAGCTCCTCCACGTCGGCTTCAAAATAGCCGCCATGATGGGCGAAACCTACATCCAAGCCCTCCACGACAACCGCACCATCGTCTCCCGCTGCGTCACCGAGAACCTGCTCGAGCGCCACATGAAGCCCCTGTTTTTGTGATTCACTTACACCAACAACTTCCGCAGCGTCGCCGCAATCTCCTCACGACCCAACACGCCTGCCGCGACCGCAAGTGTTAGATTTTCCCAGTCTTCACTATCTGGCGTAGGATTGTAGCCGTTGAGTTCCAGAAACACCAAACACGAACCCAATGCGACTCGTTTGTTGCCATCAATAAACGGATGATTGCTGCAAAGATACAATAGATATGCCGCGGCCACTTCGACTGTATCGGAAAAAGTTGAAACCCCTCCAAATGTCGCCTGCGGCGCGCTAACGGCTGAGAGCAACAAAGCCTCATCGCGCAACCCATCCGATCCACCGAACAATCGGATCGCCGCAGAATGAATTTCCAACACCTGATCCGTCGTCAGGTGGATGCATTGGTTTGGGTCCGTGATCATGCCAAGCGTTTCATGGTTTGCGCATAACGCTTCATCACATCTTCCACCTTCGAGCTGAACTCTTCCGGAGCCAACTCCGGTTTCATCGGCGTAATCACAATCGTCTTCCCAGCATGCACCTCCACATTCACCTCGTCCCCCGGCTTCAAATGCGCCAATTGCAACAAGGTCGAATCAAAGATAATCCCGTGCGAATTTCCAATTTTTGTAATCGTCTTAATCATGGTTAAACATTGTTTTACCATTCTCTCTTTGTCAACACAGCTTTCCAAACTTCTCGTTTCCCCTAAGCATGTCTTACGAAAAAAAATTGAATAGGCGAACATGATGCTCGTCACAGGATAGACATGAAAATGAAATCAATCATCGCCACCGCAGCCATCGCGCTGACAACACTCGCATCCTCACAAGCAGAAGTCCTGACCTACCAGGGTTCGACTCGCTGGTCCGCTACACTCTTTACTCCCAATGTAAGGACGGGCGCCGCCACCACCAGTTACACCACTTATTACATTGTTGAAACGAGTGGTAGAAACATCGTCAATGCGCTGCGCATCGAAGCATGGATCACCAGAACCGGACGCTTCTATTATGTCGATGAAAGCTTTAACTTCGAGTACGGGTTCTTCGGTATAGGCGGCACCGATCTGGCAGGTGGTATGGAGTCTGACGATCTCAGCACGGTGCTTCCATTCCGCGGCAGCCAGAGGTTCGGTAAACTGGATTCCTTCAACCTCTATCCTGCCGTCGATTACTTCACTCGCAATGGCTATCTGGATATCACCTCCATTACCGGTTCCGCGCGTCTCAACACCTTTTTCAGCGGTAACATCTCGTTCAACACTGCGGCTAACAGAGTCTTGGATTTCTTGGAATCACGTGGCTACTACGAATACTAATCATGAATCTCAAGCCACAATCGATCGCACTCGCTCTGAGTGCGATCATCATCTTCACCGCTGGCACTTTCTGGGGAAGGCGCATGGGCAATGACGAGACGATGCCTAATCCCGCATCCTCTCATGAGAGCAGGAGTGAAACAGCAAACGCCAATATGGCAGCAGATCGTTCCAATGGTGCGCGCCCAAACACTTTTAGAAAACCATCGGCATTAAATCCGGAGCACCAAGAAATCATTCGCAATCTCCGCAATGCCATGCTGCTGCCTCTGGAATCGCGAAACACACCTTTGCTTGAAGCACTTGAAAAAACCACGAAACTCTCTTTATCCAAGGATCTGATAGCAGAATTGCAGAAGATCGTGGACGAAGGCGAGATCGAAAGCAGCCATTACGTGCTCTCTTTGATGGAGCAAAGGGAAGAAAAAGAATCCATTGAATTATTGCTGTATGCGGCAAAACATCAGAACCGGGATGTGGCGGATCGCGCTCTTTTCGCACTGGAAGCCGTAGCGGGCACCGTATTCAAATCAAACCAGGAAGCCGCCGCTTGGGCAGCAAACTGGCATCCGGATCCAGAGCGTGAAAAACTATTTGCACCAGTCGGTGAAACAACCGCGGAAAGCCCTGCAGATGGCAGTCAGCGCTTTGCCGGTCCGAGATCGCTTGAACCCAATCCCCACACCCTCAAGCGGGAGTAGGATTCACGCTATTCGATCCGCTTGATTATACAAAAGATTCCATCTCGCCATGGCAGGTCGCAAGCCCTCGGCAGCGAGCTTGTCGATGTGGGGCGTCTTGACCTGCGGTGAGCCGTAGCAGCCGAGTTCCGGGCGCAGATCATCAATGGCGATGAAGAGTATGTTGGGCTTTTCGGCGGCAGACAGGGGAAAGGCGACGCTGTACAAGATGACGGCAATGGATTTCATGATGCGAATGGATTCATGATGCGTTGTTACTCACCGGCTACGGTAAAGTCGAGCATGCGTGTGGTGCAAAGTGGCCCGTTATGGCCGCCAGAGATATCTTCGCTGCGGATCCAGCCGATCACTCGACAGGAAATGTGATGCCGTGGTAATCGATCCGGCCGAAGCGCGGGTCGGCACTGAACAGGCAGATTTCACGGCGCGTGGGCATCAGCGCGATGGTGGAGGCGCTGATAAGCTCCCACTCCTTTTTCCCGGGAATCCGATAATGGTAGGAGATGGACGTGCTGGTGGGTTCCGTGAGACCGGGGGTGTTGTGGATGTGCTGCCCGGCGGGCTTGATCTTCAGTTTATTGGTGCCGAGCTGGATACCTACGTCCGCATTGGTCAGGTTCATGAAAAGCCAGTCGCCTCCCTTGAATCCGGCCAGATCCTGAACTTTCGCATTGAAAATGAGATCTCCCTGCGGCTTGGCAAGCGGCATCAGAATAATGAGCGCCTTGCCCACTCCTTCCGTTACCAGTGCCTCAGCCAGAACCCGGTGGACGACTTTGGAGGCATCCTTGGGATCCGGTTCTTCACGCACAACCCGCAGAATTCCATCGGCGGGAATTTTGACCGGTTGGCTGACGGACCGTTTGGAAAGGGTGACTTCGATGATGTCCGCGCCTGACATGACCTTGATGGGGTTTTCAAATCCTTCCGGCAATGCCGTGTAAATGAACCACGCTGTCCGGCCTGCGGGCTTGCGTGCGTCATCCTCCTCCTGGGCGAATAGCGGGAAAACAACGCAAACCACGAAATGGAAGACGAAAAGGGCGATTTTCATAAGATGCAATATGCTAAATCTCGGATGCGTTCAGCCAGCGGAAACTCTCGATCACGAACCGCCGGCCGAAGAGCCGGTTCGTGGAGGTGAGCTCGGAGTTGTCGGAGAATTCACCGGAGGCGCTCATGTTCCGCGCGGGCACCGTGGCGTCGTTGGTCGCATCGCAATACTCCGGCATTCGCTGAACCACCGCCTCGCACCATGCGCGGGCGATCACGTTTCCGGACGCATCAAGCGAATCTCCATAGGCGCGGATGCGGAAGGTGTCGTCACGCACGGAAAGGGTGTTGGCGATGGGCTTGAGAAGGTCGGACTGGATCACGTATCCGGGGATTCCAGCGAAGCGAGACCCCTCCACCGCCTCGGGAGTGGAAAACTCGTGCTCGCCGAGGTCGCTGGCTTTCATCATGAAGTCCGGGCCGTTCTTGAAATTGAAATTGATCGAGCCTGATTCCGGGCTCGCATCATCGTAGTCGATCGCGCTCTGCAAGGCTCCCATGGTGCCTAGCGCGTCATCGGAAAGGCGACGGTTGACGAACTCCGCGAAGTTCAGGAAGGGGCCGCGCGCTTTCACCTGCTTCACACATTCTTCGGCGAGTTTCCTGAGTTGGGCGTCATCCAAAAAACGCACACCGCTCCAGCCCGCCGCTCCACCCGGCATGGTCACCCCTTTGGCCGGATCATCCATTTCCTTGTCGGACACCTCGGTATCGAAACGAGAAAGACCTATGCGTTTACCGGACGGGATATCGATTTTACGAAGTGTGCCGGTATTGTCGCGATACACCAACTGCCGCTCACGAATGCCGGCGAAGAGAGCCTGCCACGCGGCGACCGAGGTGCTGTTGACGTTGAACATGCCATCGACCATCAGATATTTCGCGGTCTTCAGATAACCATCTTCCGCTTGGAGATCGGTTTTCACCTGTGCCGCGGAACGATTGCCCGCTTCGTAGCGGTATCGTGAATTCGAGAGCTCTCCGTCTGCCACGAGACGGTCGAAGTTTTCGTTCAAACTACGCGCCGCGCTCGCTCCGGGCCGGGTTTGATTCGCCAGCGAGGAAACGAAGTAATCATCCCAAAGGGCGTCGTTAAGGAGGAAGACGTGATCCCAGTAGTCGGAGAAGATTTTGTTGTCGTTGTAGTTGATGTTATCCAAGGGAAGTGTCCGGTTCGCTGGATCCGCGCTGACGGAGTTATTGAAGAACTGATAGATGTCGGTGCGTGGAAGCATGGGGTGCATGAAGGAATTGCCGATGCCTGGCCCGGTGACCCCGCTTTGGTATGCCAGAGTCTTGACAACGCTGAACGCATAGGACGCTTTGCTGGTGTTGTTGCCGCCGACGCTTTCTATACTCAATGCGGAGTTCATCTTGCGGGGATCGACCCAGCCCGGATTGATTCTCATTCCCGAAAAACTCGCCAGACCTGCGATTGGCGCTGTGGGCAATTCAAGAGCCGGGACTGCGGTCACTTTTTCAAACGGACTCGATCCCGAGCCAAGGAAGGCGTTGCCTCCCAAATGCCCGACCACCTTTGGCATCTCCGCTGCGGACATCGGGCCGAAGTTCATCACGTAAGGATTGTCCACCCTTTGTGTGTGGGCGATCTTTTCATCCTCGGAGATGTATAGATTGTTTCCGAAGTAAAACGGCGGCGATTGGATCCAGTTGCGGGAACGCCAATCCTTCGCCCAAGTAATGCTCTCGTAATCGAATTCCGATAATCCTTTGATGACAAGTTGCGCGTAGGCGACAGGGACGGGATTCGTGTCGGAGTAAACCCAACGGGCGATCTCACCCGGCCCCGAGGGAGTCATGGAGGTGTAGGTCTGGGCAAGGTTGAACCAGTCGTTCTGGTACATCACGGGGAAATTCCAGTTGAAGGCAAGGCCGCGATCCGTTCCCGCAGGTAGCCAGAAAGGTGTGTGACATAGCGATCCCGGAGTATTTCCGTAGCTGACGTTGCCACCCCAATAGGAGTGGCTGAAAACCACCTTCACACCGGCATTTTCAGATTGGTTGCGAACCGTGAGTTGGAGACGGTCGCCACCGTAAGCCAAAGGATTGAAACCCGGCGATAGATCCAGAGGTGCTCCCTGACCTCCGGTTTGCGCGCCAATGGTCGGGTGGGAAAAAAGCCGGATTTCGCCGGGCTTGAAAACGATATCCGAGCCGTTTCCGGAGCGTAGAAACGAGTGGGCATTCCCTGTGGAAAGAAGACCCGGAGTGGCGGAGACGGGGTTGTTTCCCAAAAACAACTGCGATCCCATCGGCAGCACCTGATAGGTCGAACTAAGGCAGCCAAGAGTGTTGTCAGGGATGCGCAGCTCGGTGTTGTAGGGGTTCCAGTAGGTATAGACCGGCGTATAAACCAGATACAGGCGATAACGCAGATCAGTCGTGCTGGTCGGATTCACGCGCTCGCTCATCAGGCTGTAGATAAAAGTCAGTTTGGCGAGAACCGGCAGACGCTGGTAGGCGTTGTCTCCAAGCCATTGACCGACATTCGTCCTATCGCGGTATAGCAAGGGAATCTGCGCTTGAGAGTAGGGCTGGGAACCCGACCATTGAAGCGCGCCGGAGGCTCCCGTTCCCGCACTGGAACTGGGAGAAAACGCATCGCTGGTGTTCCGATACATTCGATAGTAATGCCGCATGTTTGTCCATGAGGCGAAATGGCGGTTGGTTACTTTGGGTCCTCTCGAAAGCAAATCCGGACTCATCGGACGGATCGAAGGTTCCGGACCCATTCCCGAGGTGTATTTATACAGCGAGGGCAGAGCGCTGTTGTCTTTCTCAAAAAGCAGGCTGAGGTCTTTCCTGAGCTGGCCGGTGCGCACGCTGGCAAGCACACCGCGACTCTTTGGTGTGAGGTCGAAAAAGTGGCTTTGTACCATCACGCCGTCGAGTTGAGCGGCTCGGAGGGAATCATAAGAAATCAGTTTCTCACCGAGCTGGGCGTTTGTATCGAGAGCGCCGAATCCGGGGAGCGCTCCGACACCCACTTCCGCAGTATCGCCTTGGGAGACTTGCCATTGATCGACAGCCAAGGTGCGTGGCATTTTCCCACGGTCAATTCTGGCCTTATGGTTCTCAGGGCTGATCCACCATGCGTTTCTTCCATTTTTGCCGACTCGCGTGAGATACGCGCGGGTTACCTGCTCGGGTTGGCTGCTTGCAAGGTCTTCTCCGAGGCTGCCATCACCGACCAACACCACGGAGTTGGTATCATCCCAGCCGCCCAGCGAGTCCGCTGCATTGGCGTTCGATTCACTACCCTCCGGCATGGAAAGAAGCCACCTGCGAAACATTCTCTCACGTTTCGGCGTGTAGGTTTCGCTGATCGAGAGGGAGCTTTTCCCCGGTGGAGAGTATGGTGCATTCAGCCAGTTTCCCCAGGAATCATAGCTGGCAAGCCAGCGCGGCTGCGCGACGCCATCCATCTCTTCTGTCTTCGGGTTCTGGTCGAAAATCGCGGCCTCGGCACTGATACGTTGGTCAGGCCCCATTTCCTTTTGCAGCTCCCCGATGGCGATCATCAGCGCCATCCGCGCGTTCGAACGCGCCTCGGCCTCGGCGCTGCCTTGGGACGAAGAACGGAGCGAAATCGAGGAGAGATTCAGAAAGCCAATCGCAATAATGGACAGCAGCACCATGAGTGACAAGGTGGCAATAAGGGCGAAGCCCTTTTCGCAGTCCCGTTTCTGCCTGATGTGTTTTTTCATCTATTTTGGTAATGACAATATAACCACTTTTTTTGATTTAACACAGTCAGACGATGAGGTGATAGGCACGGTCTGTCAAACAGATGTGAGAGCAAGTTCCACGAACTCATCGACCATCCGTTGCGTCTGCAGATCAACTTGGAAGCGGGCGATTTTTTCCTTGGCTCATCGTTTGTTCATACGTTGAGGATTTTGATACCCGAAAGCACGTTCGCCCATGAGGTGGCAATAACCGGCTTGCCTCTAGTAACTTTTTTCAGCGGATAAGGCAGAATGGAAATGAGTGTTGTCGCGAAGCGCGTGTTCTGTCTGAATCAACACGCTCCAAACGGTCAAGCGATGAAAATGCACGATTCCACTCCTTCGACCCTGCTGCCGCTGTCCCGCGAGATCCCGACGATTGATTGCGCAATCGCAGAAATAGCAAGGTTCGCCGCGGAGCTGACGCTTCCCAGCGGCACGATTCATGTGATCAGCGACATTCACGGAGAGGACAAGAAGCTGCGCCATGTGATCAATAACGCCTCAGGCACCCTGCGTCCCTTGGTGGAGCGCTTGCTCAAGGAGAAGATGCCTGCCAACGAATTTGATGAGTTTCTCAAATTGATTTTCTATCCGGCCGAGGTCGTCGGGAGTCTGCAGAAGACTTTGCGTGACGAGGAAGAGCAGAAAACCTACTCGATGCGCACGCTCCAGGCACTGTTTGAAGTGGTGCGGGTGTTGGCCGCCCGCCACAGCCTCAAGTATGCCACCCGGCTCTTTCCTCCTGACTACCGTGAGCTATTCGGGGAAATCCTACACGAGCCATCTACCGAGCGGGAGCGCGCCTACATCGAGGCGATTGTCGATACCTTGGTGCGTCGCAAACGCGTCCTGCATTTGATCCATCTCACCTGCCGGCTGATTCGCAACCTCGCCATCGACGAATTGATCATCGCAGGTGATTGCTGGGATCGCGGCCCGCGTGGAGATCGGGTGGTGGACTATCTCATGCAGCAACCGAACGTGTCCTTCGTCTGGGGCAACCACGACATCGCCTGGCTGGGCGCCTGCTTGGGGCACGAGCCACTCATCTGCCATGTCATGCGTATCTCCATTCGCTACCGACGGCTTTCCCAGTTGGAAGAAGGCTACGGCATCCCCGTCATCCCGTTGGAGGCCCTGGCGCGGGATATCTATCAGGATGATCCGGCGCAGTGTTTCATAGCGAAGGGTCACGGTTTGCGCGAAGCGGAGTCGCTGGCCCGCATGCAAAAAGCGGTGGCCATCATGCAGTGGAAACTGGAGGGTCAGATGATCGCCTGCCATCCGGAGTGGGCCATGCAAAATCGCATGCTGCTCCACCGCATCGACCAAGCCGCAGGCACCATCGAGGTGGACGGCGTCACCTATCCGCTCAAGGACAATCATTTCCCAACCATCGACCCGGCGGACCCTTACCAGTTGACCGAAGCCGAGCGATCCTGCCTGAACCGTTTGAAATCATCATTCATGGCCAGCCAAAAACTCTGGAAACAAATGTGCTGGATGGTTCACAACGGCTCGATGGCCCTCACCCGCGAGGAGCAGTTGATTTTTCATGGCTGCCTGCCTGTCGATGAAGCCGGTGAATTTTTACCCATGCTGGTTGACGGCCAAGCCTACTTTGGACGGCCGATGTTCGAGGCCATCGAGCGGGTGATCTACCGGGTGATCGATGGCACCCCGGCTCGAAATGATCTCGATCTGCTCTGGTATTTGTGGAGCGGCCCCAACTCGCCGCTCTTCGGTAAGGATCGCATCGCCACCTTGGAGCGGGACTTGATCGCGGATGAAGGCCCTCACCACGAAATCAAAAATCCGTATTTCTCGCTCATCCATGAAGTTTGGTTTTGTGAGAAAATCCTGGCGGAATTCGGCGTCGATCCGGAGAAAGGTTTGATCGTCAATGGCCACGTCCCAGTGAAAGTGGAGAAAGGCGAATCACCGATGAAGCGCAGCGGCAAGGCGATCACCATCGACGGTGCGTTTTCCGAAGCCTACGGCGATCATGG
>JBGSRM010000311.1:0-4100 GCA_041737575.1 Akkermansiaceae bacterium
TCCCCATACCGATGCGAAAAACGAAACTCCACCGATGCCTCGATATCTCCCGCCTTCGTATCATCGAACTCGGTTTTCCATCGATTCAACGCCTGCGCCAAAGGATAACTCACACGCTTCGTCCCGGAAACCAAAACCCCCTTCGGGTGGCAGGTCGCTTTATAAGCCTGAAAATCCCCCTCGTTTACCGCCCGCGAAACCTCCGCCCAATACGCATCCAACTCAGCAAGCCGCGCCGCTTCCCCATCCTCCAACGGCGTCACCTTGAAACTCCGGATCACGATCGGCCCATGATCGCCCTGAATCGCGATCGGCCCTTTCGCCGCATCTCCCTCAAACGGCGCCGATTGCGTATGCCCGCTCGTCGCCGCGTTTTCCTGCACCAACTGCCCGTTCACCAAAACCTTTTCAAAAGTAGCGTCCTTCATCTTTTTCCCTGCATCATCGAAACGCGGCGCACGAAACACGATCTCCATCGTCTGCCACTCTCCCGGTGGCTTCGCCGCATTCACTTTCGGTGCCACACCCTCGTAACCCTGCCTCGCCTTCGGACGTTTCGCATCCCAACGCTGATACAACCCACCCAGATCTCCCGAACCAAACCTCTCCCGCCCCCAACTGTCCAAAATCTGGATTTCATAACGCCCCATCACATACACTCCGGCGTTCGATCCCTTCGGAACCATAAACTCCAAGTCAATCTTCACATCACCGAATTCCTCCTTCGTCAGCAAATACGGAGCCTTCTCCGGCTTCGTCGGCGAGTTCACCAAAATCTTCCCCTCACCCTTCAAAGTCAGCTCACACTTCCCCTCCACCGCCACAGCCTCCCCAACCCCACGCCACATCTCCACCTCCCGAAACCCATCCAAAACCCCTCCCGCCAACAAATCCACCGGCTCCGCCCTCACAAAACCTGCCATCCCCAAAGCAACCACGAGCCAGTTAAAACGTAACATCCACATTTTCATACCCCGCAGCATATCTCCTGCCAAATCCCTTCCAAATCAAAAAACGGAAATCTCAACAGAAAGCAGCCGCGATTTCAAGCCGCGACCTCGCAAGCCGAACCTTCCTCACGAAAGAATCAACTCACCACCCCCCAAGAAACCACTCGATAGCAGGGATCAGTTCAACAGTATGTGGCACGTCCATATTAGCAGGCAGTGGATCAAGGAGGACAAGCAGGGTTCGTATCTCCGGGTGCTGCGCCTTGGCTTCGATCAGGGAGCGGACTTCGCGCTGCAGGGTCGCGGGATCACTCGCATTGACACAGACTTGGATTAGCATGGTATTTCCCAAGGCATCGACGGCATGGAAATCCACCTCATTTCCCTGGAGCGTGCGGAAGTAGCAAACCTCGCAGCCACGGCGGAGGAGCTCGATGAAAACAGCGGTCTCAAGAGCATGACCGAGGTTGTCCCGGCCAACGCGCTCATAAATGGGGATCAGCCCCGGATCGATGGGATACGCCTTGCGCGGGTTGACCATGCGCTGACGCTCGGAAGCGGTGAATAGCGAGGTAGTCCGAATCAGAAAGGCGTCCTCAAAATAAGCGAGGAAAGCATGAAGCGTGTCCTTGGAAACGGGCAGCCCCTGAGACTTCAAGCTGTCGTAGAACTTCTGGATGCTGAATGGTGTGCTCGGGCTTCCCAGCAAGTGGCGCTGGAGCCAACGCAGAGCCACGGGATTGGAAACGCGATGGCGCTCAATGATGTCACGCAGAACAGCGACATCGACATAACCCTGCAAAAGTGGCCGTCGATCACGAGCATCAAGATTCTGAGCATCCGGGAAACCACCTTCGGCAAGATAGCTGCGGAAAGCTTTTTCAACGACCGAGCGACGCGCCTTGGGCAATGCTCCCCAATCCTTTTCCGGCAAAAGTTCGCGGTGGCTCAAAGCCTCCCTGAAACTGAAGGGAAACACAGTCACCTCCATCGCCCGACCCCGCATGCTGGTATGAACCTCACGGCTGAGCATCGAGGCGGATGAACCAGAAAGAAAAAGACGGACTTTTTCACTATCGAGAATGCGCCTGGCGAAAGTTTCCCACCCTGAAACAAGCTGGATTTCATCAAGCAGCAGTGTGATTCGTGTGTGATCCCTAAACTCGGGATGAAGTTGGTAGTAAGACTCCAGCAGAAATGAAAGGTCAGAGGCATCAATCCCCATAAGTCGGTCATCCTCGAAATTCAATAGAACCAGAGATTCACGCGGAGACCCGGCAGCTAGCAGATCCGCCATGCATTGGAAAAGAAAGCTGGTCTTCCCACTCCGGCGCATGCCAATCACCGCTAGCGCCTTACTCGGAACCGCTGGCAAACGGATCTCCCGTCGCGTCAAACGCGGAATCTCGGCAACCAGCGAATCGTTGAGCTTCTGAATAAGCGTTCTTCGAATTTCTCCTTTCATAAGGCCGAATATAATATGATTATCTCCTTTTAAAAAGGATAAAATGACGAAACAAAATCCCTCCTAAAAGGAGCCACGATTTCAAATCGCGACCTCGCAAGCCGAACCTTCCTCAGGAAAGAATCACCACAAAACCCCCTCCAATCACTCACCCTCTTCCATTTCCACAAAAGTAACATTTTTTATCTCAAACCCCGACAACACATTCAAAACATCAATCACTCGTTGCTGAGTCGCCTTCTCATCGACCCGCATCGAAACCCCCATCTCCCTCGCAGCGATACCATTCACTTTGGCAACAGTCTCCAGCCTCGCCTTCAACAATGGCAATTCTCTTTCCTCAGCGTCGGTATCCAGAAATACCTCCTCTTTCCCAATCGAAATTCTCCCTTTTTCATCGATAACCACCTCCACAAACACATCCGCTTTATCCGCCTGCTTCAGCAAATCATCTTCCATCTCCGGAAGCTCCATTCCTAAATCCTGCTCTCTAGCTTTCGGCAGCTCTTCAACTTCCTTCTTTGCCACCTGGTAAACGGCAAAAACCACCTTATCCACCCCCGCCTTATTCGCCCAAGCAATCACCTGCCTGGAGTGTTTGAAAACGGAATCGCTCGCACCCCGCAAATGCAATTTCGGCTTCAAACCCTTCTCTTCACATACTTTCCTCTCACGCTCCACATAAGCCACCACAGCTCCCTCGCCATCCAGGACATTCATTTCACCATCCGTCAGCGTTCCATCCTCACGAATATTCACTACAATCCGCCCAGTCTCATCCCCACCCCGAACGTTCTTGACTGGCGGCAGGACATTTGGATCGATCTGAATCTTAAAATTCAAACTCGGAAATTCATCATCCACACGAACCAACCCGGATTGGCAACCTGCCGCGCGAGCCAACTGCAACATCCTGACCATGTGCCCGTAAGATGTTTTCGACCTCACCACCAAAACCATACGCGGAACCTCACCCGCATCCTTCGTCTTCTTCACACCATCCTTGATCGCCTTCAAAAAACTCTCCACCCCGACAAAATCATCATCCATGGTTCCAAAATTGGCTGAGTCTGGAATCGGTATGTTCTCCCTATCCAAAGCCACGCACATGGCTGTCACTTCCCCCTCATCACAAATGATCGTAATCACATTCTTCGCCTCCACCTTATCAGGCGGTATCGCATCCAATCGAGCCCCTTTCCCCTCCTGACCCCGCAACGCGAAACGCACCGGATGGCTCAAAAGTTGATCCAAACCCATCCCCTCCAGCGCAACCCCCACCGGCACATTCGCATCCGCCATGAAACAAACTCCCGCCTTCAACGCATCTTCCGTCAACTCCCCTACCCCCTCCGGCAAATTCCACTCCTCGCCATCGAACTGCAACCCAATCTCTCCCGCAACAACGCTGGAAAAAATCGCGACACTCAACAATACACACAAACAACCACGCATACCAACTACACAAGATTACCCCCACTCCAAAAGCAATCTCCAATCCCTCCAGAAAGGAGCCGCGATTTCAAATCGCGACCCCGCAAGCCGGATAGTAGATGAAAAAACTCAACCGCGAATAAAATCAGGGAGCTGACGCCGCTCGCAAATCGAGCAGAAACCCCACAGGCTCGCATGTGGAGAACTCAGGGTAAAATACGGCCACATCTTTCAGATGCTCATCATACGTA
>JBGSRM010000122.1:0-10805 GCA_041737575.1 Akkermansiaceae bacterium
CGCCTCACGAAACCCCTCGCCCTCCCATCGCTCGCCGCATAACTGGGCAGCTCCGTGTGATACGGATCATCTCCTATCAACACCGCCGCCTTCGGCGTCACCGGCAAAACATCCAACGCGGGCAACGATCCCAGCACATGACCCGAGTGAGTGTCCTCTCCCTGAGATCCCGAATGCAACGCGCAATACGGAATCCCTTCCTTCCCTTTCCGGAAATACTCAAGCATCCTCGTGCTGACAGACCGCACCCTATCGGTTTCAGACTCCTCCACCTCCTGACAAAATTGCGTCAACCTCTGACCGGTAGTCGAACAAATCTCCACCTCCACCACATCCTCCGGCACTAAAATCTCCTTATCTCCGAAGGCCGGCTCTGCCGCATTCATCGCAGCCAACCACACCGGCATCGCCAAATCCCGACTGAACGCTCCCGGATAAATCGGCTCGTTGTTACCCTGCAAAAACCCCGTCCAAACACCACAACTCACCCGCCCGTTATAGCCCAAAAACCACGCGTCCGCGAAATCATGCGTCGTCCCCCCCTTGCCCGCCCCGTGAAATGGATTCCCTAACAATTTGGCCTTCAAACCCTTCGCACTCCCCCGCTCCATTCCCCCCACCATCATGCTGTGCACCTGCCACGCAACACCACTCTCTAACAACCTGCCGCTCGGCAACTTCGGCTCACTCTTCCTATAAACCACTCGCCCTTTGGAATCCTCTATCCTCGTCACCAAATAATACTCCTGCGCTCCCTTCCTACCCCCCATCGCGAAAGTCGAAATCGCACCCACCGCCTGCTTCAATGTCACCGGCTCCCAACCCACACTCACCCGCGGCAACGGCTCCGCTTCCGCCATCGGAAATCCGAACGCCGCCCCCGAATCCACTATCTTCTGCAACCCTACCTCCGTTGCCAACCTCACCGTCGCCGCAATCTTCGACTGCTCGAACGCCTTCCTCATCGTAATCATACCGTCATACTTCGGCGAGTGTGTCTCCATACCCCACTCTCCTAAAATTCCCTCTCTCCCCCCCAACATCACCGCGCGATTGTCCATCGGCTCATCCTCCACCCGCGATGCCGGCGTATGAACCCCCGACAACGCCGTCGCATACAAAAAGGGAAAAAACGCCGTCCCCAACGGCCTCTTGCCCCTCTCCACGAAATCAAACGGCGCATCCGCATAATTCCTACCCCCCACATGCGCCAGAACCTCCCCTGTCAAATGATCCACCATCAACGCCGCTCCCTGAACATACGTCGGATCCACCTCAGTATCCCCTCTCACATACTCTCCCATCATCTGCTGCTTATACCCCGGCTGCTGCTCCGCCTTCTTCAAACTATCCGCCAACGCCTTCTGCGTCGCCTCTTGTATGTCCGCTGAAATCGTCGTGTGAATCGTAAATCCCCCCGCCGCCAACGCATCCGACCCCAATACCTGCCCTACCGCATCCGCCACCCGCTCATACAAATGCGACGTCCCCCTCCTCAACGGTCGCGGATTCAACACGATTTCCTGACTCTTCGCCTCCTCACACTCCTTCTTCGTGATCATCTTCTCGATCAACATCCGATCCAAAACCATATCCCGCGCCTTCCTGCTCGACTCCAAACTATTCAACGGCGAGTTGTTCGTCGGATTCTTGATCAACCCCACAATCGTAGCACACTCCACCAAATTCAAATCCATCGGCTCCTTCCCAAAATAACCCAACGAAGCCGAACGTATCCCATAAAAACCACTGCCGAAATAAATCCGGTTCAGATAAAAATCCAATATCTGCTTCTTCGAATACCGCTTCTCGATCCTCTGCGCCAGGAACGCCTCCACCATCTTCCGCTCCATTGAACTCTCGCCCCTCGCCTCCGTATCCTTCTGCAACGGATACGCATTCCGCGCCAACTGCTGCGTGATCGTACTCGCTCCCTGCGTCGTCTTCCCCGCACTCCAGTTCATCTTCACCGCCCGCAAAACCCCAATGTAGTCAATCCCATCATGCTCCCAAAATCTCGAATCCTCACCCGCCCTTAATGTATCGATAAACAACTGCGGAACCTTATCCACGGAAATCACACTCCGGTTCTGCACATAGATCCTCCCGATCTCCTTCCCATTCCGATCCAAAATCGCGCTATGCTCCTCCACCTCATTGATCTTCTCCAAATCATACTGCTCCGCCAACTTGCGATACGGCCTCGTGTAATCCTCCACATACAAATATCCAAATACACCCAATCCCACCAAAAACATGAATCCCGCCAACCAAAACGTCTTTCGCTTGTAGAAACGGCGCTTTTCGCCATTCCTTCTCCGGGTATTCCTTTTCGCTGCCATGCCTGTATCAGATCCAGTTCCGCCGCTTCCTAATCCTGCGGACTCCTTCGATTACCCCAATCTCTCACAATCGGCAACACCTTCCTCACCTTCCGCCCACCTAAAAATCCTTTCCCAAATCAAAAATCAAGGCCCCATACCCTTCCCAGACTTCCTCCAAACCTCCCTCTACGACCCCTCCTGCGGATACTACGCAAAACAACCAACCCAAGTCGGCCACACCGGCGACTTCTTCACCAGCGTCAGCGCAGGCCCGCTCTTCGGAACCCTCCTCGCCTCCCGCTTCCTCGATTGGTGGCAAACAAACAACCAACCCAACCCTTGGCGCATCCTCGAAATCGGCGCCCACACCGGCCAACTCGCCCACGACATCCTCTCTTCCCTCCAAAACCTCAACCTGCTCGCTTGGCAATCCCTCCAATACTCCATCATCGAACCCCTCCCCCTCCTCCGCTCCTCACAGGCCAACCTCCTCCAACCCTTCGCAGATAAAATCACCATCACCCAATCCCACGAAAACCTAACCCCCATCCCCGGCATCGCCTTCGGTAACGAAATCCTCGACGCCCTGCCATTCCACCTCATAAAAAAAATTTCCGGCTCATGGCAGGAACTCCACGTCTCTAACGACTGGAAACTCATCCCCCTGGAAATAAACCCAAATAGCCAACTCGCCGAAACCCTCACCCACATCCCATCAGATCACCTCCCGGAAAACTACCAGACAGAAGTCCGCACCTGCTTCCTCCCCTTCCTCCGCGACATCTCCTCCACCCTCACCAACGGCCTCCTGCTCTTCCTCGACTACGGCTTCGCCTCCCCGGAATACTACGATCCCTATCGTACTTCCGGAACCCTCCGCACTTTCTCCAAACACCGCGCCGCCGAAAACCCACTCGAATCCCCCGGCGAAATCGACATCACCGCCCACGTCGATTTCACCGCCCTCACCCGCGCAGCCGCCCAACTCAACTACTTCCCCACCACCTTCACCAACCAAGGCTCCTACCTCACCAAACTAGCCGCCCCACTCATCCAATCCAACCTCCTCTCAAACCCCAAAATCATCGCCAACTTCCAAACCCTCACCCACCCCGCTCACCTAGGCTCACGCTTCCACGCCATCGAATTATCAAAAAACTCCCCATCCCCCCCACAAGTCCTCCACCGCCTCGCTTTGGACTAAAGGATATAAATTACGGGATTCTATTTCCTCAATTAGCGTTCATTCGCGTTCATTCGCGGTTAAAATTCCGCTTCATTCGGGTCGTTCTCCTCCCCATCTCCAAAATTTCCACACTTGCCGAATCCAAAAATCCACCCCACATTCTTCCCATCGCCGGGGTGGCGGAATTGGTAGACGCGCTTGACTTAGGATCAAGTGAGCTAGCTTGTGCAGGTTCGAGTCCTGTCCCCGGTACTTCCCCTCTAACCCCATGATCAACGAACTCAAATCAAAACTCGAAGCCCTCGGAATGGACGCATCTCTCGCGGAAAAAGCCATCGCAACCGTAGCCGACTTCGCGAAATCAAAAGCCCCCGCAGACCTCCACTCCGCCATCGACGACCTCATGGCCGGAAAAACCCCCGACCTCAGCAAACTCGGCGGTCTTCTCGGTGGCATCAAAGGCTTCTTCGGCGGCAAATAATCTTCGCCGAGAAATACCCGCTCCTGCCATCCTTTTGGGGTCTAACTGAAAGACGTGGGCAGAATCTTCCAACTCCAAAGGAGTTACGTATTTTAGCCCAGGGTTGGCGCAACAAAGTGAAGCCTACCCTGGGACATCCACACCAAAATAAAACCAATCCCAACGGGATTGCGTCCGACCGAAGGAACGACAGAATGGCTCTCATGCCTCAATTTCTTATATCCGTGATATTCCGTGAAATCCGTGGTTAAAAGCTCCAATGACAAAGTCGGGGGCTCTCTAGTGCAGAAACTCTGCCCCCACCACATAAGGTGAAAATTTACGACTCACACCGCCAAATCATCCCCATTTCCAACCCCGTCCCATCATGGAGCCGCTGGTCGGATTTGAACCGACGACCTGCTCATTACGAATGAGCTGCTCTACCCCTGAGCTACAGCGGCTTTTCACCGCGACGGCAGAAATCAACCAAATGGCACACGCTTCGACAAGCCGCTTTTCACTACTGGGAAGAGAATTCATCCGAAGCCGATAATGCAAAGTTTTGAGGCTCATACATCATCTCAACCTTCGCAGGCGGAGCCGTCGCATCTCCGGCAATCGTGCATCTTGCCAGATACGTGATGTTGTAAGTCCCCTTGTTCCACACATAATCCAGGAAGAACACCGCACGATCCGAACGTAATTCCGAATGCGAAACCCGCCACTCGTTCTGACTGGTTTGAATCTCCTGCGCCGATGCCTGGCTGGCAAAATCCGAATTCACCGTCTCAAAAATCGCTGGCAATGGATCATCAATCACCAGATATCTCGAACGATCATTCGGCAGCGTCACCCGCAGTGTCACTCGCACTAAATCACCCTTCTTCGGCTTTGTTAGAATTTCAACCTGTCCGTTCGGCAGGACTCTCTCAAAAATCCGTTCGATTTGCAGCCCGTTCGTTGCCACGGGAGCGCTCGGCGCAAGCGGTGGCTTGCCCGCTACCTTCAATCTCAAAAAGGCATCGGATGACGCACGAATCTTCATGCTCGTATCTGGCCCTAACGGCATTGAAAACCTCGCCGAAGGCTTATCTCCGGACAAAACAAACTGCTCTTCACCCGCATCCGTTTCAACTATGAACGTCACCGTCTCGGTCGATCCTTTAAGAGAAGCCGCATAGTTGGATATGGCCATCAGATTCCAGCCATTCATCCACGTGCTGTTCCAATGCCCATACGGATTCCGATCATGAATCATGCGGTCCACCAGCCCATCAACTTGCTTCCCTTTCGGCTCGATCTCCAGCCATGCGATCAGCTCGGTCGCCATTTCTGGATAACCCGGAACCCAATAATCATTACCTCTCATTGGTTTGAACGCGACCTTCGATTGCATCACATCTCGTGCGATCTTCAGTTGCTTCGCATCTCCCTTCGCACCCATCGCAATCGCAGACGCGAGCATCCCACGTGAGGTGGGACTGAGATACTGGATCTTCTCAACCAACAGCGCATGGTAAGATGGCTGTGCTTTGTCCAGCAGAGCCAATGTGTAAAGTGCGTAGGCATGGTTTCCAAGTTCATCCGTGCTGTTTGTCTCTCCTGCTCCGCGCAAAGATGTGATCAAATACTCACCCAAACTATCCAACGCGGATGCCGGAACATCACCCCCATTCTTCGAGGCAAGCACCAAAGCCATACCTGCATACGGTGTCACCCATACATTCGTCTCCTGCGCACCCGGCCAATATCCGAACGAACCGTTCGTCAGTTGCATGCTCAACAAACGACTCACCCCACCACGAATCGCCCGCTCGATTTGCTCATCCGACTTGCTGGCAAACGCCGATACATAAGGACGAAGGTTTTTCACCGCAAACCACGGCATCAGAGAGGAGCTCGTCTGCTCCGCACACCCATAGGGATATTGAAGCAGATACTCCACCGAGGAACCCATCTCCATAAGCGGCGAGATCGACATGTCCAATTCCACTTCACCCGTCGCATCCTTCAAATTGTCACTGAGCATATCCCCTAAATCCATGCCCGAGTTCGCCTTGATCTTTATCGACTCCACCTGCCTCAACAACGGCATCGGATAATGCGATTCAAACGTCTCTTCCACGGAATCCGACAACGATGTCTTCAACTCATCTGTTAGCTCACGTCCCGAAAGCGACAACGGCTTCGCTTGATACGAAATGGTGATGTCTCCCGTGTCATTGATCTTGACCGGAAACGTCACCACCGTCGAACCGCCGTTCTCAAGCTCGACAACCTGCTTCGGCGACCCTTCAAGCACAACTCGCGAACTACCCGTCTCTTCCCCGGTGATACAGCTCACCTCCCACGTCCCGGCATCCCCGGATACATTCTGCACCATCACCTGCGTCACAACCTTATCCCCCTGATTCGCAAATCTCGGCAGCTTCGGCTCAAGCATCAGAGGCTTGTTCACCACCAACGAAGACTCTCCATGCCCGAACCTCGCTCCTCCCTCATGCGCGATCGCAATCAATCGATACCGCGTAAGTGTATCCGGCAATGTGAACCGGTAAGAAAAATTACCCTCCGCATCCGTCTCAAGCGACGGCGCCCATGCCGCACACGGATCGAAGTTTTTCCGGAAAAGATCAGCCAACTTGCTCAAATCCCCACCACCCCCGATGAAGAACCCTTTGTTCCAAAACGAACGATACTCAGTATTCTCCGTCAAAAAACGATGAAACGAAGTGCCCGCCTCCACCGACAAACTCCGAGGTTGATAGAAATAACCCATCGGATTCGGCGTCTCATATCCCATCACTGCGAGTGTGCCCTCATCCACCGCGAAAAACGTCACTTCAGCACCTGCCATCGCCTTTCCATCCGCTGACTTTACATTTCCCGCCAAAACCACTTCCGTCCCCGGTCGATAGCTTTCCTCCGGCTTATTGATCGACACCTCCAAGCGATCCCGCAAGTTCTCAACCATCAACTCACAATACCCCAACCGTAGTTGCGGCTCCTTCACATCGCGTGCCGATTCCGCAGAACCTTTCACAATCAAAACCGATACGTAAGCATTCGGGGCATGGGCATCATCCAAGGGAATCTCGATCACCGGATTGTCCAAGGTAATATCCGTCACAAAATAACTCAAAACCTTCTCCCGTTCCACGGTCACAAGCGCTTTTCCTTCAATCGGAGATAAAACCAACACCCGCGCCACATCACCCGGCTTGTAGGACTTCTTCTCCGAAACCAGTTTGATCCTCATCCCATCCTCATATTGCCAAGGATACTCATTCGCACCATATACATGGAACCGCGTCACTGTTGCGAATGCCTTACCCTCCGCATCCACACCTCTCAGCGTCAGAAAATGCACACCTGTCGCTTCCGGTGTGAAGGCAAATCTCATCCCCTCTTTCGCCGAATCCGCAGAAGTCACGATCACTTCTTTTTCAAACACACTCTGCTCCACCGGCTCGCTCTCCGTCACCGTATCGCCGTTTGCATTGGTCGTCTTGGTAGTCGCATGAACCTGACGTGTCATCTCCACAGTAATTTTAACATCCGCCCCCACAGGCTCCCCTTCCGGCGTAACTGCCACAAAGCGGAACTCCCCTTCCTCTCCCACTCGCACCAGCTTGTCATTCCTGGAAATACCCGCGTAAACCGATGCAGGATGAACCGTCGCCTCCGTCCTTGCCGTCAAGGTCTGATCATTCGCATCCGTCACCTCTGTCGAAACTCGAACCATTTTCCCAACCGGAAAATCTCCCGCAGGCACGTTCACCAAAACCTCGGCAAATCCCTCCTGACTCAGCGTCTGCTCGGAATTAAAACTCGTGCTCGTAATCGACTCGTCATTATCCCGATCCCGATACCCGAAGTAATGATACCAATACCTCCAGTCTTCGATTCGATGATTACCAAACAAGAAATCCTGGAACCGCTCTGGATATGGATTCACATCCGTCACCTCCGTGAAAACCGATGCCTTGCCCGCCGCCACCGGTTGCCCCTGAAAATAGGTAGCCGTCAATTTCGCCTTCACCTCTGCCGCGCCCGCCTTCGGTGCATCGATACTCTGCAAAATCTCGAATGTATTCCGCCTGAACTCCTCAACCTTCAACGGAATCGAAAAACTCGCATTCGCCTCCAGCGAATACTGAAGCTCCCAATCCTCCGTCTCCTCCGCCTTCCGCAAATCATCCGGAAATTGCAACGTGATCGTATGATCGCCCGTCTCCGCGTCCGGCAACACATACTCAAGATCAAACGATCCATGCTTCGACAAAACTACGTCCCCCGTATAAATCTCCTTCTCCCTTGGATTCTTGATCACAATCCTCGCTGGCGCGATTTTCGACTTCTCAATATCGTTCCCAACCATATCCCTAACAATTCCCTTGATCCGAACCTTCTCACCGGGTCGATAAACCGACCTCTCCGTGAACAAAAACGCCTTCCGCTCCCTGGCCAGAGGCTGCATCCACGAATACCTCACCGGGAAATACCACATACCCACCGTATCCAGCGTGTCATCATACGCCGCCGCATAGGAATCATCACCAAGCACGGCTCGCAAATGCCTCGCATCTTCGCTTCTCGGTAGCTTCGCGATGCCGTTCGCATCTGTCACAGCCTCCGCCATCATCTTCGCATCCTCCCCAAAAACCCCCAGCTTCACATCACTCAACGGCTTGCCCGTCTCACATGAAAACGCAAACACCAACGCCTCCTGTCCCGTAAACTTCCAAGCCAACCCGATATCCGTCAACTGCACGATCGCCTGCACTCCCCTGCTCCTCTTCTCCCCCGCCTTCGCATGAGGTGTCCCCACCACATCCACAAACAAAGTCGCATACTTCGTACCCTCAGGCAAATATTCATCCCAATTGAATTCCAGGTTCTTCGAGGAATCCACCGCGTTATCTAACAGGATCTCCTTGTCCACCACCGTCTCACCCTGCACCAACGCATACGGAATCAAGGAAATCGGCTCCACCTGCGTGTAGTTGGGCCCCCGACCCGTATAATTCCGATAACCTTGGATCGCCCGTACACTTCCCTCACTATCGATTCTCTTCACCCGAATGTGCACCTTCGATAAATTAATCGTGCTGATCTCATACTTCCTCTGCCCGTTTGCAAACTGCCCCTCATCCTCCGATGGCAATGCCAGCTCCGGTTCCAACCTCTCGAACTCAACCGCAAAATTGCCCCCATTCGTAAGCCGCACTCCACCCATCCCCTCAATCTGGGCGGACACACTCACCATGTAATTGTTATTATCATCGAAGTCACCCGAGATCGTGAGATTTTTCCCATCCACCTCGATCTCCATGCCCTTTGGCTTTGGCGATACGGTTATCTGCGAGTCACGAAATGATTCCGCCAACTTCCTGTTGAAACTTACCATGATACTCCTCGGTTGATTCACCGAAACCTGACCCGAAACAGTTGTCGCCTTGAATGGCTCGATATTGCCCACCACATACGCAAGATTATCCCTCAAAGCACCGGTCTTCGCCGCATTCGGCAAACCCTTCTTATAAACAACTTGCCAATCCGTTCCCACGGGAAGCGCCGTCTTCGGCGAAACAATCAGTATGTTTTTAAGAACCGTCTCCGCCGCCACATCCTCCCTCTGCTTCGCAGGATCTTTCCGATTCGCCCACGTCACATACTCCGTCCGGTAATACCCCACCTCTCCCGCCATCGCATGACGAATGGTCGCCCCAACCTTCTGATTCGTCCCCGATTGAAATCCTATGAAACTCTCAACACTCTTCAAATCCACATCATCATTGAAAACCACAACCCATGAACCCGCCTCAGGAGAATAATCACTGCTCCAGCGATTCTGTATATTCGCAACACGAATGGTCAGATCCTCCGTCGCCACCTTCGCAAACTCCCCACCCCCTACCAAACTTCCATCCAAATGCTTCAAATCCTTGCCAACCGAAAATCGATACTCAGCCCCCAACGCCGGCCCCTTATCAAATCTCAACTCCGCAATCGTCGGCGCCTTCCAGAACAATTTCCCGGTCATCCCAGGCTTGATATCAACCAACTTGTTGTCCACCTCCTTGCCGAGCTGATCCTCAGCAACCATCGGCTTGTCAAATACAACATTCACTTCCGAATCCGGCGCCAACGACGGCGTCGAAATAGTCAGGCGCGGAGCACCTTGAACCACGGCACAAACGGCAAACATCACCGCACTGATTGATATAATCGATTTCATAAAATTTCCTAACTTCTTAAACGCTATCATTCGTAAACGACACCCAAGAAATGAAAATGCAAATCGACAAATTTACGTAAATTTTTCGTAAATTCCTTCCCTAAGCCCTCCCTCACGATGCCTTGCATTCTCATGATTTTCAGGCCATGTTATCCGTGTAATGCCTCCACCCGCACGATATCTCCCTCTCCTCGCCCTGCTTTTCCTCTCCCATGGCTGCGCCCCGGTCATCTCCTTCATCAACGACCCATCATCCAAAGGCGGCATGTCCGATACCTTCGGCTATCGCGTCTGGAAACGCGACCACTACAACCAGGACATCGTCATCATCGGCATCCACGGCTTCTGCGGTGCTTCCGTTGACTATTCCAATCTTGCAAACTACATCGTAAAACGACAACCAAACACCGCCGTTTACGCCTACGAAGTTCGTGGCCAAGGCAGCGACCCCATCCACTACCGCCGTGGTGACATCGGAAATCCCAAGCAATGGTACTCCGACCTCGATGCCTTCACCCAACTTGTCAAGGAACGCCACCCAAAAGCAAAAATCGTCTGGTACGGAGAAAGCATGGGCGCACTCATCGCCAC
>JBGSRM010000125.1:0-3440 GCA_041737575.1 Akkermansiaceae bacterium
ACTAAAAAGCCGATCGGGTTGGCCCTGTGAAGAACCTGCCGCGACCGACTTGCTGTCTCTCGCGCCGCCGCTTGTCGCGACGACACGCGAAGCTAATCCTCCTCCCCCTCACCAGTCAATATCTTTCCATGGATTTTTTGAAGATTTTTTCACAAACCCCCGCAAGACCTTGAAATAACGGGCTTCAGCCAACACACACCTAATGAATTTTCAGGGCAAAACCGACACAATCCAGACAACCAAACCACACAATGCCACCCGAAAAACAAATCCAAGCGATCCAAACCGATGAAGTAGAACCTATCTACTAGAGATCCAGTAGTTAAATCCTCAGAGACGGACGGCGAAGCGAACTTCTTTGCCAAGAGGAAAAACGTCGGGACGTTCGACTTGCGAACGGCGGTGAATACCGATGAGCATTCCCACGGCAGCGAGGCTGAAAACAAGACTGGTGCCGCCGTAGCTGACGAAAGGAAGTGGCAGGCCATCGTTGGGAAGAACGGCGGTGGTCACGCCGATGTTGACCATGGCGGGAATGACGATGACGCAGGTGAGTCCCAGTGCGAGGCAGCGTTCAAAAACCTGTCGGGCTTGAAGTGCGATGCCGAAGCCTGCGACCGCGATCGCAACGTAACAAACGATGACTCCGAGAGTGGCGGGAAGACCGAGTTCTTCACCGATTACAGGGAAAATGAAATCGATGTGGGAAAAGGTAAGTGTTCCGAATTTTTCGACTCCATTGCCGAGCCCGACACCCCATGGTCCGCCGTTACCGAGTGCGAGGAGAGCACGCCATTGTTGCATGCCACGGTCGAGTTGATGGATGGGATTTTCAAGATCGAGCCATGCCTGGATGCGTCCCCAACGGTTTGGATCGTTGTAGATATACCATATCGCACCAGAGAAGCAGAGCAGCGCGGAAGGAAGCATGAAGAGGAGCCGTGTGCCCAAGCAGAACATGACAGCGCCGGCGGCGACGGCGAGCGATAGGGCGGAACCCACGTCTGTTTCCGCCGCGATCAGGGCGAGTGGAATGCCGACAATGATGCCAGGAGCCACGAAACCACGCCAGAAGGTGGTGACTTCCGTTTGCCAGCGGGAAAACCATGCGGCAAGGGCGATGATGACAACAATCTTCGCGACTTCGGATGGTTGGAAATTTCCAATGACGGGAAGATCGATCCAACGTTTCGAGCCATAGAGTTCGACTCCAATTCCGGGGACGAAGCATAGAGCGAGAGCGCCGCAGATAGCGATGTAGGCGTAGGGCAAGGTCATGCGTAGCCATTCGACAGGCATCCTTGCCATAATGCAGGCGGCGACCAATCCGATGCCGACCATAAATGATTGGCGGATGACGAAGTGGTATGGTTGCTCAAGACCCCTTACCCAAACCCCGGTGCTTGTGATCATGACCAGCCCGAGCGCGCAGAGGAGTGCGACTGCAACAACAAGTAAGGTGGAGCTGTGACGAAACACTTGGTTTTGTTATAGGAGAAAGTAACCCATTTGGAAACCAAAAACTTCAAGGTATCTTAAGCACTTGGCCGATGCGGAGTTTGGTCGGATCTTTGATGTTGTTGATTTCCAAGAGTTTCTTCTGGTCAACCTTGTGAGTCGTAGCGATGCGCCAAATGTTATCACCGGACTTCACGGTATAAGTGCGTCCGGAGGGAGCCGGGGCATCCACATCCGTGGTATCGCGGCTTGTGTTCGGACGGATGAGCTGTGGTCCTCCATCGACGGGGGGCAGGATTTCGACGAGACCACGGTCGGGATCGTTTGCAGTGCCGCTATCAGTGATTGCAGTGACCTCAGGTGGTGCCACGGCGACGATGCGTTTGTTTTTAGGAATGCGAAGAACCACGCCGGGGCGGATATCGACTCCGGGGTTCATGTTTCTCAGTTCGCTTTCATCAACTTGGTAAGTTGCCGCGATGACGCTGTAGTTATCGCCTTTTTTCACCATGTATGATGAATAACCACCACTTAGTTTGCTACTTTCGTTGTTACCTGCGGAAGCGGGTGCGTTACCTTGCGACTGGGTGGAATTCGTGGCTTCAGCAGGTGCCGTGGTGCGTCCGGAAAGGTACTGTTTGTGCACGAAAATCATGCCGATGGCGATGATGTGAATGAGGAAGATGATCGATAGTGAGCGCGAAATGTTGATGCTCGGACCTTCAACTTCATCCATAGGCGCGGCTGCGGCTGTGGCGCGTTGTTTGCGTGGTTTGGTCTTGTTGAAAAAACGTGCGTGGAGGGTTTTGCGCACGGGTTGGCGGCGGGTAGGTATGTGGTCAAGTTTCATAATGGATCGTAGGTTGGTTTGGAGTTATCAATAAATCTGGTGAACGAGGTCGCGGAAAACATCGCCGCGGTGTTCGTAGCCGCGGAATTGATCGAAGGAAGAAGTGCCCGGAGAGAGCAATACGGTGGAGCCGCGCGGGGCGATGGAGCGTGCATGGCCAACAGCCTCCGCGAGCGAACCGACGGCGGTGGTGGGCACGGATTGTCGGAAAAGCTCGGCGAGCGGGCGGGCGATTTGCCCGAAGGTCACAGCACCGATGGATCGCTTGGCGAGCAGTGGCAATATAGAGGTGTAATCAAGACCTTTTTCCTTACCGCCTGCGATGAGGATGACGGGGCGTGTTTGTGAACGAAGGGCGCACTCGAGGGCGTGAAGGTTCGTAGCCTTCGAGTCGTTGAGATACTCGACGCCGTCCAAGGTTCGGATGAGTTCGCAGCGATGAGGAGGGGGCGCGTAGCCAGCGAGGGCATCGGGTATGATCGAACTATCGATACCATACGCAGAGCAGGCGGCAATGGCAGCCATGGTGTTTTCGGCGTTATGAAGTCCACGCATGGAGGTCTGAGTTTCGAGGTCGATAATGAAGCGGCCTTGCTGCGTGATGGTGATGCCGTCTGAAAAATAATCGGCTTCGCTCGATTCTGTGGAAAAGGTGATGAGATTCGGTGGATAGTGGCCGAGATTCTCGCCGTAACGGGAAACGATTGTGTCCTGCTTGGTTTGGTTATCGAAGATGCGCAGCTTGGCGTTTCGATAGGCATCCACGGTTGGGTAGCGATCCATGTGGTCGGGTGCGAAATTGAGCCAGATGGAGATTTTCGGGTGAAGGGTTTCGATGGTTTCGAGTTGGAAGGAGGAAAGCTCGAGCGCAACGGCGGCTGGCAGGTCGTGGGACAGAACCACTTCGGAGAGCGGTGCGCCGTAGTTGCCGCAGGGCGTGCCGCCGAGTCCGGCTTTGGCGAGGATTCGGGCGACCAGTTCTGTGGTGGTGGTTTTTCCGTTTGTGCCTGTGATGCCGATGATGCCGCCGTGATAGAAACGGGATGCGAATTCGGTCTCTCCAATGAGCGGTGCTTTTGCCGCGAGAGCCTGGACGAGAGGCGAGTAGGTATCGATGCCCGGGCTGATGACG
>JBGSRM010000128.1:0-9891 GCA_041737575.1 Akkermansiaceae bacterium
GGAATGTGGCGGCTTGTTCGGGATGATTGGTGAAAAGGGCGATTTGGCCGGCGCGGAGGGCGAGGTTGAAATCGCGTGGGAAGCGGAATAAACCGGTGTTTAGGATTTCTATGGCTTGGTCGGGATTTTTATTTTCGAAGGCGATGTAGGCGGCTTCCGAGTAGTCCGAAGGGAGGTGGGAGTTTTGGGGTTGGTTGGTAATGAGGTTGATCCAGAGGAGGTGTGCGTTGGCGAAGTCCGCGAGGGAGGTGAAGGCTGTGGCGCGGATGCGGAGGATGGTTGCAGGGTGGGTTCCGGTGCTTTCGGCCAGGGAGGCGAATTTGAGGGAGGTGGTGGCGTGTTGGTTGGAGGAGGCGAGGGTGAGTGCGTTGGTTGCCGCGACTTGTGAAATGGTCGAACGGCCGAGTTTGCGTTGGGTTTCAGGATCGATGAGGCGGTTGAAGAGGGTTTCGATTTCGGTGTCGTCGGGGGTGTCTGATAGAGTGAGTGAGGAGAGGATTTCGGTTTGTTGTTTTTTGATTTTTTGGAAGAGGGAGATGAAGTCGGGAGATTCGTAGCCGAGCCAATCCTGTTGTTGGCGGAGGGATGCGAGGTCGGGGATGTCGGGTGAGCCGAGGACGAGGTGTTTGAGGAGTTCGGGGACGTTTTGAGCGTGGTTGAGGGTGGTGTGGATGAGGATGGGGTCGTTCGATTCGGAGGCGAGGTAGAGTGCGGTGGCGATGGGGAGGCCGGAGGTGGGGAGGGCGCTGATGGATTCTAGGATGGCGGTGCGATCGTTGGTGGCGAAGGTTTCGCGGATTTTGCTGGCGAGGGTGCGATCGGTTTCTGTGATTTCGGGGAAGGCGGTTGGGTAGGCGGCGGCGAGGCGTGATTCCAGGGGGAGACGTGCGGAGTATATTTTTAGAGTGGGAGGGATGTTTGGGAGGATTTTTGAGAGGGTGTGGAGTCGTTCGGGTGGTGGGATGGGGATGAGGGATTGGTTGGCGGGGTCGAGCTGGTAACCTGTTAGAATTTCGAGGGGTGTGGAGCTGGAGGGTGGGATGGGTGAGTGGATGGTGATGGAGTTTTCCGAAAAGGAGATGGAATGGAGGGATGGTGTGGTGGGTTTTGGGAGTGATTTTTTGGTTTTTATGATTTCTCCGATGAGGGGGATGGAGATGAGGTGGCCGTCTTCGTGGGAGATGAGGAGGTCGGTATCCGAGAATTGTGCGTGGGTTGGGCGGGGGTATGCGAAGGTGGTTTCTGAGCGGAGTGCTTCACCGGTGGCAGAATCGCGGATGTGCCATGTGAGGGAGTTGTTGGATGATTCGATGGGGTGAGCGAAGAGGGTGGAATTTGCCGAGAAGGGCTGGAGGGAGAGGGGATCGAGGAAAGAGGGGAAGGTGCCGATGGAGGCGATGGGTTTGAGGGTTTGTGCGTTGCAGAGGAGGTTGGTGGCGTCGCGTTGGGTAATGAGGTATTTTTCAGATGGGGAGAGGAGGATGTGGGAGATTTTTTTTGCTTTGATGGGGAAGAGGATGGCGGCGACGGAGGGTTCGGCGGTGAGGTTCCAGCGGATGAGGGTGGGGTATTTTCCACCGATGGCGGCGATGAGGGTGTTGCCGGTTTGGGCGATGTCCGTGACGGGGTAGGGGTGGTCGAGTTGGAGGATGGGGACGGTGAATTTGGTGGAGGCGAGGGTTTCCGTGAAGAGGCGTTTGGTTTCCGGGAGGGGATGGTTTGAGACCGAGGCGTTGAGGTAGGGGAGGGCTTGGAGTGGGGATTTGTTTTTGAGGTGGTTGTTTGCGATGTTGAGTTGTGCGGCGGCGAGGGTGGGGTTTGTGGCGGGGGTGTTTTGTGTGGTGGGTGAGGGGGTTTCTTTTTTGCAGGATGGGAGGAGGGAGAGTGAGAGGGTGGCGAGGAGGAGATGAAGCGTGAGTGAACGCAAATCCGACTTCTCCGCCAACTTCGCTACTTCCCTCCCTAAAGCTACGACGGTCGAGAAAGCTACGAAGGCTGGGAGGGCTACGACGGACAAGTAGACGCTAATTTTCAATATGGGTGGGATGGTCTGGTGATTTGATAATGCCGATGGGGGGTGGATTTGTGGGTTACGGAGCGGCACGACTTTATAACTAAGGTAGGGGCTATTTGATAGGATAAACCAGATACCGGAGATTTGCACTTCTGGCTTTCGGGATTCCGGGAAGGCTTGGGTAAGCTCCAGCCCACTCTTCAACGACTCCGACATAGCTCTATCTTCTTGCGCCTTCCTTCCGGACAAGTCCAACATGCGGACAGTGAGAGAAATGAAGGACAAGATGGCCAACTTGGAAGTAACGGGTGACGAGCTGCGAACGACGAACCGCTTCTCCTCCACGTCGGCATTCATCCTTCGACCTTCGCCTCTCTCCGGCCAGCTCTTTTACAGCACGCTGATTCCCGTCTGCCTCTGGCTCTGTGGGAAAGATAGTCGCCCAATCCGCCGAACGATAGCCGTTTCTTCGATGGCAAAACGGAACCCAGCTTGGTAGCATGACTCCATGAAACTCGCGGCCATAGAAAACCAGAGAAGTCGTCAGGAGGGACTCGGACAGTTCCTCACCGCCACACCAGTGGCTGACTTCATGGCTTCCATGTTCGGGCCGCTGCCAAGAACCGTGCGCCTGCTCGACGCCGGCGCAGGAGCGGGCTCGCTTACGGCGGCTTTCGTTTCCCGGTGTTGTGAAAATCGCGACGGTGTTCGTGCCATTGATGCTACACTCTATGAACTCGACGGTGAAATCCTCGACGCACTTTACGCAACCATGCAGGAGTGCGAGCATCGCTGCGCAAGAGCAGGTATCCGCTTCTCGTTCACCATCCACTCCGCTGACTTCATTCAGGAAATATCGGCGTCTCTTGCCGGTGATTTATTCGGCACGCATCCTCCAGCCTTCGATGCGGCCATTGCTAATCCGCCCTATCGCAAAATCAGCACCGATTCCGCTGAACGACGTGCCTTGCGATCCATCGGCATCGAAACCAGCAACCTCTACACCGGCTTCATCGCGCTCATTCAGCGCTTGCTCGTTCCGGGCGGCCAACTCGTAGCAATTACGCCTCGGAGTTTTTGCAACGGCCCTTACTTCCGCCCGTTTCGTGAAGATCTCCTAAACGAAATGGAACTCCGCCGCCTTCATGTTTTTGATTCCCGTCAAGCCGCCTTTCGCGACGACAGCGTGTTGCAGGAAAACATCATCTTCCATGCCGTGAAGGGATGCAACCAACCCGATGAAATCAACATCTCCAGCAGCAGCGGTGAGCATGGTGACGACATTACCGAGGCCTTGTTTCCCTTCGCCGAAATCGTCCATCCACGCGACCCAGAGAAGTTCATCCACATCCCTTCCGCAGCCTGTCACACCACGGCCAAGGAAGCCCTGAACGGCCTGAACACCAAACTCGCCTCGCTGGGTGTGACCGTCTCCACCGGGCGTGTCGTGGACTTCCGCCTCAAGGACGCGTTGCGCAAGGAACCCGAATTCGGCACCGTGCCACTGGTCTATCCCTGTCATTTTAATGGTGGCACCGTTCACTGGCCTAAGCCCGAAGCCCGCAAGCCCAACGCCATCCTCGACAACGACGAGACACACCCGTGGCTCGTGCCCTCCGGCGTCTATCTGCTCACGAAGCGATTCACCTCGAAGGAAGAGCGCCGTCGCCTCGTGGCCTGCCTGTTCGACCCGGACTTGGTCAAAGCAAAGTGGGTCGGCTTCGAGAATCATCTGAACTACTTCCACGCCAGCGGGCATGGCTTGGAGCGCGCACTGGCCGTCGGTCTCTACGCCTTCCTCAACTCCACCGTCGTGGACCAATATTTCCGCCGCTTCAGCGGCCATACGCAGGTGAACGCCACCGATCTTCGCACCTTGTCCTATCCCGACCGCGACACGCTCCATGCGATGGGCCGCGAAATGAAATCCCTCGATCTCTCGCAGGACGAAATCGACCAACTCGTTACCAAACACCTTCATGCCCTCCGCTAAACCCAACCGCAAAGCCGCCGCCCGAAAAATGCGGCTCGCAGAAACCATCGAAGCGCTCACGGCATTGCAGTTCGGCCCGAAGCAAAGGAACGAAACCGCCGCCTACTCGCTGCTGGCCTTGCTCGACCTTCAGCCGGATGCCGCATGGGCCGACGCGCAGGCTCCCTTGCGCGGCATCACTCCGATCATCGAATTCATCGCCACCGCCTACGGCAACCGTTACGCACCCAACACCCGCGAAACCATCCGCGACGACGCGGTGAAATTCTTCGTCGAGGAGGGTCTGCTGCTACGAAATCCCGATGCCCCCAATCGCCCGACCAACAGCGGCAAGACAGTGTATCAAATCGAACCCACCGCCCTTGCACTCTTCCGCAAATTCGGGACTCCGAAATGGGCACCCACCTTAAAACGATACCTCTCCAGCCGCGAAACCCTCAAACATGAGATCGCCCGCAAACGTGACCTCGCCCGCGTGCCCGTCACCTTGCCCGATGGCTCACAGGTAGCGCTGTCACCCGGCGGGCAGAACCCGCTCATCAAAGCCATCATTGAAACATTCTGCCCCGCTTTCGCACGCGGCGGCGTGGTCCTCTACATCGGCGACACCGAAAATAAATTCGTCCACCTGGAAACCGCAGGCTTGTCCGCACTCGGCGTCACCTTGGATTCCGCCGCCAAGATTCCCGACGTCATCGTCCACGACACCACGCGCAACTGGCTCCTGCTCATCGAAGCCGTCACCAGCGCTGGTCCCGTGGACGGCAAGCGCCGCAAGGAACTTAAAGATCTGTTCGCCGGCTGCAAAGCGGGCCTCGTCTTCGTCACCGCCTTCGAGACCCGCCGCACCATGCAAACCTTCGTCTCGCACATCGCCTGGGAATCCGAAGTCTGGATCGCCGAAGACCCCGACCACATGATCCACTTCAACGGCGAACGCTTTCTCGGGCCGTATCCAGATGTGATGCCAGAATGCTTATGACACCATCAGCCGAGGAGATAGAAGCGGTGGTGACCTCAAACCTCCTCCGCAAGCCCATCAAACCAAGAACCTTCAACGAAAAACTCACGACAACGGAATAAACCCCACACGAAAATAATTTATGCCAACAGATTCAGTCAAAAACCGGACGTTCAAGGATACTCTCAACGGGACAGTCCGTTTCGAGATACCGTTTTTCCAACGCGGATATGCTTGGGAGAAGAAGCAGTGGGATCAGCTCTTCCTCGATATTCAGGAGCAAATCATCTCCGAACTTAACACGGGGTCGACGATTGACGAAGTGGAACATTTCTTCGGGCCGATTGTTGTCCTTGAGAAAACTGGGGCGGCGGAACTGAAGGAGTTTCTGGTGATTGATGGCCAACAGCGAATCACAACTATCTACCTCTTGCTTGGTATCATTCAGGAGCTGATTCGTGCCAAGAAGCACCTCTCCAGTGACGCATACGACTACCTCGGAAAGTTGAACCGCTATCTAGTGAATGATGTGGACGGTGCCGACGACTACTTGAAGCTGAAAGTCTTTTCCTCTAAAGGCGACCGCCTTCCGACATATCGCGTTGTGTTCGGCTGCGACGTTAATCCGAAGACGCCCAAGCTACAAGCCGACCTCCAGCTTTATGTACCGGGCAAGAACCGCGTGGATGAGTTCCGTAAATATGCCCTCAAGAAGCTCGCCGCGAATTACCCCGATGTTCCTGCGCTCTGGCAGCTCGCGCAAGTGGCTCTGAACTGCCTCAAGATCGTTTGGATTCCCCTCGATGAGGCGAAGGATGACCCGCAGGCAATTTTTGAAAGTCTTAATGACAAGGGGATGCCGCTCACGGCGAGTGAACTTCTGTGCAATTATCTCTTTCGGCCAATCATCGACGCAAAGGAGAGCTACGAGGAATTGCACAACAGCCAGTGGCTCGCGGCTATCCGGCTTTTGGATGGGGATGACCGCTTTGAAGAGTATCTCCGGAATCTTTTCTCAATCGGAGAGAAGAAAACTGTCGGTAAGCACCGCAAGGTTTACGTGCATTTCAAGGGGAAGAATCGAAACATGAGTTCAGCTTCCGCAAAACAGCATCTCGCTGACATCTTTTCTGGGGCGGCTCTCTATCGTTCAATTCGCGAGCCGCTGTCCCATCCCTACAACGACGAGCAGATCAACCGACTCCTGATTGCTATTGCCAACACGCGCATGGATTCAAGCACTCCTTTTGTGCTCTCAGTCCTGCGTGCGCATGCGACCGGAACACTCACAGACGCGACGGCTCGTTCGATCCTCCACGAGACTTTGGTGCTACTCGTGCGACGAAAAATGACAGAACTGCCTACGACGTTGTATGACGTGATGTTCCCGCAGTTGCTTGGGAAGATCGTCAATGAAGAGAATCCTGTCAGGGCATTGCATGACGAATTCAAGAAACAGACGCTTTGGGTTTCGGACCAAGAGTTTCAGACTGCTTTGATTGCCAAGCCGACCTATCGAAGCCGTGATCTTGCGTTCTCGCGCATGATTCTCATGGAAATCGACAAGACCTTGCAGTCCCACGGTCAGCTTCCCGACTACAGCACGGTCAATACAATCGAACACATGATGCCGCAGACGCTGGACGATGCGTGGAAAGCATATTTGGGCAGCGACGCAGAAGACGAACACCTGCCTACCTTGGTGCATTCGCTAGGGAATCTGTGCCTTCTGAGTGGACCAGCAAATAGCTCCGTTGGTCGAGACCCGTTCGAGGCGAAGCGCGCCGCGTATTCCCCGATTACGGCTCTTGCCCGGCAGATTAAGGACCATCAGGGGTCTTGGAACCTTGTAGCAATTCGTGAACGGTCGAAAGCGCTTTCAGCAAAGGCGCTCGAAATCTGGGCTTGGTCGAATGCATAGAACAATTTGAAGTAATTGGATTGGGAAGCAGAGAGTCGACGATTGCCTCCTTCGGCGGCAAGGTGAATGAGAAGACTGACGTGATGTCCTGCGGCTTCGCCAGCAACTAGCGTGATGCCTTACCGACTGCGACTGGCAAATGACGAATGCCGCTTTTCGAATGGCGGATTGAAAAAACGCGCCCGCAAGAGTCTCTTGCGGGCACGGTTTTTTTGGTCAGTTGGTTGTTTTACGCTACGGGCGGCGCTGGCTCTGGTGGGGCGGCTTCGCCGAGGTCGCGGATGAGGCGGGTTGCTTGCCAGGCGTCGGCGAAGGCTTTGCCGAGTTCGGATTTGCGGAAGCGGAGGACTAGGCGATCCATTTTGGCGAGGAGGTCGGCGACTTCGCGGAATTTGGGGCGGAGGGCGGCGGTGAGGGCTTTGCGGGCGGAGATGGCGGCGGCGGGGTTGGCGACGATTTTCTCGAAGTCTTCGGTCTCTTTTTTCAGGAGAGTGGCATCGGCGGGGGTGAGGTCGTACTCGGCGAGGGCGGCGGCGTTTTCCGCAAGGGCGTCGGTGAGGGAGGTGTGGAGGAGTTTGGCGCGGGCGATGAGGGCGACGTCGCGGAGCTTCTGCCAACTGGAGAGGGCGAGGGAGACCTTGGCGGCATCGGCCTCACGGCCTTGGTCCTCGAACCAATCGGCGAGGGCTTCGGATATTTCGTGGGCGATGGTTTCGAGTTCCTGTTCCTCGCGTTCTTTGTCGGCGGCGTAGCCGGTGGTGGCGGCTTACTGGGCGGCAATGAGGTCGGTGAAGGCGGTGACCATGGGGACTAGGGTGGCGGCGCGGGTGGTGAAGATTTGCGGCGGCTGGTCTTTCCACACGGGTTGGTGCTTGGGATCGTCGAGAAGGGCGACGATGGCGAGGTGCATGTTTTGGCGGTTGGCGAATTCGTTTTTCATGGGGATTGCTTTGGTTTGATTTGGGATGGGTTCCATAGAACCCAGATTTTTTCTTTACATCAAGCGACCGGGTGATGGCAAGAATCGACCGCAGCATTTCGGCAGCTTACCAAGAAATTTCGAGAGCTTACCGCTCGATTTCCATGCCTTACCGGGCGATTTCCGAACATTACCGGCCGATTTCGACAGCTTACCGGGCGATTTCGGGGGGGTAACTGGCGATTTCTGGAGCTTTCTGGGCGGGTTCGGGGGATTTCGCGGTGATTTCGGAAATTTTTTCCCGAAGGTGGGTGTTCGTTGCGGTTGGGGTTGTTGGACGGTGACGGCGGATGTAATCCGCCGCTCCTTGTTTGGGATTGGCGGGGGTTTCGGGGGGGGCTGGGGTTTTGCGTGGATTTCGGAAGTTTTTTTCCGGGAGATGGGAAATCGTTGAGGTTGAGGTTGTTGGACGGTGACGGCGGATGTAATCCGCCGCTCCTTGTTTGGGATTGGCGGTTGAGGAGGATGGCTTGGGTGCGTTTACTCCAGGAGCATGAGTTCCTCTTGGATTTCTTCATCGCCGAGGAGGGTTTTGCGGGCGCTTGTGACTTTGTCTATGGCCGCTTCGAGTTCGCGTTCCATTTGTTGGGTGAAGATGCGCTTGGATCTGATGCCTTTGATGTATGTGGCGAGTTCCATGTAAGTGGTGCAATATTCCACGGTGCGTTTGTCGAGAAGGGGTCTGAGACGGGAGAGCTCGGTTTCAAATTTGAAGAGAACATCGTTGTTGCCGGATTGTTCGAGGAAGCTGCGATCCTTGAGCATGGAGCCGAACGCCGTGTCGGCATCGTCGATTGCGATGAGTGAACCGACCAGAGAGAGTGATTTTGGACCGCTTTTGGTGGCATGTAGCAAAAGATACTTCGCGGAGAGGTGGTTTGGTGCGTTCTGACTGACGAGGCGCAGTTTTTCAATGACCTTGGGGTGGGAGATGAGTTTATCGTTTTTTGCCAAAACTTCCTGGATGCGTGTGAATTCCTCGATGGCCAGGGTGATTTTTTCGTCGCGTTTTTTAGAAGAAACAGCGAAGGCTTCCTCGAAGGTATCGATAGAGAATACTTGGATCTGGAGGAGATCGGAGATTCCGCTGCTTACGTAGGAATCGCTGACGGCGACTTCATTTTTCTTGGGTATGGCGACGACTTTGCATCCCTTTTTATGGGCACCGCGGATTTTTGCGGCGACTCCGCCGACGGGTTGGACGGCGCCGTCGGCGTTCATGTCGCCGGTAACGGCAAAATCATCAGCGAGTTCGTTGCCGCTGAAGATGGAATCAATGAGGAGGGCGCTGGCGACGGCGGCGGAAGGGCCGTCTTTGGAGCTGTATTTGTCAGCGAATGCGAGTTCCACGCGATAGTCTTCTGGTAGTTTTGCGTGGTGGCGGACTTGAATGAATTTAACCACCTCTTTCATGGCGATGTTCATGGATTCGCCCACTTCCTGGTTGAAGCTGATTTCGATTTCAGAGGCTTCGTCATAGATTGCGGTGGCGTTCATCTGGCTGGCGGTGCCGGCGGTTTTGCCGTTGGGCAGTTCGATGACGAGCAGTCCCTTGATTTTGGATTGAAGGAGGGGTGGAGGTTCCGCGAGGAGGGTTGCGGGCAGGAGGAGGGAGATGACGGGGAAAAGGGGGAGAGGATTGATGAGTTTCATGGATTTGAAATGATTCGATATATAAACGCTCGATTGCAGGCCAAGGGGAGAGAAGCATAATCTACAGGCAAAGTTGTCTCAATGTTTGGATTGGATGTGATGCATGTGACATGCCATGTGGTTGCTGTGGCTGTGCTTATTTATGACGGCCCGGTGTGATCGAGGGGCTTTGGGATGGTTCGTCGGCGGATGTAATCCGCCGCTCCTTGGGGCGTATCAGCGCGCTATCAGGGTGCCTTCGGTGACGCCTAGTTTTTCGGTGGCTTGGATTTGGGAGAGGAGTTGTTCTGGGGAGATTTTTTGGGAGAGGAGGTTTTGGTAGGTTTGGATGGTGGTGAGGGCGGTTTCGTAGGATTCGTCGAGGAGTTCG
>JBGSRM010000136.1:0-6879 GCA_041737575.1 Akkermansiaceae bacterium
AGAGATGAATATTTTTGGGTTAGAATGATGAGTGATTTGGAGTCGCGTGTGTTGGTTTTTGAGATTTGAATCCGTGGAAGTGATGAGTTTTGGAACATGGATGAGGGCGTTGGGGAGTGGGGCGAGGCCGAAGACTTTGGCGGCGGGGCTGGTGCCGGTGTGGGTGGGTGGGGTTCTGGCTTGGAAGTTGGGAGGGGTGTTTGACTGGTGGCTTTGGGTTTGTACTTTGTTAGGGGCGTTGAGCATTCAGATTGCGACGAATTTTTTCAACGATGCGGTGGATGGAAAGAAGGGTGCGGATGGTGTGGGACGGACGGGGCCGCGGAGGTTGACGGGGACGGGTGAGATGAGTTTCGGGCAGGTGATGGGATTGGGTACGGTATTTCTAGTAGGTGCAGCGGTGTTTGGTGCTTTTCTGGTGATGGAGCGGGGTTGGGTGATGTTGGTGATCGGTTTGCCATCGCTCTTTCTGGCTTATGGATATACGGGTGGCCCGTTTCCGCTCGCTTACCGCGGGCTGGGTGAGGTGTTTGTGATTTTGTTTTTTGGTTTTGTGGCGGTGATGGGGACGGTTTTTGTGCAGATGGGCGAGTGGCGCGGTGAGGCGGCGGTGTTGGGTTTGCAGGTTGGGTTGTTGTCGGCGGTGTTGATCTCGGTGAATAATTTCAGGGATATGGTGGAGGATGCGAAGGTGGGTAAGAAGACATTGGCGGTGAGATTCGGGCCGAAAGCGGCGGCGGCGGTGATTTGGTTGGAGATCAAGGTGGCGGCATTTTTGGGGATTGCGTGGTTGGTGATGGGTTATCCGCTTTTGGGGTTGGCGAGCATGCCGATTTTCATGATTGGGATGCGAATCATCTGGGGGGTGCTGACGATGGCACCGGGGGCTGGGTATAATCGGTTGCTGGCGTTGGGGGCGTTGGAGTTACTGCTGTTTGCCGGGGTCTTTCATGCGGTGGTGTATTTTCAAGCGTTACAACCTTGAAAATGAAATCACCATAGCAACAATAACCCCAATGAACATGCTCCGTCTATTGTGCTGTTCCGCCATCGCCATCCATGGGATCGCTATCGCTGAAACCTCTCCCCCAAAGGGGCCTGACAAACTAATGGGACATCGTTTCCTGACGCTCAACACGGTCGTGCGGGTGCATCAGATCGAGGTGACGCGCGATAGTTTTCATGGGCCGGATGAATCGAGCGTGCACACGCCGGAGGATGCTCGCGTTTTCCGTGAGGCGATTGAAAAGGCATGGCCGGGAGGGCGCATTACCTGGGCTTTCAGTTGGAAGGCTCTCCATGACGAGAGCGAGCAATATCGCGAGCTGCGTGATTTAATTGTCAGCTATCACAAAAAGTTTGGTGACGAGATCACTTTCATTCCCGGTGCTTATTTCTCGAATATGTATAACACCCGGGAGCAGGTGAACAAGGATCTGCACGAAGGCTTGAAACGGGTTTCGGAAATCGTCGGCGATGGTTATCGACCTAAAAGCGTGATCGCCGGATTTCTCGCTGCGGAAAACCTGCGCTACCTCGCGGAAAAGGAGGGGATTCATGTTTGCCAAGGCAACATCTGGAGTCAATACGCGGTCGATAACGGGGATGGCGAAGGTTCGATAGCCTATCCTTACTACCCGTCGCGCGAGCATTTTTGCAAACCGGCACAGGGCAAGGACGACTTCATTGACATAGTCAACCTCGATGGCTGGACGGTCGATTTCCTATGCGCCCGCATTCCCGGTGCGATTATGGTGGATGGTGAACGCTGGCGTAGTCGTCAGGGAGTCGGCCCGATTGAAACCTTGCTCGATATGGGCACCGAGCGTGGACTCAAGTCGATGATGGCCACCACTGCCACGCACTTTGACGATGGATTCGAGCGCAATGGTTTTGCCTGGGTGACGAATGGATGGGAAATGAGTCTTGTCGAAGCCCGCAAGATTTACGGCTACGGCGGACGCAATGGCATGGAGGGTTTGCACCTTTGGCTCACTGGCATCCGCGAACGCTGGCCGGATGCCCAGCTCATCACCCAGGGCGAGTTCGGTGAATTGTGGCGCGCGCATTATAAAAGCAACGATGAGATCGACTACCGCTTCGTACACCGTGGCTCCGGCATCCGCGCTTCCGAAGCGGACAAGGAAATCCGCTGGTTCATGAACCGCGACTTCCGTCTCGCCCTGCTGCGTGATTGGAAAAACAACGGGCCGGAACAAGTCATCGATTTCACCCGCTACGACCTGCCCGCCAAGGAACCCGCCGATCCCGAGCCAGGTAGCCACTCGCGCAACTGGAGCCTGATGAACCGCATCAACCAAAAGGGCAAGCGTCTGGAGGACAAGCCGGTTCGTCTAACAGAATTATCCGATGAGGATCAGTCGATCATCCGCCGTCATTATCCGGAGCTTCTGTCCGTGAAGTGAGACCGGCGGGGGAAGCGAGGTGACGGCAGGAGAAAACGATGGATGCTTTTTTAACCAGAAATCCGAAGTTTCAGATGAATTCCTGCCATTCCAACTTCGGAAATCAGGTTCAGCCGGAGTGATTCGGATGCTATCATCTTACTATTTCGTTGCGCCGCTTGAAGGTTCGCAATGCAGTCTTTGTGGTTGGTGTTTCATTGATTGAAAAATGCAAATCCGGAATCGGTTGAATCAGCGGGAGCCTCCAGCCTGCAGGAGCGGCACTTCGCAGAAGGTCAAAGCGGCGATTCCGTTTTTCCCCATGAGCAGATTGTCCTGACTCCATTTGACTTCCTTGAGATAGGTAATGGTTTTGGCGGTTGAAGGCTCCTTGAGTTTCAGCGTGAGGATGTTTTCGGAAACGCTGCCCGAGGCAACCTTGTCCTTTTCGCCATCCAGATAAAACTGGCTCGCCAAGGCATCATTCCAAACCACTGGTTGGTCGAATTCCAAGGTGACTGTATCCATCGTGTTTCCGGCGAAAGCTGCGACATTCAGATTCGGAGCGGAGACTGGTTCCGAAGGTTCCTTCGCGTAAAAATCCCGTTCGATGAGCGGCTGGATGAGTCGTGCGAATTCCGCCCAACCCGCCAACGGATAGTGGCAACCACCTTCCGGACGAATGCCGAGCGTGGACATGATGCTCATGTTTGAAAAAAGCTGGGGCAGCGTGCGTTGTTTCTCGCGCAAACGGTCGCCCGCGCCATCGGAGCCGCCCATCGCACAGGAGTTGGGCCATATCTGGAAAACGTAATACTTCCGGACGTTCGGGAAATCCTGTTTCCAAGCGGCGGCCATTTCGATGAAAAACGGCTGATATGTTTCCCAACCGTAGCCACCGGTCGGGCCACTCGCGCCTTGATCGTTCTCGCCCTGGTGCCAGAGAATGCCGCGGATGCCGTGGGTCAGTTTCGCGCGCTGCAACCGCCACAGCATACGTCCGTAAATGGTTGTGAGATCGGTCGGGTTCGCGGTGTTGCGCTGGTGCTCGTCGATGCGGGTTCCACCCTTGGCGGCATTGAGGATGAAAATCGGCACCTTCTGGCTTTCCACCAATCTCTTGGCAAGTTCCATTCCCCACCATCCGAGCTCCGCCTTCTCGCCTTTGCGCGCCTTCCAGACTGGGCGACACCAGAGGTTTTCTTGGTTATTCTCTGATTTTTCAGAGGGAAGGCCGTAGCTGCGGATCCATTCGTTTGTCTCCGGCGGCGATTCCTCACGCGTGTCGGTGGCGAGAGCGTTTGACTGGCCGTTGATGAGATACGCATCGCCGCAGATGAGATCGCCGATCTTGTCGATGACGGTTTCCCTTCCACCGTCTGAAGTGCCGAATTCGACACGATATTTAATCAGGCCGGGTTTGAGTTTCACGGACAGTGAGTAGGACTTGTCGGAGCCGGGTTTTGTGGTTGCCGTTTTGATTAGTTTTTCGTCTGCGTAGAGCTTGAGGAAAACGGAGGGCGCTGCCTCTGTTAGAGTGCCATTGTAGTGGAGCGTCCCTTCATTTGTTTCATCCCGGGCATAGAATTGACCTTCCTCCGGTTTCTCGTCCTTGGCTGGCACGCGCTCCACCCAAGGTTCACTTTCCGGCTCCTTCACTTGGATCTCTACGGATTTTGATACGGGCTTGCCGCCGTTGTTGATTGTGGCCGTCACGATCAGTTTTCCGCTGGCTTGTGAGCGATTGAGAACAAGCTTGGTGAGCTCTTCCTCTTTGATCACGGCGAATGGTCCGGCATTCCATTGCCCGTTGAAATCCCCAGCTCCCTGCTTTTTCATCTCCGCGAGATTCGAGATTTGCGCCACGACTTCGATTCGCTTGCGTCCGTCCCACGCGGGAGCTGCGGTGAGCGTGAAAACCGGATCGGGAATGCTTTCCTTGATCGTGATGGCGATGTCCTTCGTCTTCACTCGATCCGCGCAAATCGCCTTCAAACGAAGTGTCACATTCGTGTCTCCCGTCACACGTCCGGCGGCGAAATTGAAATTGAATCGGTCTGTGGCCACCACCTCCTCGCGTCCGTCACGAGTGAGTATCCAGTAAATCTTGCGTGCCCCGCCAACCTTTGCGGACAGCGTGATGCTTTCCCCTTCCGCCACAGAGGCTTTTTCCTGCGAAACTCCAAATGCATTTCCCGCCTGAACGAGAGGGCCAACGGCGGTGTTCATCGGTTTCTGGTTTTCATATCCCAGCTTCACCCAGTCCGCAGAGCGATTGACTTTTGATACGCGCACTTCGTCAATATCTCCGGTGAAATCATATTGGTTCGCCCACCCGCCGATCCATAGTTTTGCCGGTTTTGGGATACCGAGAGGTGTTGCCTTCGAGCCTGTGGCATCCTTCACGCCGTTGACGTAGAGCACCGATTCTCCTTGCTGATACGTGTGGACGACGTGGTTCCACTCGCCCAGCGGAATCTTTGTGGTTCCCTGGACGTTGCCATCGGAAAACCAGCAATCCATGTTCATGCGCGGCGGACTGATGTATTGCATCACGATTTTCCCCTGCCTGATCTGATCGCCCCAGCCGATGATCGAGGCATTCGGACTTTCCGCGCGAAACCATACTTCCGTGCTACTGGATTCCGAGCCTGCGGGATAACTCGTAATTTTATCCCCACCGAAAATGCCACTTTCCGCGAAATGGCGAGCCTCGCCCGCAACGCCTGCTGCCGGTGTTGTTCCGGCATCCTTGCATTCCAGCGATCCAACCGCATCCAGCGCGTTGCCAGCCATGTGCCAGACGCTCACAAAACCATTCGATTCGTTGAATACAGCCTTCGCATTCGATTCAGCGGCCGCATCCGTTTTACCCCAGTGCATCCGCAGTGCTTGTTGGGAATTTCCTGTGATTTTCGGAACGCGCACCCAGATGCTCGCCTTGCCCTTCGCCTTGTCCCATTCCTCAATTTCGTAGGCCAGTGGCTCACCCGCTTCCGAGGAAAAACGCAGATCCTCTCCGTTATCCTTCGCTTGGGAGAAATCGAACCAATTATCGCTGAGCCGGACCAGCAGCGGAAACTGCTCAACCGATGCAGTCGCGGGAAGATCCGCACCTTCGGGAGTGGTTAGAATCGCGAACGCGCTGGTATGCGACCAAGCTGCGTAAGGTGATTTCACTGCCTGTGGCTTTGCTTGCGTGAAAGCAGAGAAAGTCAGCAACAGAGCTATGATAAATCGAGCGGGCGAAGGGTTTGATTTCATTTCTAAGATTGGCTGCATGATCTTTGTCATGCCCGCGAAGCTTGTCGAGGTTCGTGCCAAGGCATTGGTCTGTTTTCCCAAAACGCTACCGGCGGCGATCCTTATCGATCCGCACCCGGAAACCACTCGGTGTGCTGCTCTCCCTGGCGGCCGAAGTAGGTGACCCGCTTGCCGCGCAGAAACGCGAAATATCCCTGCACGCCGCCGTTCATCGCGCGGATGCTGAAGTCGCGCCATGACTGGTGGTTTTGTTGGCTGTCCCGGATGTTCGTCCGCAGTGCCTCGGTATCAAAATCGGCGGCGACCGGTGGCAGTCCTTCCAGTGGAATCGGCGTTTCCACCGTCGCGCCATCGCCGTCGTAGAAGGTTTTGCGCATGGCGAGGTAGTCGATGTGATAGCACTCCACGCCCGCTTCAATGAGCAGGCCGACGATTTGTGGAAACGGGAGTTCTCCGGTCAACGTGGCGTTAGCGGCTTGATGGATGATTTTTGTGTTCATGACTTTTTCGTGGGCTCTTGTCATTTGTTAGGAGGCATGTTTCACTGATCCATCATGTCCAGCCAATACGAATCCGTCACCTCACTTCCAAAAATCATCCTCGATTACCTTGCTGCTGCCAATGACGGACGCATCGACGATGCCACGGCCTGCTTCGAGGAAAACGCACATGTCCACGACGAGAACCACGACCACATCGGTCATGCCGCCATCCGTGAATGGGTGGCCAGCACCGCACAACAATACCAACCCAAGACCGAACTCCTGCGCTCCATTGAAAGCAACGGCACCTTCATCGCCACCGCCAGGGTTTCCGGCAACTTCCCCGGCAGCCCGGTGGAGCTGGATTTCTCCTTCACCCTCGCCGGTGAAAAAATCTCCCACCTTTCCATCTACTGACGAAACCCGTTTCAAGAGCGATCCCACCGGGTTCCATGGCAAACGCGTGCTCGTCACCCGTGAGGCACTCTATCTGAAAAGTATCTCTGGCGAATTGGCTATAATCGGCTATAATCGGCTAACGAATCAGCCAAAACTGCCATGTTGCCGCCCGTTTTCACCATCACCCCCGAGATTCTCCGGCTCATCGCTGAGCTGGACGAGTTCAAGGGGAAGTGGCGCATGATCCGCAGCCTTTCGCCGGAGAAACTCACCTCGCTGCGAAAAGTCGCCACCATCGAAAGTGTCGGCTCGTCCACGCGCATCGAGGG
>JBGSRM010000203.1:0-17395 GCA_041737575.1 Akkermansiaceae bacterium
ATCAATAAATCGATACCCAACCAAACCAATCATCACCGTAACCAACAACCCACCCAACAACCTGCGCCTCGCACTCCTCGGCACCAATCGCGAATGCAAAGTCTCAAACACGAGCAAAAATCCCAACCAACCCATCAACCCTCCCGACGCACCCACCGACGGCACATCCAGAAATCGCGCCGTCGCCTCCCCTCCCACCATCGCGGAAAATAGAAACACCGCCGGTAAATGCGGCCACCTCGCAAAAACCTCCATCCTCTTCCCCAAATACAACAACCCCAATCCATTCATCACAAAATGCACCACACCCCCATGCAACATCGGTGCCGTCAGAATCCTCCAATACTCTCCCCCCCAATACGAAGATTTTATCAAACCGGCCCGCTGTAACGATCCACCGATCCCAAACAAATTTCGATCCACCACCACCTGCACCAAAAACACAAGCCCCACCAAACCCAAAATCACCCACGTAAGAGGCGCACGCTGCATCTCCAACCACGTCTCAAATCGAAGCGTCGGTATCATCCCCTTCGTATCCACCCCACCACGCCTCAGTTCCCGACTCTTCTTGAATGCCTGATACCAGGGAATAAATGCGAACACCAAAAAAATCAAAAGCGCCAACCCCACAGTCGTGGACTGGCTCATCTCCCTCAAAATCCATTTCAACTTATCCCACATCCCGAAACTCACACCATTCGCCCGCTCAAGTGCCTCCAAATTCCGCCATCCTCCGTAAATCAAATAGATCAACAAAATCAGAACCCCTCCACCCAACATCTTCACCCGATGCACCCCATCCGCCAAATCCTCCAACGCCCATCTCCTCCTCACTTCCACAATCGCTCGCGTTAAACCATCCACCTCCTCCGGAACCACACAACGCCCGCTATCCGGCGTCCAAACAAGCCTCACCAATCCTTTGTCATCCGCACGAAGCACACTCTCCAACTCCTCAAGCGAACCACACCCCTGACTCACACCCTTGCGATTCACCCAACCCCATCCATCCGAACCTAACGGAAATGCATCACCCCTCGCCCATACAGGCAACTTCCCATCCTCCCCATCCCCTTGCACAGCCAAATTCACACCTTGCAAGCGTCAGGCTTACTCGGTTTTGTCCTCTTCTTTTTCCTCATCAGGAACCACTTCACCAGAAGTCCCCTCACCAGCATTCGGATCAACCGGAGCAGGATCAACCGGAGCAGGATCAACCGGAGCCGCAGGATCAACCGGAGCCGCGGGATCAACCGGAGCTGCGGGATCAACCGGTACCACTTCCACAGGCGGCAACTCATCCACCAAAGTCTTCGGCTTCTCCTCCTCAACCACATTTTCCGTAATCACCAGATTCTCCGCAGCCGGAGCCGTCTGATTCGCCTCCTTGCCATCATCTATCAAAGACTTCTGCTTGTTCTGCTTACCGATCAAAATCGCCAGCGTGATACTCAACAGGAAAAACATCGATCCAAGATACACCGTCCCCTTTTGCAGCACATTCGTCGTCCGCGCCCCGAACACCTGATCCGTCACCCCTCCCCCGAACGCCGCTCCCAAACCCTCTTGCTTCGGACGCTGCATCAAAATCAACAGAGCCATCAAAAGACATACGATGACGAACACAACCAACAGCAAATCGATGCTGATACCTAGCCAATTAATTGCCGCAAAATTCATGAGCGGCGGAATATGTATGCCCCACCACACCTTGTAAAGCAGGGACTCACCTCTTTTTTCCTTTTGCTGAAAACGCACAATGCCCAAACGGAGCTTCCGTCCCGCTCTAAATCCCAAACACCTTCCCGATCGCCCCCAACACACCCTCCCAAGCCCTCGCTACCGGATTCCCCTTCCCTCCCGTCACCTGCTGCTGCACCACAAGCCCGTCTCCCTCGAAAAAATCATCAAACAACCCGTTCTTTCCCCAGAAATACGCCACAAAAGTCTCTGCCCGCTTCGGCGAATACTTCATAGTCGGACTGAAACCCACCGTCAAACTGCTGTTCACCCGCCGCCCCCTCACCTCACTGACCACCACCTCCTCCTGAATTCCACGCTGCGCCGCAAAAACCAACTTCACCGGCCCTTCAATCATCAAATAACGGAACTGCAAACTCACCCAGGCATGCAACTTCCCGAAAACCCACCTCGACTTTATCATCGGCACCATCCCCTCCGGATGCGACAAAGCCACCAAAAATCGTGGACGAAACACCAACTCACTCCCCGCAGGCACCTCCACCACCGCCAGTTCCTCCATCCCATCATCCCGCGTCGATAACGTCACCTCCCCCCTCTCCACCCCCAGCTTCCGTATGCTCGTCAAAACATACATCCCCGCCGCCATGCTCGAAAACGGATAATTCCAATCCATGATCCACTTCGTCCTCTTCTCAAAATCCCCCATCGACCCCTGCAAATAATCCACCTTCGTCATCAAAACCTCACCCTCACTCATCGTCAAACGCTGCGCAGGCCTGCTCGGCACCACACTCACCTTCCCCTCACCCGCCTCCTCCAAACCCGCCAACACAATCGGCCTACCCGCCTGCACCAGCGGCGCCACCACATAAAACCCAATCACCTTCCAGAAAAACGGCAGCAAAATCAAAGCCAGCAAAATCAAAAACGCCTTCCCTGCCAAACCCCAAAACTCACTGCGTACCAACCGTTCCAACGCAGTCTGCATCCCTTCCATATCCCTCAACTGCCTCTCCTTATCCTCCTTCAACATCTCCCGCCTACGCATCTCCTCCTCGCTTTCTCCCCCTTCCACCCGCACCTCCCGCATCGCCTGGGCCGTCTCCCTATTTTTCGTGATTAACTCCTGCTCCCTCTCTTCCATCCTCCGCTTCTCAGCCTCCAACTCAGCCTTCCGGAACACACTCTTCACCTTGTCCCAAAACTTGTTCATCGCCTGCCTCTGCCTCTCCAACTCACGCAACTCCTGCATCCTTCCATCCATCTCTCCTTGCAACGAATTCATCTTCACCGCCAATTCCCCCGCCAGCTCCCGGCTCTTACCCAACTCCTCAATCGCCTGCTCCAACTCCCTCTCATGATGCTTCACAATCATCCCCGGCAATACCCCCACCAAAAAAATCACCAACAACAACGCCAAGATCACCACATAAACCACCACCTTCCCCGCCAACCACGATACCAACTTAGCAATAATCCCTGCCATCTCGCAAATCCTACACCCAAATCAACGCCCCCACCCCAAAAACTCTATCAAAAAATTCTCACCCAAGCTCTTAGCTCTAAGCTCCCCGCTCCAAGCTCTTACCCCTCCACCATCGCATACGCATTGTGATTGTGAATCGACTCGAAATTCTCCGCCTCCACCCGGAACCACAAAACCCCTCCCTCCTCCCTCAAACCTGCCGCCACATTTCTAACCAAATCCTCCACGAACACCGGACGATCATACGCCCCCTCCGTCACCACCTTCTCATCACTCCGCTTCAACCCCGCATACAACTCACAACTCGCCGACCTCTCCGCCAAACTAATCATATCTTCAAAACCATAATCACCTCCCGCTTCGATCGAAATCGTCACTTCTCCCCGCTGATTGTGCGCTCCCCGCTCACTGATCGCCTTCGAACACGGACACAATGTCGAAACCGGAACCCTAACACTCAAAAAAACCTGACAACCCTCAACCCTCGAATACTGACACTCCATCCCCAACTCATAATCCATCAAACTCCTCATCCTCGAAACCGGCGCCTCCTTCCTCCTGAAAATCTTGAACTCACAACCCACATACGCCCTCTCCGCCTGCAACCTCCCCGCCAAATTCGTCGTCAATCGCTTCAACGATTCCCCACACAATGCCTCATCAAACCCATCCAACGCCTCCACAAATCGACTCATGTGCGTCCCCTTCACCTCCGCCGGCAACTCCACCGTCATCTCATACTTCGCAACCGTCGCCTGAATCTCCCCGTCCCCGCCCACATACCTCGCCGGATAAAACAACTCCCTCACCCCCACACGATCAATCACCATTTCCCGGTGATCCCTCTCATTCTGCGTATCTGGCAGCTCCTGCATCTCTTTATTGCCTGTCTGAAAAATCCAAAAGCCCGCCCGTATAAAATCGGGCGGGCCTGGGAAAAATTACCATGCTCGGTCGTTACAACCCTCACCCGTTCAGGGCATCAGATTGATCGCACGGGACTGCTTGATCGCGTTGTTGATCTTGCGGTGCATCTTCGCGGTTACTCCTGTCACCCGGCGTGGAAGAATCTTCCCTGTCTCGGATGTGAACTTACCCAATACCTCAGGGTTCGTAGGAACTAGCTGCTCCACCGGAATGTCCTGCCTGCGGCGGGTCATCTGGCGGTTCGCCTTGCGGAAATTGATACGGCGTTGGACGGTCTTTGGTTCGGACATATGCTTAGCGGAGTTCGCGGTGAAGGGTTCTGCGTTTCAAAAACGGATTGAATTTTACTTTTTCAAGACGACCCGGTGTTCTCAGGCTCTTCTTGTTTCGTGTCGTCACATAGCGTGACGTAGGTCTGCCTTCGGCTTTCGCTTCAGTGCACTCAAGGATTATAATGTCGCGTGGCATGGTTACTAAATTGGGGGGGGCGGATATTGCTTCATTCATCGTCGCCGTCAAGCGAAACTGTTACGGAATCTTCATCTTCTTCCTGAACACCACCGCTAAACCCTACTTCGTCCGATGGGCGGAACCTCCGGTTCCCATACTCCTTCTCCCACTGCGCCTGACATTCCACCGTCAAACGCGCGAAGGGAATCGCCTCCAAACGCGCCACCGGAATCTTCACTTCGGAAATCTCACACACCCCATAAGTTCCACCTTTGATCCTGCGCAACGCCTGCTCGATCTCATACAAAGCATCCTGCTCCTTCGCCAAAACCGATAACGCGAAGTCACGGTCATACGCATCACTCCCCGCATCTCCCTGATGCTGACCACTCCCGGACGCCTCACTTCCCTCAGGAGCATTCCGTATCGTATCACGCGTCATTCCCGACATCGAATCCACCAAGGTATCCCTCAACTCCAGCAATCGCTGACGCTGCTTGTCAACAAAGGCCGCACTGTGACTCCCCCCACCATTCGATGAAACCTTAGCCACCACCTGAACCGGTGGCGGAACAAACTTCGCCTTCTTCACCGCCGGCACCGGCACCTTGCCACCCAAAGCATTCTTCTTCGGCGCAACCACTTTCACTTCCACCTTCGCCTTGATCTCCTTCACCACTTTCTTCTCAACCACCTCTTTCACCGCCACCTTCTTCTCAACCACTTTCTTTACCGGAGCCTTCTTGACTGCCACCTTCTTCACTTCCACTTTCTTAACTACTGCCTTCTTAACCACCTTCTTCACCGGCGCTTTCTTAACTACCGCCTTCTTTACCACTTTCTTCACGACAACCTTCTTTACCGGGACCTTTTTTGCCGGAGCTTTCTTTACAACAGCCTTCTTCACCACCTTCTTCGGCACTGGCGGCTTGCTCTTCGTAACAACCACCTTCTTGGCAGCCTTGCCACCAACAGCTTTTTTCAATGTTTTCTTTGCAGCCATGATAAAAAATCTTCTAAATTAAAAGTCGTGAAAGCTCCCGACCTTGAATGATTCCCAAGATAAGGGCGCGGTGGATTAGCCCCTCATTCTATCCACATCAAGGGGAAAGTTCACTTTTTGACAAAAATCTTTCGCAACACTCCTCACTCTCATGCTTGAAATCACCTCCCTCTCCCCTAATCTCCCGCCCCTGCCATGACCCTTTCCTCCATCCTCGAGTCCCTCCTCATCGCCTCTCAAGAACCCCTCTCCTCAGAGGAAATCGCGAAACTCATCCGCGCCCGCGTAGCCGAAGCAGAGGACATCATCCTCCGCGAAACAGAAGACGGCGCCACCCCCACACCCCTCCCGGAATGGCTCTCATCCCTCGCCAACACAACCCCGGAACAAACCACCGAAGCCATCTCCGAACTCAATAAAACTTACGCCGACACCCACCGTTCCTTCACCATCCTCGAACGCCCCCAAGGCTGGAAAATCTACACCAAATCCGAATTCGGAGACTTCGTCCGACAACTCTTCCCCGGCAGAAAACCGGAACGACTCTCCGGCCCCGCCATGGAAACCCTCGCCATCATCGCCTACCGCCAGCCCATCACCAAAGCCGCCATCGAAGCCGTCCGCGGCGTCTCCTGCGACGGCATGATCCAAAAACTCCTCGACCGCGACCTCATCCGCATCGGCGGCCGCGCCGAACTCCCCGGCCGCCCCCTCCTCTACCAAACCACCGATACCTTCTTCGAGCACTTCGGAATCAACAGCATCAATGACCTCCCCAACGCCTCCGAACTCCGCAAAGTAAAACTCCCCGAGCCCGACACCTCCCCTCCTGCCCAGGAACAACAACTCGCACTCACCCCCTCATCTCCCGAAGAATAAAACCTCATGAGCCTCGAAGACATCCGCAAACAGATCGATCTCATCGATCAAAACCTCCTCGACCTCCTCTCCCAACGCGCGGACCTCGTCCACGAAGTCGGCGTCATCAAAAAACGCGATGGCCTCCAAATCTACGCCCCGGAACGCGAACAAGCCCTTCTCGACCGCCTCATCTCCCTCAACCAAGGCCGCCTCCCAGAGCACTCCATCAAAGCCATCTACCGCGAAATCATGTCCGCCGCCCTCGCCCTCGAAGACGACATGAAAATCGCCTACCTCGGCCCCGAAGGCACCTGGACCCACCAAGCCGCCATCAAAAAATTCGGCCACTCCGTCCAATACCTCCCCCAACCCAACTTCTCCGACGTCTTCGACCAAGTCGCCCGCCGCCAAGCCAGCTACGGCGTCGTCCCCATCGAAAACTCAACCGAAGGCGCCGTCTCCCACACCCTCGACCTCTTCGTGGACTCACCCCTCCACATCTGCGCGCAAATCCTCCTCCGCATCGAAAACTGCCTCATCTCCGCCATCCCCCGCAACCAAATCAAAACACTTTACTCCCACCCACAAGTCTTCGGCCAATGCCGCAACTGGATCCTCAAAAATTTCCCCGAAGCCGACCTCGTCGAAGTCTCCTCCACCACCAAAGCCGCCACCCTCGCCCGGGAAAAATCTCACGAAGGCGCCGCCGCCCTCGGTGGCTCCCTCGCCGCGGAAATCCACAACCTCGAAATCCTCGAAACCGCCATCCAGGATCGCGCCACCAACACCACGCGCTTCCTCGTCATCGGCGAAAAAACCTGCCCCGCCACCGGCAACGACCGCACCTCCATCCTCTTCGCAATCAACGACCAACCCGGCTCCCTCGTCCGCGCCCTCAAATCCTTCGAGGACCTCCAAATCAACCTCTCCAAAATCGAATCCCGCCCCTCCAAACGCAAAGACTGGGAATACATCTTCCACGTCGACCTCTCCGGCCACTGCGACGACCCAAACGTCTCCAAAGCCCTCACCGAACTAGCCAACCACTGCTCCATGGTAAAAATCCTAGGCTCCTACCCCGACACCTCCGAATAAACAAAACCCCTCTCATCCCAAAAAAATCAAAAATCAAAAATCAAAAATCAAAAATCAAAAATCAAAAATCAAAAATCAAAAATCAAAAATCAAAAATCAAAAATCAAAAATCAAAAATCATCAATCATCAATCATCAATCATCTTCCGACCTTCCGACCTTCCGACTTTAAGACCTTAAGACTCCCCCCTCACCTCTCAAAATTCAAAACCTTCTCCCCCTCCTCCAACCTCTTCGCCCCCTCCCGAATCCAATCCAACCCCTCCTCATACTCCTCACTCTCCGGCCTCGCCTTCAACAAACCCTCCCACAATACCATCGCCTCACGATACGCCTTCCCCGCCTCATCCTTCTTCCCAACCAACTCCAAAGCATGTGCGTAATCTCCCAGCAAATACGCACCAGACCTCTGCAAATCCTCCACTCGCAACCCTTCCAACCCACCCGCTTCCGCCTCCAAATCCCGCAACAACTCCCTCGCCTTCCCTAACAAAACCACCTCCTCACGCTTCTCCCCACCATACCCAAGCATCCTACCCTTCTGCCACCACAACAAAGCCAGCCGGTACGATGCCATCCCATCCCGCTTCCCACCCAATCGCTCGATCAACTTGATCCCCTCATCATAAGCCGCCAAGGCCTCCTCGCTCTTGCCCTCATCCCGCAGCAGCCCCGCCTTCAAACCCAACTGCGCCGCCTTCCTCGTCGCCGCCATGCCCGACTCCGGCATCACCTTCAAAACCTCATCCAACAACCCCACCGCCTGCTTCGATAAATCCTCCGCCGCACCCACATCCCCCGACATCACCGCCGCCTCCGCCATCGCCCCATAACAACCCGCCAACTCCAACATCAAATCCACATCCCCCGCCTTCTTCTCCAGCATCTCTGCCAACTCCACAGCCGCCAAACCCCTCACCTCCCGCGCATCCCCTACATTCCCGATCCCCTCCAATATCCCCGCAGAGGACAAATAACAAGCCGCCAGCTCGGACCGCAAAATCGCCGAGTCCGGCCGCGCGTCCGCCAACTCGTTCAACGCCTTCGTCGCCTCTAACAACTGCCCCAGCGCCTTCTCATCCTCACCCTTCTCCGCGAAAATCCGCGCCTCATGGAAATCCAACACCGCCACCAAATACCTCAACCTCTCCTCATCCACACCGCCCCCTTCTGCCTGCTTCAAAACATCCCTAGCCTTCACAAAAGCCTCCGCCACTCCCTCTCCAGCCTTCTCCTGCTTCAAAATCGCCAGCAACAAAGCATCCCGCCCCATCCGCAACTTCATCACCCCATCCATCTTCCTCCCGCTCCACACCTCCATCGCCTCCTCCAGCCTCGCCCTGCCCTTCTCCACATCACCCGCCGCCAGCGAAACCTCCGCCAACTGCAACCTCGCCATCGCCCGCTCCTCCTCCAGCCTCTCATTCCCCTCACTCCACCTCAAAAACTCCTCATAATACCCCTCCAACCTCTTCAGCCTCAACTCCCGATCCTCCAACGCCGGCAACCGCCGCAACCCCTTCTCCATCGCCCATTCAAACAACCGATCCCCCATCATCCTCGACGCCTCCAACCGCGCCATCCCCAAATCCACCTCATACTCCATCTTCCTCACCGCCACATCCCGCTCCTTCTCCGCCCTCTCCATCCTCCCCCCCATATCATTCAACTTCCCTACCGAATGCTCCTTCTCCTCCGCCCTCATCACCTTCTCACTCCGCAACTGAGACGCCACCCCATACCACAACGCTCCCGCCACCAAAAAACCAACACTCACCATCCCCGCAAAAAACGCCACACGCCTCAACCGCCTCTCAGCCCCCCGCCGCTGATCCATCAAAACCTCCCTCGCCTGATGCCCCTCCACCTCCCGCTCCACCGCCTCAAACCCCGCCACCACCTCCATCATCGTCACCGGCCTCCTCACCCGCTCCAAACTCAAACATCGATCAATCCATTCCCGATACCCCCTCTCCAAATCATTGCTCGCCTCCGTCGGCCAAACCACCTCATCCCACGCCTCCAACCCTCTCACAATCTTCACCATGTCCGCGTGCATCCCCTCAACCCTCGTCTTCCCGCACTCCGGAGCTACCCCGGAAAAAGTTTCATCACACCTCGGAAACCGACCCGTCAACAACCGGTACGACAGCACCCCGAAAGAAAAAACATCCCAGCCATACCCCTCCTCCTCGAAATACCCGCCACTATCTAACAACTGCTCCGGTGCCTGATACAACAACGCGTCCGTAAAATCAAAATGCGTGATCCCCGGCATATTCCCCAGCACCCAGTCACTCAACGCAACCCTCCCCTCATCATCGAAAAAAACATTCCCCGGCTTCAAATTCCCATGCGCCACCCGCCTCCGGTGCATCCCCGCCAAAGCATCCGCCATCTCCCTAACCAACCCCCACGTCCCCTCACCCGGATGCTCATCCAGCCGATGCTGCAAACTCCTCGGCAACCATCTCTCCCCATCCACCTCCCCCAAAAAAGGCACCACCCAACACGCCGGCCTCCCCTCGAAATCCGCCGAGTCCACCTTCACCAACCCCTCCGGCCACCCACCCACCTCCAGCCTCTCCGTCATCTTCGCCAACAAACCCCGGTTGATCCCCATCCCCTCGAAAACCTTCACCGCATACAACGCCCCGCACTCCTCCTTCCTCGCCGCAAAAACCTTCCCGCTCTCCCCCATCCCGATCAACCCCAAAACCTCAAACCCATGCATCTCAGGCAACTTCATTGCCCACCTCTAAACCATACCCACCCCCACCACACCAGCATTTATCCAACAAACAAAAACACCTCTGCGATCTTTGCATCCCTTCACGGCCATTCCACCCGCCTCCAGGATCTGGTGAAAATCCCGAAATCTCCTCTTCATTCCGTGTATTCCGTGCATTCCGTGGTTTAAAAAAAAATCACCAGCAGCCAACAAAAACTCACACCTTGGCGAACTTCGCGCCTTGGCGGTGAAAAATTCCAACCTACTCGGGAAACCATTCCGTGTTCCCAAAATTCCTACTTCCCTCCCACAATCCGGTAAATCGGCCCCGTATGATCCACCAAATACAACTCCCCCTCCGCATCCTCTCCAAACGCCGATATCAACTTGATCTTCCCTCCCTCAGGCTGCAGCTCCTCCGTATGATCCTTGAATCCTGACGCCTTCCCTCCCCTCAACTCAAACGACCAAATCCGCGGATTCTGAAAATCCGCAAAAATATATCTCCCCTCAAAACCCCCGATCTTTCCACCCCAATACACATAACCACCCGTCACCGAAACACCCTCCGTCCCACCACCTCCATGCTTGTAAACATACACCGGCTCCACATGGTTCTTCGGCTTACCACCACCCACATCCTTGTTCGGCGTCTCAATATCACCCTCACGCAAACGCCATCCGAAATTCTTCTCCATCAAATCCCCCTTCTTCACAAAATTGATCTCCTCCCACGCATTCTGACCCACATCCCCGATCCAGAAATCCCCCGTCTTCCGATCAAACGAACAACGCCAAGGATTCCGTAATCCTGAAGCCACAATCTCCGGCTTCGCACCCTTTACCCTCAAATACGGATTATCCTTCGGCACAACATAGCCCTTCTCCACGGAAACATCCAAACGCAATACCTTCCCCAACATCGATTCCATATCCTGCGCTAAATTTTTCGGATCATTCGCCGCACCCCCATCCCCCGTCGCCACATACAAATACCCATCCGGCCCGAAGTCCAGCCAACCCCCGTTATGATTCCCGAACGGCTGCTTATACTCCAAAATCGTCTCCCCCTTGCTCACATCCGTCGTCCTCCCATCCTTCGTCACAAACCTCATCACCCGGCTGTCCCCGCCATTCTCCGTGAAATTCACATAATATCTCCCCGTCTTGTCGAAATCCGGCGCAAACGCCAAACCCAACAACCCCTGCTCATTACTCTTCCGAGTCACATCCTTCTTAATGTCCAAAAACGGCTCCGACCCCTTCTCCCCCGTCTTCAAATCCACAATCCATACCTTCCCCTCCTGCTCCATCACCCACAACTTCCCCTTCACCGACCCCGGCGCACCCACCCACACCGGCCTCTCAAAACCCTTCGCCAACAACTCCGTCCCCAACTGCCCCTTCACCATCCCCATTCCCAAAAAACCCGCCAAAATCCCAAAACTCAAAATTTTCATCCCCGCAAACTACCCACATTCCCCATCCTGACAAGCCACCTTCCTAAAAAAAATGAAATCCACCTCTGTTTTTCATCTGTAATTTTGCGTTTATCCAGCCCTTCTCGGATTCTTTCTTCCTCACCCGTCAGGCGTGTAGTTTTTGATTTAATTACTCCATAGAATTTTCACACTCTCCGCCATGGCATGGCGAATTGATGAAAGCGTAATCCGCGGCGAGATCGATAACCGGATCAAAGGACGTTTGACCGGAAAAATCTGGTTTGTCGGAATTGACGAACCGGTCGAACTCAAACTCGAAGGAAACCCGTGGCGCGATCTCGCCGGACATGTGCTCACCTTTACCAACCCGAATCCAAAACCCGGCAACTTGGATAGCCTCGCTAAAATCCAACAAGGCGTGGTCGGCGACATAACCGCATCGCGCAAAGTGAAGATCCCCGAACTACCCATCGAAGAAGTCATGAAACTCTCCAAAGCCGGTCTTTCTTGGCCGTGGCATTGGGCAAATTCCCTCTATCTCGAATGGTTCAGCGCACGCAACGGACGGGTCGTCATCGAGTCCGCCGATTATCAAATCCAAATCGATGCCGAATCCACATGGTCTATGGACGAAGCCATGGAACTCGAACAATGCAAGGAAAACGCCATGGCACTTACTAACTTCATGGATCGGCTCTGCCAAGCGATCGACGACAAAAAACTAACGGTTGAGTTTCAGGAGGAGAATTTGGATGAAGACGAGCCCCAGTCACGCGCCGAGGCACAAGCGGATGCCGAAGCCGCATACATGAACCAATTGCTCGACCGCGTGGAGGCTCGCATGGAGCGCGAGGGATGGAATGACATGTCGAACTACGACACGATCTATGAGGAAGAGCGTGAGCGCCTGCGTCGTGATTTGGGAATGCAACCGGATCCGGAACCCACACCCGAGCAGTTGGAACAAAACGAACGCTGGATCGCTGAAATGAATGCGATAGCCAAGGAAGCGTTGAGTGATATGGAGGCCGAAAAGTGGAAAGGTCACCAGGAAAGAAAGCGTCCGGAGTTGGTCGAGCGCACCTCCGAACTCGGTATCAGCGTGCACAAGACTGTTCACGATTTACTTCCTGCCAATCCACCTCAGGAACATCCCTTGTTAGAAATCGTGAACGGCATTCGCCTAGCATCCGCTAAACTCGCCGGAGCTCTCGGTTGTGAGGAAGACGAAGAAGATTGGCCACCCGACCCGCTATTCGCCGGAGGCACTCTGGTCCGCCTCAAAAAAGCACGCAACGCCCTCTCCGATACCCTAAGCGGTCTAACCTCCGCCGACCAAGAAAACCTTGGCACTCCCGAATGGCGCAACCAAACCCGCCAAGAGATCGACACCATTCTAAACGAAGTCCGTAAACTCATCCAAGAAGTCCGTGATGTACTCTCGGATGGAGAGGTGTGAGGAATGCTTTATAAGCCATTTTCATCATGCTTCGAGGTGGTCAGAAATCCGATTTTTCAAATAAACCGCCACCTCAATCCTTCCCAGGCATGAGTTCCTTTAAACGCCTCTCATCAAACCACTATTGGACCCAAATTCTTTCGTTGATAATTTTGACCACGAATGACTCGAATAACACAAATGGTTGTTGATGAATTGCCTTCCGAATTTTTCATCAGCAAATCTCTTCATATACGTGATATCCGTGAAATTCGTGGTTAAAATTCTTTAAATAAACCGCCACCTCAATCCTTCACAGGCATGAGTTCCATCAAACGCTTCTCACCAGCCTCGACCTTTTCCCCTATCCCTTTCTGCTCCTCCATCGCCTCAAGCATGAATGCTTGCTCGTAATCTGGATTCTCTTCCAGCTTCGCCCGCTCCATCTCAACAAATGCCTCTATATCCTCGATATTTTGACGCCCCTCCTCAATCTCACGTTTGAGTGCCGTGATCCGTTCATCGGGTGGCTCCTCCTGTTGCGTCACCGTGGGTTTGGCATCGGGCTCCACCGTGTCCGCTTCACGGAGATTCTCCCGGCACGCACAAATCCAGAAGCCTGACGACAACAACAACAAACGGGCGAACACGGAAAAAAATGTGGAAAAAAGTGTCATCAACTTCCCAGCTTAGAACCCGATGTGAGAAATGCAAAGTCGGCAGTCATTCTTTCTACAAAAAATCACCTTTGATCCGAAGTTCCAAGCACCCCAACACAGCCTTCAAGGATGCACCCTGCCGCCCTGATCCAGCCAATCGATCAGGCTATATACATTCCTATTGAGTTCCTTCATCTCCTTGAGGAAATCCGGATACTCCTCAAACCCGGCCGTCACCACACCCTTGTTAGAATCGACATTCGAGGGATCGACCTTCTTGTCCTTCATGTCGTTGTCCTGATACTTGAAATAATGCCAGCCAACACAGCTCTTCGACTGCATCAACGCGAGGCAGAAATTCTGATAGAACATCCCGCGCTCTTTCTGCGTCTTCACCAGCCAACCGGCTCCTGAGGTGTTCGGCATCCCGGAATCCACACCCTTGGCATAAAACTCGGTGACCATGAACGGCTTGCCCGACCACTTCTCCCAGTTCGCCATCAGCTTGGAATCCGGTGTCCACGCACCGTAGTAATTGATCGATACCACATCGCAGTGCTTGCCAGCCGCGCGGAACGCCCCGGCGCTTCGGATCGCTTTTCCGTGAAACCGGCAACCCAGATACAGGTGGTTCGGGTCGTGTGCCTTGATCGCCTTCGAGACGATGGAAAAATACCTCCCCATCATGAACTCGATGAAATCCTCCCTATCCTCATCGGTTAGATTCTTCAGATCAGCCTTCTCTCCCTTGCGCTCCTTCAGCCACGCCCACGCCGCCTTGTGACCATGATCGTTCTCCGGGAGAGTCAGGAAATCCTCAAGGCTATTCCTTTGTATCGGCAGCTCGTTATCGGAAAAATGCCCCACCAGCCAGGGATCGTCCTTGGTCGCCGCCAGTTTCGCCGCGTGCCGCATCGCAAAGGTTTCAAACTCGGGATCAAACACGAAAATCGCATCATTCGGATAACCGGTGTGCCCCGGCTTCTGGAAAGTCCCGCCACGATGCTTGCCATACGAACTCATGAAATTCCAATTCGGGCAATAGGCCAGCCGCTTGCCGGCTTTCGCAAGCAGATCATCCCCCGACCAGCTTCCGCTGCCATTGAAACCATTCGAGCGCAGGAACTCTGCCGTTTGATCCGCCCACTTTTCCTCACTACCGAACCTCGCATCAAATGCCGCCTTAGTCTCTTTGGAACCCGTAGCCGGCCTGACCGAACAAACCGCGACATGGATGAATGGATGCCCCTCCGGATCCACCAACCACCAACGCTTGCCGATCTTCGTTATGTGGAAGAACCCCTTGGCATCGACCTTGCGCGTGGAATCGCCGCCGTAGTGACTCAGGTTCGTCCCTTTGGCGGCAGCTTCGAAACCTTCCGCCTGCGCCAGCGTCCACGTATCGAAAATCTTCCAGTTTTTGTCACCCGGCTTGTGTTTCACCTCCACCTTCAGCGGCTCAACCGCATGCAGCATCGAAACACCCGCCCACAGCGCCAGCCACAACCAAGCAGCCCGAAAGGATCTGCGACAGCACGCATCCAAGCCCGCTCGCACAGACATCGAAAACAACAAGCGTTTCATTCGGCACAAGATAACGCCTCCCCACCGCCCGACCAAGCAGGAACTCCAAATAGGCAGGGACTTTTATCCCTAAAAGTCCATATCTGACGGCGGGATCCAGGCACACGACCCGTTTATCTAAGCCCAAAAGACAATCCAACACCCGAAACGCAAATCACTCCAAGCCCAACCTGATTCCGATGACTGACCTGCATATCCATTGGAAAATCATCCAAGCATAGAAAAGCATCTTCTCCCATCGCTACGCCAAAGGCACAATCTGGCAAAAAAGATACCGCGACACCCTCATCCGCGATCCCAAACACTTCGCCAACTGCATCCGCTACATCCGCCGTAACCCCCGCAACCTCCCACCAAACACCTTCACCCTCTGGGAAAGCCACCGCGCCAAAAAAATCAAGGAGTAGGAACATCCCCACCGGAGTAGGGACGTCCCCGTCCCTTAAGCTCAAGGTGGCGTCCCCGCCACCGATACCGCACAGAACACGGGCGACGACGCAGGAACAAATCCTCCAAGACTTCCCCGAATTGGAACCCGAGGACTTCACCGCCTGCTTCGCCTTCGCCGCCCATCGGGAAAGCCATTTCGAGCTTGCCGTCGCCTCATGAAGCTTCTGCTGGATCAGAATTTATAATGCCGCGCATCAAGATTTGTGGAAAGTGAGTTCGATCGCGAGGCATACGGATCCGCGTATCCTTAGGGCTGAAAGTCCGGCAACAAGCCAGCCCAGGGCATCGCCCTGGGTTTTCGCATCCCATATCCATCCAGCCCTGTAAGGGCGTAACATGGATCGCAGGCTGTCCGGCCTTGTATCGCCCATTCAGGGCTACAACTTCAGGGTGGACACTCTCCCGGGGCGATGCCCCGGGCTGGCTTGTCGGGCACCCTTGGTGCGGAAAATCCATTGCCGCTCTTGTCAATGCGCCAACCATTTCCGGAACGGCCTAACCTCGGAAATCACAAAACTTGATGCGCGGCAGTATATCCCGCCGTTTGATCGGAATTCTCGCAGCCGAATATCCCGGGACTGAACACGTTCTGCTTCTCGGCATGACGAAGGTTGATGATACCAATATCTGGAACTTCGCCGCGTCCAACGGCTACGCCATCGTCAGCAAGGACAAGGACTTTTACCAACGCAGCGTAACCACCGGACATCCGCCCAAAGTAATCCATCTCCATATCGGAAACTGCAGCGTAAAGGAAACTGCCGCAATCCTGCTCGCCAGACCCGGACACGTCAGGGACTTCCTTTCCCATGATGCCAAATCCTATCTGATTCTGCCTTAGCCGACTGGCTACCAAATCCATCGCATCCCAGTGGAAACTCTTCCTCTTCCCTTGGCGATCTTGGCGTCTTGGCGGTTCAAAATTCTTTCTCCCAACTTGACTTAATAGCCATTTTAGCTATTTTCATTTCATGACCACCTTCACCGCCACTGACGCGAAGAATCGTTTCGGCGAGCTTCTCGAAGCCGTTCACCGCGAACCCATCGAGATCGACAAAAAAGGCCGTCCCGTCGCAGTGATGCTTTCCTACGATACCTATCAGGAAATGAAGGAGGCACTGGGTGAGGCAAAAAAGCCTTCGGATCTAAGTTGGCTGAGCCAATGGCGGGAGACCGCCACTCTTGCTCCCGCAGCAAGTGCAGATGATGAAGCCGCCTATCACGACCATCTCGACCAGAAATACGGCAGATGATCCGCCTCTTCCTCGATACCAACGTCATCCTTGATCTGATCATCAGCGACAGGGACGGCCACCAAAGCGCGCTGGCTCTTGAGAGCTTTGCAAACACACATCCCTGCAAACTCTCGTGCGCATGGCACTCCCTCTCCATCATCGAATCCATCGGCAGGAAACGATTCGGATCGGAAGCCATCCACCTATTGCTCAGGAACCTTTTGGACACATTCACCGTCCCCTCCGCCGGAACAGACGAAGCCAAACAAGCCTTCAATTACCTCGCGGGGGATTTCGAAGATGCCCTCCAAATCTCCGCGGCCGTTGC
>JBGSRM010000312.1:0-4251 GCA_041737575.1 Akkermansiaceae bacterium
GCATTCGAGGGCGGTCGCCACCAAGCCCGCGTCTGCAAATCCTCCGGCAGCGCCCTCCAGGTTTCAGACCCGGAACTCTACGAAGCCATCGTCGGCGAGGAGCATCGCCAACGGAACCACATCGAGCTGATCGCCTCGGAAAACTTCGCATCCCCCGCCGTCATGGAAGCACAGGGCTCTTTGCTCACCAACAAATACGCCGAGGGCTACCCGGGCAAACGTTGGTATGGCGGATGCGAATACGTAGATATCGTCGAAACCCTCGCCATCGAGCGCGCCAAAGAGCTTTTCGGCGCCGACCACGCCAACGTCCAGCCACACTCCGGCTCTCAAGCCAACACCGCCGTCTATTTCTCCGTACTCAAACCGGGTGATAAAATTTTCACCATGGACCTCGCACACGGCGGCCACCTCACCCACGGCCACAAAGCGAATTTCTCCGGTCGCTTCTATAACGTCACTCATTACGGCGTTTCTCCGGACGACGAACGCATCGATTACGCCGAACTCGAAAAAACCGCGCGCTCGCTCAACCCTGCCCTCATCACCGTCGGTGCCTCCGCCTACTCACGCATCATCGATTTCGAACGCATGGGAAAACTCGCCCGCGAGATCGGTGCCTACCTCTTTGTCGATATGGCACACATCGCGGGCCTCGTCGCCGCCGGTGTCCACCCCAGCCCCGTGCCACACGCCGATTTCGTTACCTCCACAACCCACAAATCCCTGCGCGGTCCACGCGGCGGCATCATCCTTTGCAAAGAGGAGTTTGCCAAAAAAATTGACTCCCAAGTCTTCCCCGGCATCCAAGGCGGCCCGCTCATGCACGTCATCGCCGCGAAAGCCGCCTGCTTCGGCGAAGCGCTGAAACCGGAGTTCAAGGAATACTCCGCACAAGTTGTTAGAAACGCCCAAGCCATCGCCGCCCGCCTCACTCATCACGGTTTCCGCATCTGCTCCGGCGGCACCGACAACCACGTCATGCTCGTCGATCTCCGCAACAAAAACCTCAACGGCACCGACGCCTCACACGCACTCGATGAAGCCGGCATCACCGTCAACAAAAACGGCATCCCCTTCGACACCGGCAGCCCCATGAAACCCTCCGGCATCCGCATCGGCACACCCGCCGTCACCACCCGCGGCATGAAAGAAGCCGACGTCGAACAAGTAGCCGACTTCATCGCCGAAGCCCTCGCCGACCACACCAACATCAAAAAACTCCACGCCCTCCGCGACAAAGTCTTCGCCTTCAACCGCGCGTTCCCGCTGACTTGGTGATCTGAATTTACGACCTTGAAGCTGTCGGCCATCAGGTTCATATTCAACCACATGAAAGAATCACGAATCACCACAAATCCTGCGCAGTGCGGAGGCCGTCCCTGCATTCGAGGAATGCGGATCCGCGTGGTGGACATACTTGATCTTCTTTCCAACGGCCTCACGATTCCCCAAGTCATCGAGGAACTTCCTGACCTCGAAACCGAGGATGTCGTCGCCGCAATTCAATATGCGAGAGAGCGTATCGACCATTCCGTCGTGGCTGCATGAAACTCTGGATTGACGCACAGCTCTCGCCAGCTCTGGCACCTTGGATATGCGAAATGTTCCCCGATATAGAGGCAACATCACTCAAGTGGCTAGGAATGCGTGATGCGACTGATATCGAGGTATTTCATGCGGCACGAGAAGCCGATGCAGTCATACTAAGCAAGGACGTAGATTTTATAGAGCTTCTAAAAGCCCACAGCTCACCCCAAAAAATCATTTGGCTTACTTGTGGCAATACTTCAAATCAACACCTCAAAAATCTCTTGGTCTCCGCCCTACCGAAAGCGATTGCTCTTCTCGATGATGGCGAATCTTTAGTAGAAATTCGCTAACCCTCACTGCTCCAACAAAACCTCCTTCGCCTCCAACACCTTGACCGCTCCCCGCTCAAGATACTCCTTCACAACGATACGCCCTGAAACCGACACCTCCTTGCCGTCATACACCTCCGCGACTTCAATCCCGCTCATATCCACTTCGATGCTCATTTTCTTACCGTCCTCCACATAATCCAGCTTCCAACCCGACGTCTCCCCTCCGATCGCCATGATACCGGCACTCAGCTTGCCTTCCAGCCTCAGCAAGTCCGCCTCCTCAGCACCAATTTTCACAAACACGTATCCCAAGGTTTCCGGGATCGTAACAACAAGCTCACCATCGCGGAAATGAGCCGTCCCGCTCCCACCCAAAACCTTCGCCTCCACCCCACCGCCATCAAGCAGCGGCACCCGCGTTGTCCAAGTGGCCTCATCATTCGTCTCCCTGAAAATCACCAACCTCGCACTCTTCCGATCCTTCGCCGTCGAACAAAAACCCGTCCACACATGACCATCCGGCGCCTCACCAATCGGAATAACATGCCCGGAAAAAATCGCCTCCCTCTCCTCCTTCCACTTCGCTACCAACAGCGCGACTTTCTCAAAATATTCCTCCGGCAGATTCGATGTCTCGAACCATCCCAAAGGACTCGCAAACATCACCATCGCAAACAAAACATCCGGCGCATACTTCTCCGGCGCGAGAGCATCGCCCTCATACTTATCCTTGTTGCGCTGGTTGTTCAGAAACTCCATCCGCAAACGCACCGGATCGACATGCTGCCCAAGCGTCCACAGATTCCTCAAAGTACGATGCGGCCAGTAGTTCCCCCAATCCGTGTAGCGGTTCTCCACAAAAACCACACCCACTCCCACCGTCCCGAAATACCCCGGCCGAAACCCAGCCGTCACATCCGTTTCAAACGACACCTGCCCGCCCGATTCCTCCAACACCTTGCCATAAAATCTCTTCAAATTCTCTTCCGCGAGCGGGGAAAGCATCTCCACCGCATCGATTTTCACCGAGGTAATCCCGTCCTTCTTGAACGCATCCAAAACCACACCCGCATCCAGCTCCCAATGCTCCATATCATTGCTCTTGTCCGGCCCGAACCATAGCCCGAACTTCATCCCACGCTCCCGAGCCGCGTCCGCCAAAGGCTTCAGTCCTCTCGAAAAACGCTCCGGATGAGGCTTCCAGAAATCCGGATCACCCTCACGGAAATTCCCCCACGCCCCGCGTCCCTTTGCCGAATTCCCCGTCATACCCTTCTGCCAACCATCATCTACTTGCACGATGTCAACACCCAGCCGCGCCCCTGCCTCGATCTCCTTCATCAGAAACTCCTCGCTCACCCGCGCATCTCGCGACCGGTCTCCCCAGGTATTGCTTAAAAACAAGCCATCTCGACCCGGCGCATACTCCCGCAAACACCGCTGGTAATCCTGCATCGCCGCAATACGCCCCGCACGCCCGCCTACATAAGGCATCACCGTCCACTCATAACCCAGCCCACCAAACATCAACCTCCGCCCCGCACCGGCCACCTTCACATCCCAAGCCGATTTGTTCGGACGCGCATGAGGCAAGGGCGCCAGCTTCAAAAACGCCAACCCATCCCCCGTGCCCGCCTCCTCCACATAAAACACATTACATTTCCCCTCGAACGCATCCATCATCGGCAACCACTCCTTCTCAAACACCAGCTCATCATGATGGTCTGTCTGATCCATCATCTCCACCAAGGTGTATTTCAAATGCCGCGGAGAAAGCATGAAATCCTCCAACGCTTCAACCGCCCCACCACGCTTCTCTTCCACCACACCGCCACCCTCAATCCCATCCGGCTTTTTCTTTTCACCATCAGCCACATCGTCAGCACCACCACCACCACCAGAAAACCACATCGTCACCCCCGCCGACCCCGCGAACACCTGAAACCGATACCCGAAGCTCTGCTTTCCACCCGCCGCCTGCAACTCCACCACCAACGACTCCGCCTCCACCGCACTCCGCTTCCCGACCTTCGATCTGAAAACCAACTTCCTCTCTTCCTTCAAAAAAACGCCCTCCCCGACATGCGGCGCCGCCTGCCTCCCCGCCTGCCTCAACCATTCCTTGCCACTCGCCTTATCCTTCAGCGAAACCGCCGTCAACAAGCCCCCTTCGACCTTCCACTTCCTCTCCACCAAAGCATTCCCCACCACCAGTTCCTTGTCACTCCACTCCGCATAACACTCTCCGCGCTCCACCCTTTCTGCAAAAACCTCTCCCGCAAAAATCACCAATCCAGCCACACATGAAAAAACCGTCTTGCCAGCCATGTTCAACATTTTCATTACGCACACCCTGTCAGAGTTCCCTTGCCCATGCACTCGGAAA
>JBGSRM010000013.1:0-16294 GCA_041737575.1 Akkermansiaceae bacterium
TTTTTAGGGTTTGGGAAGTTCTTTGGGTGCTAGGAACATCGTATGCTCAAATCTAACAAATACGATCACTTCCTCGTCACCAAGCACTTGCGCAAGAATCCTGGAGGAATCGGTCACGGGCGGCTCGGCAGCTTCCGGTGCCGGTGCCGGAACCTCCTCCGCACCTCCCTCTGGCACCACCTCCTCTACCACCTCAGCCTCTTCGGGCGCCGCAAAAATATTGTCGAACAACGCGTCACCACCCGGCTCCTCTATCTCCACCACTTTCGTCTCAAACTTGGCATCCGATACCTTGGGCGGCACATTCTTCTCGTTTTTGATGCGCACACAGCGGACTACATAATAGTGCGTCTTTATATCCCCCAATGCGCTCAAAAATTCCCGGGCCACTGGTTCGGTTCCCTTGAAGGTCACCTCGTATCCAAAACCCCGGCTCACTGCATCCGGACCAAGCGTTGGCTGCGCGCCGGTCTCTTCCGGAATCTCGTCTCGTGATACACTGAGCAACTCGCTCGGCTCGGCTTTCGCAAGAAGAAGGAGCGCGTTTTTGATACCGTCCAGCTGGTAGGACAACATCCCCGTGCCGCCGGAATTCGCAGGCCTGTTGCTGTAAGCATCAAACCCAAGGAAAAAACCATCCGGAATTTTACAATCCGCATCCGCAAATGCCTTGCCCACCTCCTGATTCGTCTGCGTCAAACGATCCGTAAACGCCTCTGTCGGTATATTCTCGATCTTTTCAACCTGATACTTCGCAAATCCCTCTCGCAACTTTTCAATCGAATCCCGATAATCGGATAACGCCTTCATTTTGGCATCCACGGTTGTTTTCTTCGGGTAAGGATCGTTCGTCTCAAATCTGGAAACATCACCGTATGCCAGATCGAAGGCTTCCTTGTCCTCCGCATACTTGCTGCCTGCATTGGATGCTATGAAAAACAGAATTCCACATAGCACTAAGGTGATTCCTACTAACGAAGAAACGAAGGGGTTGCTCTTGATCCAATTCATGGTGGGTCTATCTGGAAAATATCATTAAACTCATTTCACTACAACCGGTCTTGCCAGCGGCAGTATCAACTCAAACGGATAGCCAAGATCACCCTCTTCACCCGTCACTGAAATCTTTAAAATCTGCTCATCGTTCAAGACACCCTTGCCGTTTGGCAAAGCGAAATCAAACAACGGAACCGCATTGCTTTTCTTCTGCGACTCACTGCTGTCCTTGATGCTCTTCAAAATGTCATACACCACATTGTGGTTCTTGGGATTCTGACGCCAATAACCGCGCACTACCACCGCCTTCGCTGTCGGCGCGGCAGGTTGCACGTTCCTCGGATTCCCCCTTCCGCCCGCACCCGGGCCAGTTGGCGCCTTGTTCTCCGGTGGTGCGGCAATCGCGGATTTACCATCGCGTGCCGAGCCCGCAAAGTCCGCCTTGACCACTTCCTGCATGTTCGTCCTCTGCTCACCCTCCGCCACCAGTTGCACGGAATACAAGGGACTGAAATCCACCAGCCACACCGCATCATTTGCAAAGGCCCCGCGCAACTCGGAAAGGATATCAAACCAATACGCATGATCCGACTCCACTTGCGTGTATGCGTCCGCAACCTTCTTGAGCTCGCTTTCCGTTTTCGCTAATTTCTGCAACCGCGCGTGGAAAGGCGCCAGCTCATCTCTCACCTCCGTCATCGTCCTCAGCTGATCCTCTGTTTTCGATGCGGCCATGTTTTTCATCAACGCGAAAGCACCCATGCCCGCGATGAATACCGCAGCCGCCGCGATCAGGAATGGCTTGCGGCGGTCCGCAGCACGAAGCATCTCCACAGCCTCCGGGACCAAATCAATATTGATCTTGGATTTGCCTATGCCTCGAAGCCCCAGACCCACCAGCTCTCCCATCGTATGCGCGTCGCGCTGAAGAACTTCCGTATCAACCCCCTTGCCAATCGTGACCTGGCTCAGCGGATTGAAAAAATCCACAGGTAGATTCAACTTCTCTTGGAAAAATTCCAAGGTGTAGGGAAGGTTCGCACCTCCGCCAGCCAGCAACACACGCTTCGGAGTGCTTCCGCCATGTTGACTCCTATAGTAATTCGTCGTGCGCGCGATTTCAGCAGGCAACCTCGATAAGGCGTTGCGGATCACCATCGCCAGAGCCGCCAAAGACTCATCCATCGTCTCCGTGTGCCCGCCTCCCAGAGCCACCAACCCGTTTGTCACCTTCTGATACTCGGCTTCCGCAAAGGTAATGTGATACTCCTTCGCGATAGCCGATGTGATTGATGAACCGCCTATCGCCACGCTGCGTGTGAAAAACCGCTTGCCTTCTATGTAGAGCAGGTTGCTGGTCTTGGCTCCGACGTCGATCAACAACACCGATTCCTCACTCACACCATACGACGCACGATACGCATTATACAAAGCCATCGGCGCGACATCGATCTCCGCCGTCGTGAATCCGGCTTGGTTCACCGTGTCATTGATCTCTTCCAGCGCATCCCCCTTGATGGCGACAATCACCACCTCTTTTTCCGTTCCACCCTCGATCAATTCATAATCCCACACCACCTCACTGATCGGAAACGGAACATGCTGCTGCGCTTCAAATGTCACCAATTGCTCGATGTTGTCTTCTTGAATCGGCGGCAACTTCACAAATCGCATGAACACCGCCTGCCCCGGAATCGCGTAGCGTATCTTCGACTTCGTTACTTTCAGCTTCGTCGCAATATCCTCCAGCGCCACTCGAATCTGTGACTCCCTAGAGGCTTCAAAAGCCGGATCCGCCACAATCGTATCGGTCTCATACCCTTTCAAAATCAATCCGCCATTTTTCGAGTGCTCGAATACGGCCACGCAAATACGTTGGGAACCTATGTTTAGGACTACTGTCGTCTGGGTTTCAGCCATAAAAGATTAGATTGCGATAAGGTCAGGTAAGTTGATTCAAGATATATAATCAGGAAAATATTCAGATTTCAACGACTCTCTGTTTGAATTTCAGCATAGCGATCCCACCACAGGTGCGCGAATGGCGTTTCCATCTTGTTCAAAAGCGGCACGGTATCACTCCGGGAAATTTTATCAGATGCCGTGTTCCACCAGCCTACCTTGTTCTTGTTCGTCTCCATCGCGACTTTCTCTCCATTCACAAGAACCTCATATCCCACAAGCTCCACCATACCCTTGCCGGCCCGGTCGCTTCCCGTCAATCGCTTCACCGACGCGGGAGACAAATACACGGAAGAAAAAATCTCCTCATTCAGAGGCACGTTCACGTGAGTCACATCTTTTGTAAGCAATAGAAAAGAGCCCTTCTTGTCAGGATGTTGAACCGCGATATACCACTTCACCAAAATTCTCTCAGCCGTCTTGGAAGGAGGTTCCGGTGCCATCTTCACGGTAAAGGCCGCTTCAATTTCCAGCCAGTCTTTTGGCTTGAAGCCCTTGTCCTTTCCCCCGGTGGTGAACACGGGAGATTGAAGATCATCGAACTGAGGTTTGGTCGCCTCAACCTTGTATGCCTGGGCTTCCAATACGGGCGAGACAAGCAAAGGCAGCGCGGCTCCGAACAGTGTAGTTAAAAAAGATAAACGTAAATTTCGCATAAGCTCTCGGGATTTCAAAACAATCTAGTGACTCTCATGGCGGCTTGACCAGTGAAAAGGTTGGATTGTCGGAAAATTTCTCAACAACAGATGCTTGCATTTTTCTGGAATCTAAGACGGATGATTGACGATGCGCTCTCTCTCGCACATCTCTTCGCCCATGAAAACACACTCCATCCACTTTCCTAACAACAAACCCCTTGTTGTCGGAAGCATCGGAGATGCCCTTTCCCTTCGCAACGCCACCCCTGATTCCCTCGCCAAACAATGCGATATCGCGGAAATCCGACTCGACCTTCTCCACCACGAAATCGCCGCACACGGCTCATCCCTTTGGAGCCACCTCATCCCCTTCCCTCTCCTCTTCACCGCACGTTGCCAAAACGAAGGCTCTCCCTTCCATTTGGAAATTTCCACAAGACGCCACCTCCTTTCCCTCTCCCTGGATACCGCCTCTTTGATCGATATCGAGGTTTCCAGCATCCCTGATTACACGGATCTCATAAAAACCCTCAAATCCCGAAACATCCCTTGGATCGGCTCCTTTCACGATTTTCAAAAACTACCCCCGTCATCCTTACTCGTCCAACACGCACAACTCGCGAAATCCGCTGGTGCCTCAGTATTCAAATGCGCCGCCCATCTCTCTGGAATCGAGGATCTCTCAGCACTCGCTCACTTCCAAAAAAACAACCACGGCATACCTATCGCATCCATGGGCATGGGTTCACTCGGCCCCGTTTCCCGACTCCTCTGCGCACAACTCGGTAGCCGGTTGAACTACGGATTCATCGGCGACATGGAAACCGCACCAGGTCAATGGTCCGCCCAACAACTTCTTCAATGCCTCAACTCATTGAAACAAATCCCGTAATCGTCACCCACATGAAAGCGGTCTACAACCTGTCGAATCTCTCCGAAGCAACCCGGCTTCCCAAACCCGCCCGACTCGCCGTGCTTGGCTTTCCCGTCGCACATTCGGCATCACCAAAACTTCATCAACCGGCCCTCGATGCCTTCGGCATAAACGCATCCTACATACGCCTCGAAGTCCTGCCCGGTGAAATCCCGCAGGCCTTCGCACTCATGAGAGAACTCAACTTCATCGGCTGTAACATCACAGTTCCTCATAAATTCGAAGCCATGGCCGCCTGCTCATCCGTCGCCCCTGACGCGGAATCCATCGGCGCCGTCAATACCGTCTGTTTCACTGAAAAATCCATCCACGGCCACAACACTGATGGCCCGGGCTTTCTCCGTGCTATCGACCAAGACTTCCACCTCGATTGCAGTGAAATCCACACCCTCATACTTGGTGCCGGCGGCGGAGCCGGACAAGCCATCGCCACCCAATGCGCCCTCGTCAAACCTCCTAAACTCACACTCGTAAATCGTTCCATCGATAAAATCGAAGCCCTCGCAAACCGACTCCGCACCATCTCCCCCCTGACAAAAATCACAACACTCACCCTCGACGATCCTGCCTTGAAAAAATTCTGCCACTCCGCCGATCTCTTGGTTCAGACCACCTCCATCGGCCTATCCATGGAAGACCCGCCGGTCATACCTGCCGATTGCTTTCTCCCCCGCCACTGCGCTTACGATACCATCTACAAACCCAGCGAAACCCCGTTCCTCGCCACCGCCCGCATGACAGGCTGCAACAGCCACAACGGACTCAGCCTCCTCATCCATCAAGGTGCCATCGCTTTCCAACTTTGGTTCCCCGATACCGACCCACTCCCCTACATGCTGCGCTCACTCATCGAGTGACGGCGCAATCAATACTTCTCAAATACATCTTCCTTCAGGGACTTAACGTCGAATCCAGGACTGCTCGATGTACCCCAATGACATGCATGAACCTTCTCAAGACTGAAACGGCGCTTATCTCCGATCTCTGTCCTCTTCACAGTCACACGTACCCGTATCATCCCGACCGGCTCCAGTGAAGCAAACCCATTCTCAAATACCGCCAAACCCTCCCCCCTCCGCTCGAACGCCGCATCCATCAACAACCCCTCATCACTACGCCGATCCACCAGAAACTCCGGCGACTCCATCCCCGCTTCATTCGGCTTGCCCCAGATCGGCGTCAGCAAAACAAACGAAATACGCGCCCCACTCTCTTCAACCTCATCGGATTGCTTGCGAACCCTTGCCAACAATCGGAACTCACCCTCACTCGGCCCATCCCCGGAAAGAAAAAGCGCCCACGGATAATCTCCATACTGACTGAAGTGCTCCCAATCCATTTTCCACCTCCCTGCCTCCTCCCGGAAAACCACATCAAATTCTGCACCTCCTTCAACGCCCTCCTTCCATCGCGTAACCACCAGGGAATTTTCTCCATCCCGCACCACTGTCTGACCCACTCGGCGAATCTTCGCAACATCCACCTTCGGAAATGGATTGCGTGCATAATACAGCGCCATCTTACCGGCAACATCGATAGGATTCAGAACAAACTGGTTTCTCGCTTCCGGTGTGCCCGCCATCAAAAAACCCGCAAGCGTACGATGGCATTCAGGCAACGCCTTTGTCAAAACAGACACTGTTTCATCGGCAAGCCCGCCTCGCGTCATCCTATCTACCAATGATCCCTTCCCATCTGTCCCGCTTCGCTCGTTTGTATCCCAATAACGATAACCCACCAGTCCCAACAAAACCACCGACCAACCAATCACAATCCATAGCAGTACATTGTTTTTTTTCTTCTTCCGCAGCTTCCTGCGGCCATCGGTATCCATCACTTCCGCCGCCTTTACAAAATCGGCAACCCCCATTTTACCTGCTTCATCCTGAGATACATCCCGCACCACTGGAACAACTCCACATGCCTGACATTCCCGCCCGGCATTATGTCCAAGCTCCGAAGTGAAAATACTCCCGCAATGTCCACAATGATACCTGAAAAAATTATCTGCTGCCACCTTCACCTTGCTTTAATCAATCCAACTTTCACTTTTAATTTCATCGATCATCCATTGATTTGCCAAAGAAGCCTCTGATCCGCGACTTAAAGTAACTGTCAGTAGGTTCTCCGTACGAACCTCGCCCGTAATCTCTCCCGGCTCGAATAGTCGGCTCATTTTCTCCTCAATGCTGCTGCCTATGTTCGTATATCCCCATACGGTGAACTCACCATCGGGCGAAACCAGGCGATAACTCCTGTATCTGTTCTCAGGCAACGCAAAGGTGAAAAAATCCGCCTTGGATACGATCGCACGTATCTCACTCGCATCTCCCTTACCTTCCCTAAGTTCCTCGAATGACGCGCTCCCGTAACCCGTAGTCGCTTTCCAATCGAGCCGTATCCCATTCTCTTCCAGACGGAAATAGGCCTTAAACTGCTCGAAATCAGGACCAAGACCCGACAAGATTGCGTATTGGAAACTTCCACTTTCCATCAAATTCCAGCTACTTTTTTCACTCGGTGTCCAATTCTCTCGCACTGCAACCGGCTTCCAATCCTTCTCCAAAAGCGGCAAAATCCGTTCCGCATCATAAAGCATTCCCTTCATCTCCAACGGGGTTTTCACACTCAGATACGCCCCGTAAATCTCACGCGCTTTCGCATGACTTTCCTCAAATTTCCTCAGATTCGCCGCTTCAACGTCATCCACTGCCTCAATCGCTTTACTTGGCTCCAACTTGCTGAAAACCGATTCCTCATTACCCTTGTCTTTTTCACGCACACGCTGACTGAGTGCTACAGCAAGAACAACCGTAATTAAAATCCCCACCCCGCTCAACAACAGCCAACGATACGTGGATGGAGTTTTTCTCTCCTCCCATAAATCGCTCTGCCCTCGTGAAAATCGCTTGCGCTTGCGCTTCAATCCTTTGTTGGAATCCGCAGCCAATACAGCATCAGCCGCCTTCTTCTCACTATGAAATAGAGGCTGCACCACATGCACTTCCTGCTCCTCTCCAATCGTATTCACCCGCACCGCTCCTCCTCTCCCTCCTTCTCTAACAGGCAATACAATCTTGGAATCATCTTCCGATGATTCCCCACCTTCAACATCCCTCTTCTCTTCGACCGCTTTCTTCCTCGATCCACTCCGCCCTCCCTTCGTTTTCTGCTCACCCGTTTCTTTCCTAACTGGCTGCTTCTTCTCGGCAGTCTTCCTGCTCCGCTTCGGTTTCACCGGCACTTTCTCGTCAACCTCGCCCTCAACATCTCGCTTCCTGTCTACCCTGAAAAAATCATCCTCCTCCGCCTCCAAAACCTCCACTGCGTCCTCATTTTCAGATCTTTGTCTCTCGCCTGTGATGTGAACCTGCAACACCTGTATATCCCGCCCGGATGGCAGATCACCCTGCGCCCTGCGTGGTGGCAAATGACTTCCTGTTGCATGGGTAACATCGCCCACATCCGCCCAGTCATCCTCTGGAGTAATCTCCGGAACATGATTATTGGGATCTTCAAAATCAGGCTTCATTTTCTTGTTTTCTCGAAATCAATATCCCTTTTTTCTAACAAATCAAAGAACGGTCCCTACCCCTTCTCAATAACCCGATGCAAGCTTGGATACCAACCTCACCGCAACACGCTCGAACGCATCCACCAACGCATTGTTTCTCGCGGTTTGAAGATTTGAATCCACGAAAAAACTACTCGTCGCACTGGACGTCCCACTCGCCAGAACCTTCGTGTTATCCCTTGCATCTAACAAATTCCAGGAAATCGTCACCGTATTCGTCAACTCCTCCGCAACCAGCGAATCCAGATTGGAACTCCTCAACGGATTATACTCGATACCCATCACCTTGCCCTCCAATACCGCATCCGCATCCGCCCTGCCCGCGATCCGGTAAGTCCCATCCTGAACAATCGCACCACCTACCGCGGAAGTCGCCAATGCCTCCGCTCGCGGATGCAAAGTTCCATTCTCGAAGGTAGTCACGCAGATCGTCTTCACCCCCGCGAGTGATGGAGGCTTCGCACCCCCGAGCTGATATCCTGCACACGAGACCGAAACCAGACTCATCACCGCCAAAAACAAAAACTTCATATAATATCTGATAAAACGTTTATTCCCCCAACTCCTTCAACCGGCTCTTCGCCTTGTCGTATTCGGAACCGGAATTCATCTTCTTCAAAACTTCTCTATAATAAACCTTCGCCGATTCGATCTGACCCGTCCGGTCATAATACTCCGCAATCTCCAACGACCGCGAAACCTCCCGTCCCCTCGCATTGCCCAACAACCTTCTCGCTTCCCCGTTCTTCGAGTGACCCGGATACTGGATCAAATAATCGTTAAACGCCTCCTCCGCCAAAGCCAGCGTCGCCTGATTCCGGTTCCCCCGATCCGCCTCAGCCAATAAAATCTCGCCTACTCGAAACAACGCATCAGGCGAATATCCGCTCCCCGGCTGATCCCTTACCAACTTGCGATACGCCGCGATCGCTTCGTTGGAATCCTTCTCCCTCTCATGCACCTGCCCAATCGTGAACTGCGCCTTCGCCGATGTCTGCGATCTCGGCGCATTGTCCCTTACCTGCCCCAACATCTCGATTACCTTCTCACTCGAAACCGCACGCTTCATGAACATGCGCGATGACTTCACCTTCCCGTCCGCCGCCGCATGAGCCATCTCCGCCTGCTTGCCCAACGCATACGCATACGAACCACTGCCCTGATAACGCGTGATGAACTTCTGATACGCTTCAAACGATTCCACAATCTTCCCCTGCTGCTCCAATATCTCCGCCTGACGCAACCGCGCCTTCGAGGCCGATGGAGACATAGGATACACATCCGCAACTTCTTCATACAGCTTCGCGGCCTTCTTCGTATTGCCACTATCATCAGCCCCCTTCGCTTTTCCATACAGCGCCTCCCCAGCCTCCGTGCCTGCTTGAGTATTCCCTGCGAGGCCAATGACCCCGTCATCATTCCCACACGAAATCAACATCATCGAGATCGCCAAACTCATTGCGGATAGTCCGAAATTTCTAGTCATGCGAATCACCATAGAAACTTTCCGCCAGCGGGAAAGAGGAAATTGTCACTTCCCCCCATTCCTTTTTCAAAATTCACGCCTTACCCAGTTCCTCTGCCCTGCGCGCCGCAGCCATCACCGCGGACATCAACGCAAAACGAACCCCTCCCTCCTCCAGCAAAGCCAACCCTGCAATCGTAGTTCCACCGGGCGAAGCCACCATATCCTTCAACACCGCCGGATGCTCCCCCGTCTGCAAAACCATTTCCGCCGCACCACTCACCGTCTGCGCCGCCAATCGTATCGCATCCGCTCGCGATAAACCCGCACGCACACCCCCGTCCGCCAACGCCTCAATCACAAGATAAACAAACGCCGGACCACTCCCCGACAAACCCGTCACAGCATTCATCAAACGCTCGGGAACCTCCACCGCCACCCCTACCGCATCCAAAATACTCCTCACCAATCTCCTCTCCTCATCACCACACCGATCCCCCATCACAAACGCCGCCGCTCCCTTCCCCACCAACGATGGCGTGTTCGGCATCGTCCTCACAATCCTGCATCCGCCATTCGTCAACCTGTCCATCGTCTCCAAATCAACCCCCGCCACCACGGAAATAATCAACTTGTCCCCTAAATCACCTCGCCCAAGACCACTCGCCTCCAACGCCACATCCAAATCATGCGGCTTCGTCGCAACCAAAATCACATCACATTCCTCAACCAACTTCTTAATATCCTCAACCACCTCCCCACCCGTCGCATCCCGGAAACGCAACCGCGTCCCCTCGCTTCTCGCCACACCCATCACTTCACCCGCCTCAAATACTCCACCCGCGATCGCACCCTTGACCAGAGCCGTCGCCATCTTCCCGCACCCGATTACTCCTAACTTCATGCGCAAACCATCCTCAAATATTCTCCAACACGCTAGCTTCATTTTCCTTGGGAAATCATTTCCCTTACCCCATCCTGCACCCATGCCGACACTCCTGACACTCGCACTCCTCTTCTGCTGCCTACTCCCCCTCGCCGCACAAGATCAACCAAAACCGGATCCGGAAAAATCCGCAATCCCCTCCATCGCGGATTCCATCCCAAAAGCCGTCTCGGAAAAAATCACCCCCTCCATCTTCACCTTCCACAAGGGCCTCGTCACCGCCGTCAGCGCCGCCAACGAAACCGCTCAAATCCACACCCTCCAAGGCATCAACCACCTCCACGGAGGCTGGGAATTCGAGGCCAGACGCCACTTCGCCGCCGCCATCCAATCCGACCCAGACTGCCTCATGGCTCACTGGGGTCTCGTCATGACTATGCTTTCATCCACACCGGAAACCGACCCACACCGCCTCGCCGCTACCGAACGCCTCATCCACCTCATCACCGAGAATCACGGTACCGAAATCGAACGCGGCTTCGCATACGCACTCATCAAATACATCGAGGAAGGCCCCAAAGGCGCCGAAACCGCCTTCCGTAAAATCGAAGAAAAATTCCCCAACGATATCCAGGCCACCATCTTCGCCTCCCTCTTCGGACGCGGCGGATACAGCGACACCGGCGACATCACACCCTCCCAGGCCGAGGCGGAAAAAAAACTCTCAGACCTCATCGAACGCTACCCGGAAAGCGCCCTCCCCATCCACGCCCTCCTCGTCATCCGCGCCGAAGCACCAGACCTCCAACCCTCTCTCGAACTCGCCCGCAAACTCTGCCAACTCGTCCCCGACTACGCCCCCTACTTTCACCTCCTAGGCCACTACGAATGGCGCTGCGGCGAACACACCAAAGCCTCATCCGCCTTCTCCCGCGCCGCCAGCCTCTACTCCATCTGGATGAAGGAAAATAAAATCACTCCCGCCGACTGCCCTGAATGGATCCGCGCCGAATCATACCGCGTCGTTGCCCTCGCCTCAAAAGGCGACTTCGACAACGCCATCGCTTCCGCTGAAAAAATCGCCAGATCCACCCTCGATCCCAACCGCCCCTCCGCCCCGGGCACCAGACTCCTCCTCTGGGATGCCAAAACCCTCCCCGCTCGCGTCTTCATGCGCCGCAACGCTCCCGGTGACACCGCCAAAGCCCTCGCCTCCCTCCCCACTCCGAAAGAAACAGAAGCCTTTCGCGAACACTCTCTCTTCTACTGGTGGATCGATGGCATGAGAATCGCCCTCGATGCCAAAACCCTTCTCGAAGCCAAAAACATCGAAAAAACCACCCAAGCCATCGAAGCCCTCAGCTTCCACGGTGAAACCATGTCCAAACGCCGCGTCGCCGCATCCTCCATCGGCGAATACCACGACTGGCGCCGCTCCTTCTTCTCCCTCGAAATCCTCGCCGCCGAACTCCGCGGACACCTCGCCCTCGCCGGCCCCGAAAAAGGCCACGGCTCCGCATTCAACTGGTTCCGCGCCGCCTCCGACCGCCAACGCCCCGCCACCATGCTCAACCCTCCCCTCATCCTTTCCCCCATGGCCACCCATCTCGGCGACTACTACATCGCCATCAACAAACCTAACAAAGCCGTCAAAGCCTACACCGAAGCCCTCAATGCCTTCCCCAACGATCAACAAACCCTCGACCTCATCGAAAAAGCCCGAGAACTCGCCTTAACCCACCCACCAGACGAACCAGAAAAACTAGATCCCGAAAACCTAGATCCCGAAAATCTAGATCTCGAAAACCTCAATCCGGAAAATCAGGAATAAAACCTCACTGCGCCGCCAACACATCCCTCACCCTCGCCGCAATCACCTCGGACAAACTCCCCTCTCCCTCCGTCTTCAAAAACTCACAATAATTCGACGCCACAGCCTCCAAATCCTCCCCATACGCCAAACCCAGCGACTCAAATCCCGCCAACGCCTTCTCAAAATGACGGCGCGCCCAACCACGGTCTCCCGTCTCCAACATCGCCAACGCCAGATTATTGTGCGACTGCGCCGTATCCGGGTGACTCTCCCCGAACAACTCACGCCGCGCTTCCAACGCCATCATGTGCATCTCCCGCGCCTGCTCGAAATATCCCGCCGCAAAATAAACCGCTCCCAGATTGTTACATACCGATGCCGTCTCCTCATGCATCGTCCCCACCTCCGTATTCATGATCTCCAACGCCTTCAGGAAATGATCCTCCGCCGTATCCAAATCACCCGCCGCCTTCGCGAAGAATCCCAAATTGTTCGCCATCGTCGCCACATCCATCATCAGCGGCGGCTCATGCGCCTCAAACAAACTCTTCGCCTTAACCCACGCTTCCAAAGTCTTCTCACTCTGCCCCTCCCCATCATAACACGTCCCCATCAACGCATACAAACGCCCCACCTGCCCCAACCGATCCGGACGATTGTCCAACTGGTCGATCGCATGCTTCGCATCCTCAATCGCCTCCGCATACATCCCCATATCCAGATAAATCCTCGCACGCTCCTCCAATCCCGACGCAAACGCATCAATCGAATCCAAATCCGTACTCAGTAAACTCTGGCACTTCTCAATACTCGCATTCGACGCATGCAACGCCTCATCCAAGTTTCCGTCTTCGCGCAACGATGTCACACGGTCGCGCATGATCTGTATAAATGTAGCAGTGGGGGAGTCCATAGTAGTGTCAGTCGTCCTCTTGATTAAACCATCCCCCACCCTCTTGACTAGAGGAAATCTCATCCAACCCCCAACCTGTCCATTATTTCCTTCCTCACCCCCGGCATCCCCCCCAAATGCTCCCCCAAAACCCTCGCCGCATCCCCCCGCCCCGTCGAAATTCCCAGGATCTCCGCCATACTCCCCTCAAAATGCAACAACGCCCTCATACTCGCATCCTCCTTCTCCAAAAAATCCAATCCCCGCCTCAATAAATCATACGCACCCCCATCCCCATGCTGTAACTCAAACCCCATCTCCACCAACCGGCAGAAATACCCCGCCATCAACGTACTCATATATCCCCTCCTCAATCCCTCCCGCCAATCACTCACAACCACCTCCCGCAACACATGCAAATCACCCTTCCGCGCCCGCACCACCTCGATCTGACCCGTGAAAAATAAATCCAACTTCCCCGCAAACACACTCCTCGGCCTCAACGCACCCTTCGCCACGGTCTTCACCAAACCCTCCCCCTCACTGAACCAGCTCACGATCAAACTCGTCTCTGTCAGCCTGCTCATCCGTATCAAAATCGCTTCAGTGGAAATCACAGATCGTAAGGAATTTTAAATTCAGCTTGATACAGCCCCTCCGCTGCCCTAGCCAGTGTCCAGCAACCATGGGACAGCAATCAAACAAAATCATCAAACGCCGCCGCCGCGTCGACTACCTGAAACGCAAAAAGGAACAAGTCAAGCTCGGCGGACTCCTCCCCCAAAACCAAAGTAGCCAAAGTAACTACCAAGGCAGCGGACGCTCCGGCAACAGCCAAAAAGGTCGCCAAAAAAGCCGCCAAAAAAGCTCCTGCCAAAAAGGCCGCCAAAAAAGCCACCACGCAAACCGAACCAACAACCGAAGAAACCAGCGAAAGCTGATACCCCTTCAAAAACCCAACCCCTCCCAAAAACGCCGGATCTCCCCCCAAGGACTTCCGGCTTTTTCACACCCAAAATCAAAAATCAAAAATCAAAAATCAAAAATCAAAAATCAAAAATCATCAATCATCAATCATCAATCATCAATCATCAATCATCAATCCCTCTTCCCGACCTTCAGACTTTAAGACTTTAAGACTTTCCCACCCCCACTCCCTCACCTAACCTCCCGCCCGCATCTCCTCTTCCTTGAAGTTTGAAGTTTGAAGTTTAGAATTTGAAATTTAAAATCTATGAAAATCGTCGTCGCATACTCCGGTGGTCTTGACACCTCCGTCCTCCTCCTCTGGCTCAAAGAAAAATACAACGCGGAGATCATCGCCTACTGCTCAGATTGCGGACAAGGCGACGAACTCGACGGCCTCGAAGCCAAAGCCCTCTCCACCGGCGCTTCCAAATGCTACATCGACGACCAAAAAGAAGAATTCGCACGCGACTTCATCTTCCCCATGTTCCAAGCCAACGCCCTCTACGAAGGCCGCTACTTCCTCGGAACCTCCATCGCACGCCCCTGCATCGCCAAAGGAATGATCAAAGTCGCCCTCGCCGAAGGTGCTGACGCCATCGCCCACGGCGCCACCGGCAAAGGCAACGACCAAGTCCGCTTCGAACTTTCCGCCGCCTCCCTCGCCCCGGACATCAAAGTCATCGCCCCATGGCGCGACGCCGAATTCCGCAAACAATTCCCCGGCCGCGCGGAAATGATCGCCTACGCCGAGGCCAACAACATCCCCATCAAAGCCTCCATGAAAAAACCCTACTCCATGGATCGCAACCTCCTCCACATCTCCTTCGAAGCCGGCGCCCTCGAAGACATCTGGCACGATGCCACCGGCGAGGCAGACCGCGACATGTACGTCCTCTCCGTCTCCCCGGAAGATGCCCCGGACAAACCACAATACCTCCAGCTCCTCTTTGAAAAAGGAAACGTCATCGGCCTCCAAACCGAAGGCCTCACCGAACTCATCGCCACACTCGGCGACGTCCAACCCACCGGCGAAAATGACGGCTACACCCTCCTCTCCCCCTACGGCGTCATGCGCGTCCTCAACGCCCTCGGCGGCAAACACGGCATCGGCCGTGTCGACATCGTGGAAAACCGCTTCGTCGGCATGAAATCCCGCGGCATCTACGAAACCCCCGGCGGCACCATCCTCATGGCCGCACACCGCGACCTCGAAACCCTCGTCATCGACCGCGAACTGCAACTCACCCGCGACACCCTCATCCCCAAATACGCCCACCTCGTTTACAACGGCTTCTGGTTCGCCCCGGAACGCGAAGCCATCCAGGCCCTCGTCACCGAATCACAAAAAACCGTCTCCGGCGAAGTCCGCGTAAAACTCTACAAAGGCAACGTCATGCAAGCCGGTCGCCGCTCCCCCCACAGCCTCTACAGCGAAGCCATCGCCACCATGGAAGGCGGCCAGGAACAAGCCTACAACCAGGACGATGCCACCGGCTTCATCGCCCTAAACGCCCTCCGCCTAAAAGCCAACGCCCGCCAAAAATAACAACGTGGCTGGGGAGTCCCGCCCCAGGCCGTTAGGGGGGATTCCAGCCCCCCGATTCCACCCCATGGGTCCTGACCTAAAAAGCAAAACCTGGATCATCGCCAAAGGCATCCTCTTCGCATTCTTGTCACTCCTCTCCGCCACCCTCCAGTTGATCGCCTATCTCCCGTGGTGGCAAGAAACTCTCCTGCTCATCATCTGTGTCTGGGCATCTTGCCGCTTCTACTACTTCCTCTTCCACGTCCTACACGCCTACATCGATCCCACCCTAAAAACCGCCGGAATCATCGACCTCGCAAAACATCTCCTCAGAAAACCCCCGACCAAATAGCGCAAAAATAATTTCTCCCAACAACCATGCCGCAAAAGCCCCGAACACAGTCAGCAGCTATACACTGATCACTCGGCACTCGGCACCAACCCCATGACCCTCCTCGAAAAATCCCTCCTCCCCCTCTCCCAAAACCACCCCCTCCTCCACGAATTCCTCTGGTTCGGCCTCAAACAAGCATGGGCCTGCATCTTCGGCGCACTCCTCCTCGCCGCCATCCTCATCACACACTTCTACTACCCTGACATCCCCCTCTCCCGCTACGACTTCCTCTTCCTCTACGCCATC